>NC_019702.1:638227-957341 GCF_000317085.1 Synechococcus sp. PCC 7502
ACAGCTGTACCAAAGCCATACTCTTCTGCACCCATCATTGCTGCCATGACCACATCCCAGCCTGTTTTGAATCCACCATCAGCCCTGAGTAAAACTCGATCGCGCAGTTGATTTTCTAATAGGACTGTATGTACTTCGGTTAAACCTAACTCCCAAGGTGCACCCGCATGTTTAATAGAACTCAGAGGTGAAGCACCCGTGCCGCCATCATGTCCAGAGATCTGGATAATATCCGCATTTGCCTTTGCTACCCCTGCGGCGATCGTGCCAATACCAATTTCGGCAACTAACTTTACGGACACCTTAGCTTGATCATTAATTTGGTGCAGGTCATAAATTAGTTGAGCTAAATCCTCAATGGAGTAAATATCATGGTGAGGTGGTGGCGAAATTAGAGATACTCCGGGCTTCGAGTTCCGCAGCATGGCAATATATTCGCTCACCTTGGGACCAGGTAATTGTCCGCCTTCGCCGGGTTTTGCCCCTTGAGCGACTTTAATTTCTAATTGATTAGAGCTAACTAAATAAGCGGGGGTAACGCCAAACCGACCCGAAGCAATTTGTTTAATGGCAGAATTAGCGGTATCGCCATTTTTTAACCCCTTAAGGTGGGGGAAAGAGGTGGAAATTCCCGTTTCAGGGTTCACGTCTTCAATGGGTTGATAGCGGGCTGGGTCTTCACCACCTTCACCACAGTTAGATTTACCGCCGATACGATTCATGGCGATCGCTAAAACCTCATGAGCTTCACGACTTAATGCGCCTAGGGACATTGCCCCTGTACAAAACCGTTTAAATATTTCACTGGCAGGTTCAACTTCAGAAATATCAATGGCGGGGCGATCGCTGGTAAATTCCAATAAATCTCTTAAAGCTGTCGGAGTACGACTTTGTAATTGTTTGCGATAAACTTCATAGTGATCGTATCCCTCTCCTGTCACCGCCTTATGCAATGCCTTTGCCATTTCAGGACTATTCATGTGGTATTCGCCACCATTTTTGTACTGAACAAAGCCATAGTTTTCCAGTTTCTTAGCGTGTAGTTCGGGAAAAGCTTGGTGATGCAAACTGATAACTTCTGAGGCAATATCTTTGGCTTGCATGCCACCCACACGAGAAACAGTACCCCTAAAGCACAGGTCGATTACTTCCGAACTCAGCCCGATTGCTTCAAAAATTTGGGCACCGTTATAGCTAGCTAAAAGCGAAATTCCCATCTTAGAGAGAATCTTTAATAATCCATCTTCCACTGCCTTGCGGTAAGCCCCTTGAACTTGGGTAATCGATAACTGTTTGATTTTGCCCTGCGACATTTGCATTTGGGTTTTGGGCTTACCAAACCACTGCCGCACAGTTTCAAACGCTAAGTAAGGACAAATGGCACTGGCTCCATAGCCAATTAAGCAAGCAAAGTGATGGGTACTCCAACATTGGGCTGTTTCGACAATAATCGAAGCTCTCATTCTTAAACCTTCAGCAATTAAGCGGTGATGCACTGCCCCTACTGCCATTAACGGAGGAATAAAAGCATTTTCGGCATTGAGAAGGCGATCGCTCAAAATCAGAATCTTACTACCAGCATTCACCGCTGCAACAGCTTGATCGCAGAGGTTAATAATCACCTGCTGTAATCCTTCTGCCCCTGCGCTTAAAGGGAAAGTAATATCTAACTTATGATTGTTAAAGTTCGTACCTTGAATTTCTGCTAGTTCAGCCTCATTCAAAACCGGACTCTTAATTTTTAGTTGACGGGCATGTTCGGGTTTAGCTTCTAGTAAATTACCGCGATCGCCTAAATTCATCGCCAAAGACATTACCATCCCTTCCCTAAGAGGATCAATGGGAGGATTTGTTACCTGAGCAAAGCGTTGCTTAAAGTAATCGTAAAGCAAATGGGGATTATTAGACAAAACTGCTAAAGGCGTATCATCACCCATGCAGAAAGTCGGTTCCTTCCCTTCCTGAGCCATTGCCTCGATTATCATATCCACATCTTCAAAGGTATAACCAAAGGCGGTTTGGAAGGTAAGAATAACTTTGTCGTCCAGTTGAGGCTGATCTAAAAATGACTGAGGTGATAGAGTCTGCTGGTATTCCTGAAGCCATGTGCCGTAGGGATTTGCCGCGGCAATGCGTTGTTTAATATCCCAATTTCTGAGAATTTCATGGTTAACCAAATCCACAGCAATTACCTGTCCAGGTCCCAGCCTGCCTCGTTCGAGGATTTCCGATTCATCCACATCCACAGAACCAGCTTCGGAACCAACCACCACCAAACCAGTAGTGGTAATTAAATAACGGGCGGGGCGTAACCCATTACGATCTAGGGCTGCTCCTACGGTTTTACCATCACTAAAAGCTAACAGGGCGGGTCCATCCCAAGCTTCTTGCAATCCACTGTAATATTCGTAGAAATCTACAATCTCTTGATGATCCTTGAGATCGGGCTGACTATCATACGCTTCTGGCACTAAAATCATTAGGCTTTCTAAGGGACTGCGACCACTTTCGACTAAAAGCTCTAAAACGTGATCTAAAGAAGCTGAATCGCTTTCTCCATCTTTGATTACGGGCAGAATTTCACTGATGCGATTACCCCAGTTAATATGAGCTAAATCCTGTTCCCTTGCCTTAAACCAGTTAATGTTACCCAAGAGTGTATTAATTTCGCCATTATGCCCCAAAAAACGCATGGGCTGTGCTAGGTTCCACTTGGGCATGGTATTAGTGCTAAAGCGACGATGGTAAAGGGCAAAGGGAGTAATATAATCTGGATTTTTCAGGTCTTCATAAAACTCGCCTAGGACTTCCGATCGCACTAAACCCTTATAGACAATGGTGGAATTAGATAGAGAAACAATGTAAAAATCTTGCTGCCACTGGGGATAAAGCCTTTCGATTTCTAGCTTAATACGACGACGGGTAATATACAAACACCGTTCTAGGGAAGCTCTACCATCTTTACCATCGGCAAAAATCACCTGCTCAATCTGGGGTTGATTTGCTTTAGCTTGACTACCTAAAACCTGTGATCGCACGGGGACAGTCCGCCATCCTAAAATTTCCAGACCCTCTTCTGTGGCAATTTTGGCAATAACTTCACGGGCTAAAGCTTGATATTCAGCTTCTTGGGGTAAAAAGATCATACCGACGGCATTGCGATCGCCATTTAATTTAGGTACAGACCCTATACTACTTACTAAATCTTTGGCAATTAAATCCCAAGGTACAGCCGTCATGATCCCTGCACCGTCACCTGACTCTTTATCAGCACTGCAACCACCCCTATGCTCCATACAGTCAACAGCTCTTAAAGCTTTAACGATCAAATCATGGCGGGCATGACCCTCAACATCGGCAATAAAGCCTACACCACAAGCATCACGCTCTTCAACAAGCCAAGATTGACCAGGGATGGATAAATGATTTTTCACAACGGGTACAGCCATCAAAAGTTTATATATATGTCTAGTCTAATTATTTTAGTCCCACTTAGTTCATGTTGTGGCTTAAGATACTAAGTTACTACGGGTTTGATCCACTGACTCCTATTCTATAACTTAAATAAAGATTTTTGGCGTTGCATAATTGAGTATGAGTTCAAGCAAGAGAAAAGGTGTATCTCAATGATACGGAAATACTGTACCGATCATTTGGTATAATTTCAACAATTTACTTATAACTTCATTACTTTATTAAAGGATTAGAAAATCTTGTCTCGCAATACTTATATTCCCTGTTTACTTAACCTACTTTGCCAATATGGCTATGACGGTGCCACCCTTAGTAAAATCTCTGAAGCCACCGGACTTGGTAAAGCCAGTCTTTATCATCATTTCCCCAATGGTAAGGATGAAATGGTAACAACGGTATTAAACTTTTTGGCGGATTGGATGGAGCAGAATATTTTGCCTGCACTCAAAACCGAGGGAAGTATATTAATCAAAATGGAACGTATGTGCGATCGCCTTAATGAAGTCTATGCAGGTGGAGAAAAGCCCTGTCTATTTGCGATTTTGCTGATGGGTTCATCCCGAGATATTTTCCATGATCAGGTGAAAGTAATTCTGCTTAAATGGATCAATGAGATGACAGAAGTTTTAAGTGCATCAGGTTTAGATACAGCTATAGCTAGGGGAAAAGCAGAAGATGTAGCGATCGCTATTCAAGGTGCTTTAATTTTAAGTCATGGGTTAGATGATGTTTCCTTGTTTCAAAGGATAATTAGACAGTTGCCGCAAAGGGTATGTGGCTAAGATTAAGAATGAAGTTGTAATTATGATTTGTTGAGACTTTTACATGGCAACCGATCCATCAAGCTGAGGAAGATTTCATCACTTCTAATTCATTGCTATCTAAATTTATTTTTAAGTATTTTTACTGATTAACCAATAGGTGGTCATGTTACCTTTACCCTTGATCGGAATTTCACCCCTTTTCTCAAAGGTATATCGATCCTTAAGTTGAAGATAGGTTGCCTCGGATACTTGAATTCTTTGTGGCTCTCCGTGGGACTCCATGCGACTGGCAATATTAACCGCATCTCCCCAAATATCATAAACGAACTTATTGGAACCAATTACACCTGCAACCACAGCCCCAGAATTAATCCCGATGCGGAGGCTCATGGGTTGGTTAAGATGATTTTTAAATTTAGTAATTTCTGTCAGCATACTTAACGCCATATCAGCAATGATTTCGGCATGATCTGGTCTAGGGTTGGGCATACCACTGACAACCATATATTGATCACCAATGGTTTTAATTTTCTCTAAGCCATAGTCGTTGCTTAAATGATCAAAATTGGAAAAAATATGATTAAGGAGTTCTACGGTTTCGCTGGCAGAAAAATGAGAACACACCTGCGTAAACCCAACTATGTCGGCAAATAGTACAGAAACTGCATCATAGGCACAGGCGATCGGTTTGCGAGTTTGTTTAAGGTGTTGGGCAATTTCTTGGGGGAATATACTTTGTAGTAATTCTTCTGATTGTCTATAGTCAATTTCCATAGATTCTAAAAGCAGTTCATAGGCTATTTCCATATTTTTCTGCTGGGAAATATCAATGATTACTCCATCCCAAACAATGTCTTTATTAATTGATTGATGGGGCTGTGCTAAGATTCTGACCCACCTAGCTGCACCAAGCTCTTGCACAAGTCGATATTCGTAGTCGAGATTGCTAAGTTGGCGTTTTGATTCCTCTAAGGCTCGATATAGCTCCATCCGATCTTCAGGGTGAACCACATCAAAAATCCATTCAAAGGTTTCCGTAAATTCTTGAACAGTTATGCCAAGGAGTTGTTTGATCCTAGGGCTAAGATATGGCATTGTGACTCGACCATCTTGATGGGATATGGCTCGGTAAACTACACCGGGGATATTGGCAATGAGGGCAGCTAATTGTTGTTCTTTTTCTTTGATCTGATTGGTGAGAATTAGCCGATCGCCTGATTCCTTTTGTAGTTGGATATTTTTTTCTTGCAGGTGACGTTCTATATTTTGACGAGTTTGAATTTCCGCTTGGAGAATTAGGTTTTGTTCCTTCAGCAGTTTTTCCGTTTTGAGCCTACTCTGAATCTCTTTTTGGAGCAGAATATTTTGTTCTTGCAGGACTTGATCTACTTCTACCCGATGTTCAACTTCTTGTTCGAGAAGGTGATTTTGCTGTTTTAGTTGATTTTTAAGATGGCAAATAGTCAATTGGTTTTCGACTCGGGCAATGACTTCTTCCACCTGAAATGGTTTCGTAATATAATCAACGCCGCCAAGGTTAAAAGCCCTCACTTTATCCAGAACTTCATCAAGGGCACTAATAAAAATAATGGGAATATCTTTGGTTTTAGGACTGGACTTTAGCCTTTGGCAGACTTCATAGCCATCCATTTGCGGCATCGTAATATCCAATAAAATTAGATCGGGAGCAGATGTTTGTACGGCAGTTAGAGTCATCATGCCATTGACAGCCTTACGCACTTTATACCCTCTTTCACTGAGCATACTTGATAAAAGCCGAATATTATCAGGGCGATCGTCAACTACGAGAATGTCAGGAATGGTAGTTCGAGGTGAAAAATTACTATCTATAGTTCTTATGTCTAAAGTATTTATGTCTAAATCAGTGGTACCATCTATATGCTTAGCGGCGATCGCCTGCCAGTCTAAGTTTAATTTTTGAGAAATTTCGACAAAATTCAAATAATCAATGGGCTTGCCGTTGAAGAAACTATTTACGGTCGGACGGGTTAAGCCCACATCAATCGCCAGCGCACTTTGACTAGGGTAAGAGCTTTGTCGTAGCGCAAGCTGTACCCTTTCTATATGTTCTGGAGCTACTCGGATCGACCTACCCATAGCTTGAAGAATTACTTAAGAACTCTTTTAATCTTACAACTTTTACGGAAGTTTTACACCTATGACTTTTATCTTTAGATAGATGTTAGACAGTCATGGCTTTCAATAGTATTAGTAACAAAGATTACATTGTTATTCCCTTCTGACTTTAAAGATTCAAGAAAGATTCAAGAGTCTAGGGAGTATGGCAATAGAGTCTGAATCGTTAAAAATGTGCTGAAAGTCATGATTACTAAATGTTTGGAGCTATTGCAATTGTCTAAAAAAGTAGTAATATTTAAGCCCAATGGTCGGCTGGATGCTGAGTCTTATGCACAGATAAGAACTGAGGCAATGGCGATCGCTAATACAAATCCCGATATATTAGTGGTGGACTTAGAAAATATTGCATTTGTAGACAGTAGGGGTTTAGGGCTATTAATTACCCTATTAAAGTTAATGCGGAGTAGAGAAGGACAATTGGTTCTGTGTTCAGTCCGTCAAGAAGTTCAGGCTTTATTGGAGTTAACGAATACTGATCGCTTGTTTGAAATTTCTGAACATTATCCTAGTAACTTAAATTAGGAGTAGTTCACGAAGGTGGGTACCAAAACATTCCTTTGATTCCTTCTGGATCGGGACTAAAGCCTAATTGTTGATAAAAAGTAACCACATGACCATCTGCAAATAAACTAATGTTACTAATATCTTCTTTGCGGAGTAAATAGATCACCTCACGCATTAGCTCTTTACCCAAACCTCGCCCTTGGAACTCTGGATGCACAACCACATCCCACACCGTGGCATTAAAAGCATGATCGGAAGTAGCACGGGCAAAGCCAATTAGACGCTTAAAGCTTCCTTTTTTGTGCCACATCGTTACAACTACAAAACTATGCTCGATCGCAATCCGCACCTTCCGAATAGGACGACGAGACCAGCCGACAGAATCACATAGCTCCTCTAACTCGTATAGATCAAGATCGCGATCGCTACTAAATAAAATTTCCCCATCACAGTTAGGTACTGAGTTATGTATGGAATTAGATACAGATCGAAACTTGGATCTTTGGTCAGACACACTAGAGTCATTACCGCTAAATAAGTTTTTCCAGAAGCCCATTGGTAATTAAATTCAAGCTTAAGCGGCTACAAAATATTTCTAAGAATTGTATCATGCTCAAAAATTTTACCTTATTTCTGCCTATGGCTACTTGTCTCCCCGTGAAAAATTAAGTTATCGGTGGACTGAGCTCCGTTTAATTAGCTAAGTAATTTCCAAAGCTACTACCTACTTTTATAGAACTAAGGATTGAGCATCGGTTTCCAGTAATTTAGCAAGGTCTTGTAAAAACTTGGCGGCATCAGCACCATAGATAATGCGGTGATCGGCAGTCAGGTTAACTTGCATTTGATTGCGCACTGCGATCGCTCCGTCTTTGGTAGCAACCACTTGGGGATGAGATGCACCGATAGCTAAGATCGCACCTGTATTTGGTGGCAAGATAGCATCAAATCGATCTACTCCAAACATACCTAAATTGGAAATAGTGAAAGTTCCCGAATTATATTCTTCTGGTTGCAGTTGTTTGGCTCTTGCCCTTTCCACAAGGGATTTCCAGTGACGGGATAGGCTGTAAATATCACTTTCGTTTGCCTTAGGTAGCACGGGTGTAATTAAACCACCATCTTCCATGGCTACGGCGATCGCCACATTAATATCGGATTTATAAACGATACCCTGATCACTAAAACTAGCATTAACTATGGGATGCCTTTGGAGGGTCACTGCTACCGCCTTTGCTAACAGAGCTGTTATGGTTACACCTTTAGATTTAATCTGCTTGTAAAGTTCATCTAAACCAGTGGTGGTGATGGTATAGCCCACATGAAAAGTCGGAACACTTAAACTGGCATTCATGTTACGCACTACAGCATTTTGCAGAGTTGTGAGGGGTTTAGTAGTTCCCAGTTGAGGCGTATAGGTGACTTTGGGAGTGGTGGAAACTGGGGCAGAGGGAATTGACGCAGCGATCGGTTCAGGTGCCTTTACTGATACTTTAGCAGGGGTGGCTTGAACTGGAACTTGCAACAGGGCAGTAACATCTTGCTCAGTAATTCTGCCATTGGGTCCAGAACCGTTAATTTTAGCTAGGTCTAGGTTATTTTCTTTAGCAATGCGTTTTGCTCTAGGAGTGGCAATTAGACGATCGCTTTTGGCTATAGCTGGGGTTTCAACCTTAGTAACCACTACTTCAGGAATAGCTGTGCCAGTACTAGTGCCGTTAGTAGAAGCCGCAACTGGCTCAGAGGTTTGGCTTAGTTTGGACTTAATATCAGCAATTTCGGCAACTGTTTCTGCCACATAGCCTAGGGTACTACCTACGGGTGCAGTTTCTCCCGCAGGTACGGCGATCGCCCCTAAATAGCCTTCATAGAAGCTTTCCACATCCATATCTGCCTTATCAGATTCCACAACTAAGACGGTTTCACCCTTTTCTACTTTGTCGCCAATGGATTTAACCCAAGCCGTGATTTTACCCTCGGTCATCGTGGAACTTAAAGCGGGCATGAAAATTTCGTAGATCATGGAAAACTTGCTATGTATTTGATGTAACTAGTTAATTTTACATACCTAAGCAAGGATTAAAACATGGAATTGATCGAGAATTTTAGATTTGCATTTCCTTTGGTACTGATGTCCATAGTCTGTGGGTGTTTGGTTCTTCCACTACCATCGATATTAATCCCATATCAAGGTCTCGGCGGCAAGCAGGTACTAGTTTTTGGACTTCACCTGCAAGATTTGTCGGGAGAAATGCCTTTCCTAAATAGCTGATCGCCTGCATTTTCTGCCCTAAAACTGATATTTCAATATTGTTTGTATCTGATAACTTCACAATCATTGGTTTAAATATTTCCAATATTCAGGTAAATAATTACCCTCTTACTATCTCGGAATTATTGGTTCTGTTCTGTGAGCGATCGCTAATGGTATTTGTAATTCCTATGTCAATAATCTGTGCGGAGAATCACACAGTAATCATAAAGTTAGAAATTATCCAAGAGTCATATTGGTCTCTATAAATTTCAGCGTTTGGTTGATCTGATGTTGATTATTTCAACGTTTTTAGGGTTTTTTCCAAGAAAAAGACGGAATTAAAGCTTTCCGTGGGACGACCGTAAATTATAGGGGTATAACCTAAAGCCCGCCGCACTTCTCGATTTTTAATACTGTGTAGAGAACGATTTTCGGTAATTGCCTTGGCTATGGCGATCGCCAATCCTTCACCTACAGATACATTAAATTCCACAATCCTCCCCGCCGCCGTTCCTAGTCCCCCAAATCCAGAGGTTGGACCTAAAACCGCTAAATTTTGACGCTCTTGGGGCAGAGTATGGCGAAATCCATAGTTAAATGTGGGCATATTTAATAGGTCTAAGTTTTTTACCCCTTCACTAGTTGCCCTTGCTCTTAATCCCTTAATCCCTCCGCGCACATCTAAGTGATAAGTAAATGTACCTAAAGCCTCATCGGCTGGTATGCCCCCCTCGGTCATCACCGTGGCAGATAGCTCCTCAATCGGATTAGCAATTTGGGCTGTAGTGCGGATATATAACTCTTTCATAATTTCCACCTTAGTAGCCCCAAGACTGAGATAAAATCGCTTGACTTTCTCAGCAAATGCCTGCATATAAGGCTCAGGTTTGGCACCACTATTACTCAATTTGAGGGCTGTTTCGGCAGTGGTATAAAACAACATAGCGTTGTAACTAAGTCGGTCATCTAAAACCGCAATATTGGCACGATCCAGAATTCCTTCTGGGTTTTGGATACTGAGATTATTTTGTCCATGAAAGGCTGTTGTAAATGCCAGCGATCGCACATCCGCAGAATCATTAGTACCTTGATAAAGAGTTCTGGGATTACCTTCACTGGTGAGTAGAGTCACTAAAATTGCTTTTTCCTGTTTGGGATTATTGCCACTAGCTACTTTTAACCATGTCTGTGCCTCTTGATCCCGTGTATCTAAGAAGCGACGAATTAGTTTTAATTCAATTCTGCGGAGTTGTTTAATAGTTAAGCCATAGGTTTCAAATGCTAATCCTATCCCTAAGCTACTATCGGGCAGTCCCAAAGCACCAAACCCCGTCAACATTTTTACACCCGCCATTTCTGCAAATTTACCGCCTTGACTCGCATCAATAAATTGTTGGGCTGTGTATTGTTGAATAGTATCCTTTGGAGGATCAGAGGAGACAGTGACCGTAAAACTACATACAGAGTTTCCCGCCGACAATACCGACTTCAGTTTTACGTTACCAATTACATCAATTTTGGCTTGGGCAAGAACCTGCTTAAACGCTGCTGCTGCTTTAAATCGATCAAGGGCAATGGTTTCTGTTTTAGTTATGTCTAAAAACTCTTGATATAGTCTGCTAGTGGGTGCGAATTTCCCCAACCTAGAGCGCATATCCCGAGGAATTTGATTACGATCCAGATATGCTAATCCCCCTCGGACTAAATGTCCACCAATGCCATGCTTAATATTTCCCTCAGTAATTAACCCAACTTTTGCAGATTGGTTACGTTGCTTTAGTTCCCGTTGTACTTGGATGGCAGTCATGACCCCGGGGACTTCATCACCAAATACGATTACGTCATAGCTCTTAGCCTTAGGATCAATGTTAGGACAAGTAATTGCGGCTAGGACTGGATTACCAGAAAACTGAGCGATCAGAACACTGAGAAGGAGGATATGTCTACGGATTTTCATATTGTGGCTTAATTCTGAGCGATCGCCCATTGTCGTAACGCTCTCCTTAAATCCGTAGGGACTCTAACTGTTACTTTAACCCATGACGAATAATCCACTGTAGGTATAGATAATAGATAAGTTATAGATAATATAGAAATATCGACTAAGCCAACGGGGAATCGGTGATTAACTCAAAGCAAGCTCCTATTAAGCTCTGCAACTTTAACATTAATTTCAATTGGAATTCAAGGGCTTACCTTTTTGATGGCTCTGCCAAAATGAGGCTTTGGGGTAAGTATCTTTGTCAAGATGTCTTAAAGTTTGTTTTTTATGACTGTCTCTTAGTAAGAACCGAAAAAGCTGCCTTTGCCTTTTGTAAAGATTCTAGCCATTCCGTTTCTGCCATACTATCAGCAACAATTCCTGCTCCCACTTGTCCCCACAGGCGATTATTGCACTTGAGTAAAGTCCGAATTAAGATATTCAAGTCCAAATTACCTCGACTATCTATGTAGCCACAGGAACCATAGAAAAGACTACGACGCACGGGTTCTAGACTCTCAATTATTTCCATACATCGTACTTTGGGACAGCCTGTAATTGTGCCACCGGGGAATACTGCCCGAATTAAATCAACATTATTAAAATTAGGACTAAGTGTGCCGATGACATTACTAACTAAGTGCATAACATGACTATAGTTTTCGATCGCTAGCAATTCATTAACCTGCACCGTACCCCAATTAGAAACTCTACCTAAATCATTACGTTCCAAATCTACCAGCATGATATGTTCTGCCTGCTCTTTGGTTGATGCCATTAGTTCTTGGGCATAGAGGCGATCCAATTCAGGGGTGACTCCACGGGGACGGGTACCAGCAATCGGTCGAGATTCAATGCGATCGCCTTGTAAACTCACTAATCTTTCAGGAGAAACACTAATTACTTCTCCCCAGGGGCTGCGCCAATAACTAGCAAAGGGGGAAGGATTAAGTTGGTGTAATTGCTTATATATATCCCAACCATCGGTAGTAGTATCAAAGAAAAATCGTAAAGATAAATTTGCCTGAAAAATATCACCTGCTTGGATGTGCTGCTGTGCCTGTTCTACCATCGCTATATAGTCGCTTTGATCCGTACAGAACTGAATAGATGATTGAATAGATGAGGCTGTAGAAACCAGATTTTTATTAGATATTTGATAATTAGATAGGCGATCGCCCATTGCCTCTAAATCACCTTTAGAATCTGCCCCTAGCCACACCGCATTAGTTAAATGATCGATTACGGCAAAATTACCAGGTTGGTACCAAAAAGCCACAGGAAACGGTAGAGTATCTGCTCTGAGATGAGGTAATTTCTCAATTTCCCATGCTAAGTCGTAGCCAAGCCAGCCTAAATAACCGCCGATAAAAGGTAAATCATCGGGATTACTTGAGTATGTACTCTCTGTTTGTATTTCCTGTTGTATTTTCTCTACGCAACTGAGAATTTTACCCAAGGGTGGAGTCCAGATGCTTTGTGGTTTTGCCCCTAGGATGGAATAGCGAGACGTTTTAGATAGAACCTGTGATGGGCTTTCTAGCAGGGTTGTAACTGATTCATGAGCAAATAATGCTTGCCATACGTCAGAACCAGTGAGCTTGGATATTTGCTTTTGCCAATAGATCAATGTATCAAGTACCTGCTTATTTAGTCCTCTAAAAAATGGAGAGCTTCGGTGCGCTCATGGGTAGGACTTTGCTTTCCTTTGTCCATAGCTTTATTTAAGTAATAACTTAAGTAATAGTCCTTGATCGCATTACTGACCTTATCTAGATCGGCATTTTCGTTGGGTAAAAGTTGTCGCCAAAGCTCTATAGGTATTGCTACCGCAGTTAGTTTGCCTTCACTATGAGTTAAATATTCCAAATCTGTAATCATAATTTTAATAGTTTATTTGACAGTTAAATTTGACAGTTTAAATTAGTGAGAAAATTCCTGAAAAAAAACGCATGGATTGATTAAATAAATTTTCAAAGCGATCGCTCCAAGTCGCAATAGGTTTCTGTGGTTGCCATTTTGCCAAGATTTCATAACCGAGGGGGGTTAGGCGAAAGCTATCCGTAATACCTTGACCATCGACTTCTCGCCGTAATACACCCACATCAATTAGCCACAGCAGGGAATTTTCTACGGTAATTAAATTAGCAAATTTGGTTAGGTAGCCATTTTTTAAGCCTTCTTCGGCAGCGATCGCTTTTAATGACACCCCTTGATTGGATAAATCACTTAATAGTTTTAGGGTAAATGGCGAAGACACTATAGCTTTTTCTGCCCTGACGATACTAGCTGGGGAATACTTCATTACAAATTGTTGGTTATTAATGCTAATTATCCCAGATTTTCTTGAATTTCTGAGAAGCAACTAATGCTAAACTCAAGTTCTATCCATCGGGAGAGGTGGCAGAGTGGTTGAATGCGGCAGTCTCGAAAACTGTTATGGTGAAAGCTATCGAGGGTTCAAATCCCTCCCTCTCCGTTTTTACTTTTTATTATTGCGCCTTGTAGCATCATCCTCATCATCATGATCTCCGATTTCGTCGCATCTTCCGAGCAAACTTCTCAACAACTGTCTCAACAACCGTCTCAACAAGAAGTACAAGAGCTTTTTAATCAAATTGCCCCCATGTATGACCGCCTCAATGACTGGTTGAGTTTAGGGCAGCATCGAGTTTGGAAGAAAATGGCGATCGCTTGGACAAATCCCAAAGCAGGAGATACATACCTAGACCTTTGTTGTGGTAGTGGGGATGTGGCAATGATGTTGGCACGCAAAATAGCCAATAAAAATCACACTGGACAGGTATTTGGGGTGGACTTTTCCGAATCTCAACTAGCGATCGCCTGCCACCGTACCCAATCTTTACCCCATCTGCAACCCTACTTAACTTGGCAACAGGGAGATGCTTTACATTTAGAATTTCCAGATCAGACCTTTGATGGTGCTACCCTATCCTATGGCTTACGCAATGTCCTTGATATTCCCAAATGTTTAGCTGAATTATATCGAGTTCTTAAGCCTAAGGCTGTTGTGGCAATTTTAGATTTTCACCGTCCGTCCAATCCCCAAACACAGCAATTTCAACAATTTTATTTAAATAATTTGGTGGTTCCCATTGCTAAACTATGGAATCTGGAACAGGAATACGCCTATTTAATGCCGAGTTTGCAAAGATTTCCCATCGGTTCAGATCAGGTAAAACTAGCGATCGCATCTGGCTTCTCAAAAGCAACTCACTATCCAATTCTGGCGGGACTAATGGGAATTTTAGTTTTAACCAAATAATTCTATGGGTCTGGGGTTAGGGTGGTTTATGGTAAATTTTGATAGCCCTAACTTTTAATTTTTATCTATGTCCACCCATGCAGAGCCTCCAATTCGCTTCGGTACCGATGGTTGGCGAGGTTTGATTGCCGATGAATTTACCTTTAAAAGATTAGGAACCGTTGCACCCTTAGCAGCACAGGCTTTGGCAGATAGCTTTGGCAATTATTTTCACTCCAATCATCCCAGTAAGACCATTATCATAGGTTACGATCGCCGCTTTTTATCCCCAGAATTTGCTCAATATATTGCTAAAAAAGTTGCTGCGGTTGGCTTTGATGTGCAGTTATCTCAAGGATTTGCCCCCACTCCCGCTTTTAGTTGGGCAGCTTTCAGTCAAAAGGCTTTAGGTGCTTTGGTAATTACTGCTAGCCATAATCCCGCAGGTTACAGTGGCTTAAAGATTAAAGGAGCCTTCGGTGGTTCCGTATCCCCAGATTTAACGAAACAAGTCGAGCGGAAATTAGATGCTGGTTTAACTCTGCCCCAAGTTAATACAGGTAAAATCACAGTTTTTGATCCTTGGGAAAGCTATTGTCAGGTGCTGCGATCGCTTGTGGATATTCAGGCAATTCAAAATTTAATTTCATCAGGGGAATTAACGGTTTTTGCTGACCCAATGTATGGAGCGGCGGCAGGTGGTTTAGCCAAAATTTTAGAACTACCTATTCGCGAAATTAATAGCAAATCCGATCCGACATTTGGTGGCTCTGCCCCTGAGCCTTTACCCCGTTACCTTTCAGCTCTATTTCGTAAGGTGAGAAGTTTTCATTTTGCTAATCCTGATCAATCTTCTCCTAAGTTATCCGTAGGCTTCGTGTTTGATGGGGATGGCGATCGCATTGCGGCGGTGGATAGTACAGGTAATTTCTTAAGTTCGCAAATTCTGATTCCGATCTTGATCGATCACTTAGCAAAGCGTAGGGGATTTACGGGCGAAGTGATTAAAACCATTAGTGGATTGAATCTGATCCCTAAAGTCGCAGCCCTCCATAATCTCCCAGTTTTTGAAACTCCCATTGGCTATAAATATATTGCCGAAAGAATGTTATCAGGGATTGCTAAACCCTTACTCGGTGGCGAAGAATCTGGGGGGATTGGTTACGGTACTCATATTCCAGAACGGGATGCTTTACTTTCAGCTTTGTATTTACTAGAAGCGATCGCTATCTCCAAGCAAGACCTGAGTACCATATATGACAACCTGCAAACCCAAACAGGATATAAATCTTACTATGATCGCATTGATAAACATTTAGCCAGTAGCGAAGATAGTAAAAAAGTTCTGCAAATTCTCCAAACTGAACCATTCATAGAAATTAATGGGAGAAAAGTTATCAGCATCAATACTGTAGATGGATTTAAATTTGAGCTAGAAGATGCCAGTTGGCTTTTAATTCGTTTTAGTGGAACGGAACCAGTTTTGCGGCTTTATTGTGAAGCAGCTACTCCAGAATTGGTTAAACAAACCCTAGGGTGGATTAGCGATTGGGTGAAAGTAGTGGTATAGATTTGCGGTTTAACTACATTTACCTTTGAAGCTTTAATTTAGGTTCTTAATTTTCTGTAATATGCTAGTCTTGGCATATTTGTAATGTGAGTAGTTTATTTTTGAAGCCTGTTGAGTGGATTGGAAGTTCCCTAGATGATTTAAAAGATTTCCCAGACGAGGTTCAGCAAGTGGTTGGTTATGCTCTGTATATCGCGCAATGTGGAGATAAACATCCTGCTGCTAAGCCACTTAAAGGTTTTAAAGGTGCTGGTGTTGTAGAAATGGTAGAAGATTTGATGGAGATACTTATCGGGCAGTTTATACGATCAAATTTACTGATGTTGTTTATGTTTTGCATTCCTTTCAGAAGAAATCGAAACAGGGTATTGCCACTCCAAAGCAAGATATGGATTTGATTGAAGTAAGGCTAAAACGAGCTAAAGAACATTACTCTGAGCATTACAACAAGAAATAAAGAAAGGTGCAAAATGACAGAAGAAATTAAGGTACAAAAAAGTAGTGGTAATGTGTTTGCTGATTTGGGATTAGAGAATTCTGATGAGTTGCTGGTCAAAGCAGAACTTGCTTATAAAATCAGTAGTATCATTACTAAGTTAGGAATAACTCAAGTTGAAGCGGCTAAACTATTGGGAATTGATCAGCCTAAGATGTCAGCTCTAATCAATGGCAAGTTATCAGGCTTTTCGACTGTAAGGTTGTTTAGATTTTTAAATTCTCTAGGTCGTGATGTGGAAATTGTAGTGAAAGATAAGTCTAAATCACGTTCTCAGGCTCGTACTCTGGTTGTCGATAAGTAAAGTGATCGCTATATCAGGCGATCGTTTAACTACATCTACTTTTAAAGCTAACAAATTGTTTGAATATTATAGGTATAATTCCCAGTATTGCTTAGCTTGGTTATTGTCATGCGTAAACAAATTACTGAATATACATCACCTCTGGATGCTTTAGTAGCTTTGACTAAGCAGTTATACAGTTATGAGATTAAATATCAAACTGATTCTGCCGACTTTTTTTTACAATATCAACAGGGGAAAACAAGCGATGATGAAGACGCATTTGATTGGGCAAGTAATTACCGTCATTATCTAGCTTTACGCCAAGAATTAGAGATTAAGTTAAGAAATGTCGCGTAATAGTTTTAGGGATTATTTCGATCAAATAGATCAAGTTTTGGAAGCTTATCCTAATGTCTATGTAGAGAATTACAATGCCACAATTTTATCTAGTGAGCGAGCTAACCTGAAACTTCGATTGCGTTTTTATTTCAAATATTTGCTTTCTATCAGTGAGGCTTTAGTTGTTGTAGATAATCAAATTACGGCGATTGATTATCGCTATCATTTCCAAGATGGACAGAACAATTTGATTTTTCGCTATGACAATACGCCCCATTTCCCTAGTTTGTCGAGTTTCCCTCACCACAAGCATTTGGCAGATCGAGTAATTTCTTGTAATCAGCCAAGTATTGCGACGGTCATTCAAGATGCGATCGCTTTTCTTAAGGAAGTTGAAAGTAATGATACAAATTAGCGATCGCTATATCAGGCGATTATTTAACCACATCTGCTTTTAAAGCTACCAAATTGTCTGAATATTGGATAAGTTACTGATTTTATGGTCTTTGGTAACTAGAGGCAGATTAAGATATAGAGAAGTTGCGGCAATAATGCGATCGCCCATTTCTGGGACAATTTCACGTGGGATTTGAGTAAAAGCTTTGGCTACTGGCGTATCTAGTGGAACTACAAATAAGTTCACAAGTGGATCGTCTATTAGTTGTAAAAGCTGCTCTAGCGAAATTGAGGGAATTCGATTTTTCTCAACTAAATAATTCATTTCCACAAGAGAAATTGCAGATATAAAAATTGATTCGCTATTGTTCAAAGCATTATCAAGAGCATTCACTGCATTTATTGACAATTTCTCTGGACTTCGCAGATACCAAATAATTGTGTGGGTGTCAGCAACAACAGCGCTCATAGTTCAATATCCTTAGGGAAATTTGCCCACATTTCTTTTCTATTTGTGGAGAGTTCTTCTTCTGTGAGGTTAATATCTGCATTTGCCCATAAGCCTTTGATGCTTTTGCTTGGGGATTTAGAGGCTGTTTTGGCTTGCAAAAATTCGGCAAATTCTAATAGTGCTTGCTGTTTTTCGGTTGGTAAGGTTTTGATGACTGCGATTAACGTTTCTTCGATTTTAGGTAGTGTTTGCATGGTTTTGATTCCGTTTAATTGTTAGATGATTAGAAAACTAATTTTCTTCATTCTTTTCTCTTAACCCGTTTTTTCTTCTCGACTTTGAGCAATGGCGCATTTAGGGCTTCATAGAGACTGAATAAATATTCAATGCGGTTTAGTTCACTAACGAAGGGTTGGGGACGATAACAAAGGTCTACGGCTTTGTCTAGGGCTTGATGTGCCTTTACCAAGTCGGGCGGCATAGTAAGAGGATCGTAAAGATCGGCGAGGCTGCTATCGGGATATTTTGCTCTTATGTCTAATACTGCTTGTGCGGCAGTTTCTACTTTTTGCTTTTGTTTATCATTTGTAGTTTCAGGGAATGGATAGTTGTTGTAAACGATTGTATTGGAATAGCGAAAATCACTTTTTAGTCTTCCACAGACATACTTAACCCAAGTCATGTGCATTTCAGAAGTGAGAACACCAAAAATATACAGATCACCATTTGGAATAGTAATACAGGTATCACTAGCGATCGCTTTGCTATCAAAAAATCCCATTGGAATATATTTTCGATTTTCTGATGAAACCCTTGGTACGAGTACATAGTTACTATTAGGCTGTCTATTTTCGGTGAATACTGTAGGAAAATCTGCCCACTTTACTGTCGCTTGCTTGGTACTCGATAGGCGCATTTGACGAACCTTGTTTACTCGCTCCATCAGTAATGGTAATTTCTTTAACTCATTTGGTTGAATATCTGTAAGCCAAAAGCACCAGCGAGTTTTTCCATTTAGAAATTCATCTGCTGAAATAAAAGGTCGAATAAATTTTGTACCAGATTGCTCTTGATAAGTATATTGATTTTTATCTTCATCAGTTAGCAAGAGATTACCACCATCAGTAGGTTGGCTACCTTTGAGCATTTCAGGCACATTACAAATCGGCTTACCTCTTTTTAAAATGATTAAATCATTTCCTTCAGTTAAGTATGGATTAATATTTTTCGCTTTTCTCTCTGTTGGTTCGCCTTTAATATCTACATACTCAAAAAGCCTCTTGTTATCAACATTCTGTAACCCAAAGCCAATGATTACACAATGCACAGCCGCATTACCTTTTGCCTCATTACTCCATCTAAAAGTACGATGAGCAAAATGAATCTTAATTTTGTATTGGTTGTAAAGTTCTTGCCAGAGAATCCCGACTTGCTCACCTTGAGAAATTGAACTTGTACTAACAAAAGCACAACGAATATCTGTATCTTGAATTAGCTGAGCAGTCTTGATATACCAAGGCGTTACATAGTCCAATACACCCGCACCATTTACCCCAGCAAAGATCACCTCCATATCTGCTTTCTGAGCAGCATTTTGTAAATGTTTTCCGACAAATGGAGGATTACCTAAAATGAAATTTAACTTCTCTTTTGAAACAACAGACTCCCAATCAATCCGCAACGAATTACCATGCACAATTTTCGCCGCCTTCTTCAAAGGCAACCGCACAAAATACTGCCCAAACTCATTACTCACCTTCACATTCATCTGATGGTCGATTAACCACATCGCCACCTCAGCAACCCGCACCGCAAACTCATCATACTCAATCCCCGCAAACTGATCCACATCTACTTGAATAATTGAGCTAACATCCGTCACCAACTGTCCACTCTTATTCAACTCCAACAAAATCAAAATCTCTAAATCGCGCAACTCTCGATAAGTAATAATCAAAAAATTACCGCAACCACAAGCAGGATCGAGAAAATGCAAATTTGCAATCTTGTTATGTAACTCCTCTAATTTGCCTTTACTACCCTTAGCCTTCTCAAACTCCGCATAAAGATCATCCAGAAAAAGCGGTCTAATCAACTTTTGGATATTCTTCTCAGAAGTGTAATGTGCTCCCAAATTTCGCCGTTCTGTCTGATTCATCACCGCCTGAAACATCGACCCAAAAATTGCAGGGGAAATCTTACCCCAATCAAATCCACAAGCCTCAAGCAACATCTCGCGCATCGGCTTATCAAACGCCGCAGGTTGCAATGGCTCCTCAAATAACTTCCCATTCACATAGGGAAACTGCGCCAAATTCTCATCTAAATTCTTTAAGCGACGTTCATTTGGCGTATTCAAAACATGAAAAATCGAAGCAATATGCATTGCCAAATCACTGCCATCTTCCTTCGTATGCAGATCGATATATTCCCAGAAAATCCCCTTATTAAAAATCCCCGTATCATCAGCAAACATACAAAACAACAGCCGCACCAGATACACCTCTAAGTCATGCCCCGTGTAGCCAATCTCCTTAAGGCGATCGTGCAGCTTGCCCATCAACTCTGCCGCCGCAATATTGACAGGATCTTCATCCTTATAAACCCGTTTCTCATATCCCGCAATGAAGCCGAACAGATGCACATGACTAACAAAGTCCTGTAACTCAAACTCTGTAGTAGTGTCACTCTCTAAATCGTAAAGTCTGAATTTCTGAAAATCCGACACCAAAATATATTTCGGTAACTCATGCTCCTTCAATCCCGAAAAATAGTCTTTTGCCTGTTGAAATGCTTTATCTAAGCTCTTACCCCGTGATTTATGCTCAACTAAAATCACCCCTTTCCAGAGCAGATCGATAAATCCCTGCTTTTTGTCTAATTTCTTTACTGAATGCTCAAAGGTTGCCACCCGCCGCCGAGAGATACCAAACACATTAAAAAAGTCATCCCAAAAAGATTTTGCCTCGGCATCTTCTGAAGATTCATCCTCCCACTTCTTAGAAAAGGCGATCGCTCTTTGCTTAATCTCATTCCAACTTAGCGGCATATCTGGAAATCTTGAATTAAAATCTTAGCTAATCTTTATACTAACATTCACTTTCTAGGACATTTATAACGAACTTACACCCACCTCTAATCAACAAACAAGAACTTGAAAAATCTCTGCTTATAGCCTAAATATTAGCTAACTAAAGAACTGCTTGCTCACAGTCCGCTTTAATCTGGGCTTTTAGCTGATCTAAATTCGCAAACTTCCGTTCTGGACGCAGGAATTTTATGATCTCTACATTGATTTCACTGCCATATAAGTCTCCCTGCCAATTAAAGATATGTATCTCGATCGCCCGTTGATTTGGATTTTCTGAATTAGCGATCGTAGGTCGAATACCAATATTCATAACTCCATTCACTTCATTTATAGTCGGAGCAATTAAATCACCTGTTAAATTATTAGTTACTCGTACCGCATAAACTCCATCTCTCGGCAGAAATTTTTGGGGATGGGTTTGAATATTTGCCGTTGGGAATCCAATAGTTCTTCCCAGTTTTTGCCCAGTAATTACGGTTCCAGTCAGGATATAGTTACGTCCTAGCAGATAACTAGCACGACTGACATCACCCATTGCTAATGCCTCACGAATGGTTGAACTACTAATACGAACACCATTAAACATTACCTGCTCAGAAATAATATCTAGGCGATCTCCCCAAATTTCCGCCAAATCTGCCACTGAACCCGCACGCTGATAGCCAAACCTAAAATTAAAGCCCACACTTACTTCCTGGGCATGAAGTTGATTAATTAAAATTTGGTCTATAAATTCCTTAGGGCTGAGTTGCGCCAATTTTGCTGTAAAAGGTAATAATACTAGCTGTTTAATCCCTAGTTTTTCCAGATATGCGGCTTTTTCGGGTAATGGGGTTAATAAAAGGCGGGGAATTTTACTAAAAAACTCTTGAGGATGGGGATCAAAGGTAACAACCGTAGGTACTAGACTGGGATTCGCTAAAACAGGGGCAATTACCCGTTGATGTCCTCGGTGCAAGCCGTCAAAATTACCCAAAGCGATCGCTGTAGGTACAGTAATTTGTTGAATATCAGAAATTAGTAACACCATTTTCTAGTGTTTTCTTGCTGTCCTTGTCACGTCAGTTTGCAGATTATTGCGCTTATTAGCTTTATTTTAAATTTATTTTTATTAATGTAGCTAGACTAAATCTAGTATTGATAACTAAATTTCAAATCTAACTAATTCCTAAAACTAATATCAAATGTCTAATTTAATTTCTGATCAAATTACAGTCAATGTCAAACTATTTGCAGCTTTTCAAGAAGTAATTTCTCAGCCAGAAATCTACCTAGACATACCACAGCATAGTCCAGTGTCTCTAGTTTATGAAAAATTAGCTACCGCCCATCCTGTGCTTGAGCAGTGGAGAGCAGTAACAAGGTATGCTATTAACCTTAACTTTGTTGACGAAACCACATTGCTCCATGATGGGGACGAAGTAGCTCTAATCCCCCCCGTGAGTGGAGGTTAGGGGCAAAATTAAGCTTCTTGATTTAAGAATGGGAGTAAGGCGATCGCCCGTGCTTGTTTGATTGCTTTGGTTAAATCTCGTTGTTGTTGAGCAGTTAAACCTGTGATGCGTCGAGGTAAAATTTTTCCTCTTTCGGTAATAAACTTACGCAGCAAATCTACATCCTTGTAGTCAATGAGGGCTGTAGGTTTAATTGGAGAGAGTCTTTTACGAAAAAAAGCCATGATAATTACTTGATTTCCTTATGTACAGTATGTTTATTGCAGTGAGTACAGAACTTTTTAAGCTCTATTCTTCCTGTGTCGTTACGACGATTTTTGGTGGTGGTGTAGCGAGAAACGCCGGGCGATCGCTTGTCAATATTGGTGCGACACTCGGTGCATTCTAAGGTGATGATAATACGAACGCCTTTAGCCATTGTTTTAGCCTAAATTTTTGATCTTAATTATTTGAAAGCACGGTCTAACACTCTATCACGGTTCAATTAAATCTGCAATTGTGATTATAGGTTTTTAGCAGATGTAATAATATTTTGCCAATTCTGAAGCCAGATTAGTAACTGTTGAGTATTAATTTTTGTCTTCGGTGGATTGAGTAAACTTTCGATTTCCGCAGGTGATCCTCCCGTTTGTTGCACCCAAGCTTTGACCAAAGCCTCTTGATCCTCTTGCGGAGAGATACCAAGTTTTTGTCTCAGTTTTTTCTGCTCTGCCTTAGCGATCGCCTGCCACACAAATTCATGTCTTTGTGCTTTTTGCAGAATTGATGAAAGAGCCTCTATATATGCCTGACTATTATTTATAGATACTGACTCTGGAGCGATTGGTGCGCCAAATCGACGATTATTAGCGATGATAAATATTACTAAAACTACAAATGCCTGAACTATGCCCACAAATAGAGGTGTTGATATTAAGTAGTCAATCCAACTTTTTACCCCTTCCAAATTTTCATCGGCATTTTGATCTTTATAGCCATGAATATACTCATCCACATAAATTGGAATATCACTTGAGTTATCTAAGTTAGATAATAAACTGGCTAAAAACTTAAAGTTTCCCTCTTCATTTTGATAGGCATTGGCAGCGAGGTAAGGAGTAACAGAAGCAATAAATGTACCTTGGCTTTCCTTTTTCCACACTATGATCCCAAATTCATCATCTAATAGGTTTGTCTGTGGGAGAATGCCGTCTGCTTGTGCTAGGGACTTAATATTACCTAAAGCCAACTTTTCATCTGGTCGATTTTCCTTTGGTTGAGGCAAGCGAGAATCACCTCTACGGCGGGTTGTTTCGATTTTGACATTACCAACTTTACTGGAAATTAATTCACTAAAAGGAGCCTGCGTGGTTTTAGCACTTACCCCCAAAATTACTAAGTTATTACCTTTGTTTAGCCACTCTAACTCGGCATAGCTAACACTTTCTATTTCTGGCTTAATGCGGATTAAGGTTATAGGAGAGTTGCGCTTAAGTTTTTGTAAAGGTTTTTGCCATCGCTCAATTTTTATGCCTTGGGCTGTCATAAACTCATACCAAGCTCCATAGCCACTGGGGGAACGATTATAGGTAGAACCCGCTAAAACTTGACTACGGTTAGGAGGGACAATCACAGTTAGTAAAATTACTACGGCGATCGCTATTACAGCTACCCATTTTTTGCGAAACTTCTTAAGCATACTAGGTATTAGGTATCTAGGTATCAGGAGAATTAAGGGGCATTAACCTGTTGGCTGATCCGTTCATAGGCGGATTGGCAATGATTAAAAACTTCACTGGAAATGGGTCGATCGCTAAAGCACAGTTGCTCATGGGTTGATAGTAAAACTTGATAGTGATCGGAACTTGCTAAGTTTGCGACTAAATTCCGATATTCGCCATCGGTTAAACTATATTGTTGGGGAATAATTTGGCGATCGCTTAATAACTGCAGCATTCCCATATATAAAGCTCGGCACGCTTCAGCATAGTTACCTTCTAGTTGATATTTTCGGGCTTGTTTTAACCACTGATCTACAGAATAGATAGGTATGATCTGAGGCTGAGGATTAACCATACCCCAGTTCAAGATTTGATGAGAAGAGGTAAGCCAATAGTTGCGTATTAACCGAAATAGTATTAACCCTAGCCAAGCGACAGCCAAACTTAAAATAATCCAAGCCACCCAAACTAAAACATCGTATAGCCAGTCTGGAAAGCCAATGCCTATATCCACAGCTTTTTTTAAAGCTATCGCTAGGTTGAACTCAATCCACTCTTGGACACGTTGTTGTAATTGCTGAACTTGCCAGCCCAAACTAGAGGTTTCAAAATCCTTACTAGCCATGCCATTCAGTGATTAACCTAGAGCCGAATTTAGCTGTAACTTTATCAACACCAAACTGCCACAACTGTCGCAATAGGTTGCCCATCGTTTCAGGATCAGCGATCGCCCAGATATTAATTGCTAAACAGACTATGCCTAAGCTTAATAAAATAAAAGTTGGAGCCATGACCACACCCACGACAAACCATGTAAAGACATGCAGAATCATGGTTAAAGCATAAATTACAGATGCAAGAATAATCGGGGATAACCTAGGCGATCGCCTGCCCACAAAGATAAGAGTTTGAAGTGTAGCGATCGCATTTGCTGGCACTAAAAAAGCACAGATCGATAGACAATGGCATCTGGAAAATTCAAACAAAAAACTAAAATCAAGCATTAACTTCTATGAATTCTATTTTTTATTAATTAATGATAAATATTCATAGCTCCCATGGTAGGTTACAAAGCCTAGTTATACCTATAACTTAATGTTAATTAAAGAGAGTGTGAATTAAAGAGTCTTTTGCCACTGCATAGATTTAGGAATCGAGCTCACCAGCGCACCTATATAACCTTGGGGATAGGAGAATTGATAAATCATCCAATTTAAGGGAATCTGATTTACTTTCAATCCAATAATTTCTCCTTCTTTCCAAATTGTCGATACTTGCGATAACTTATCTAAACCTTCACCTGTGGCTTTGAGATATGCCTCTTTTACTGTCCAGACTTTCAAAAAGATATTTGGATCGGTTGATGTGCTAATGATTTGAGCTTCTTCTTTACTAAAAAATCGGTTTGCCAAATTAGGAAACGCATCTCTCGGTTTTTGAAACTCCAGATCAATTCCCACCAAACTATTCAATGTTACAGCGCATACAGCCATGTCCTCAGAGTGCGATAGATTAAATTGGAAGTTCCGATCTAAATTCTGATCTAGAGCCAAAGTTGGTTTACCCTTGGCGTTATAGATAAATTTAATTTCCTCTGGAGCAAGATTAAGATATTTACCCAGAATAATGCGTAAATTTGCCCTAGCAACTATAAAGCGATGACGATGAATATCAAACCTATAGCGATCGGCTCTGGCTTTTTCATCTTGCGTTAACAGTAACTCTAGGCTCCGAATTTCAGAACTTGAAACATTTAAGCTAATACTCCAGATGATAATTTGATCCAGATTAAGCATGATTTCAACATTAAGTTAATTAATCGATTTAATTAATGGGTTAGTTAATAGGGCTTTAGATAGTGGGCAAATTCTTCCGCAAAGGTGCCATTAATAATTGCCGATCGCATTTGTTGTGTAAAGCGAATTAGTTCCGTAATATTGTGAATGGAAAGCAGGGAATAACCTAAAACCTCTTGCGATCGCAATAAATGCCCTAGATATGCCCGACTGAAATTTTTGCAGGTATAACATGGACATGCAGAATCAATGGGATCGAAGTCTCGGCGGAATTTAGAATTTTTTAAGTTCCAGCGATTTTCACCAGTGGTACCTACTTGGGAATGATCTCGAACCAAAACGGCTCCATGTCGTGCCAAACGGGTGGGAATGACGCAATCAAATAAATCCATCCCTGCGGCTACTGCCTGCGCCATTTCTCGGTGGGTACCTATGCCCATTAAATATCGAGGTTTATCTTCAGGTAAAAGTGGAGTGATCGCTTGGACAATTTTGGCAATTAGTTCGGGGGGTTCACCCACACTTACGCCACCGATCGCATAGCCAGGTAGATCAAAACTAGTAATTTCTCGGGCTGATTGTTGCCGTAAATCCACATATACTCCGCCTTGGACTATGCCAAATAACGCTTGATCGTGACTTCTAGTATGAGCTTTTAGACATCTTTCTAACCATCTGGTCGTGCGATCGCTAGCATTTTTAATTTGGTCACGAGTGGCAGGATAGGGGGCGCATTCATCAAACGCCATAATTACATCGGCACCCAGCAGGTTTTGAATTTGAATAGATTTCTCTGGGGTGAGATTAATCATTTTGCCATCACGGGGAGACTTAAACTTTACGCCTTCATCACTAATTTCCCGCATATCACTGAGGCTAAAGACTTGAAAGCCCCCAGAATCAGTTAAAATCGGTGCATCCCATGCCATAAATTTATGTAATCCTCCAGCTTCTGCCACTAAATCCTCACCTGGCTGTAAATGGAGGTGATAGGTATTTGCCAAGACCATTTCTGCTTGACATCCTTTAAGCTGATCTGGGGTTACGGTTTTGACATTGGCTAAGGTACCAACGGGCATAAATCTGGGAGTATGGACAATTCCATGAGGGGTATGAAACTCTCCTACTCGGGCAGAAGTACTACGGCATTGGCACTGCACCTGAAACTGAAATGGTTTTGTCACTGTTATTGCTATCCTAATCCCGCTATATTTCGCCACGGTAGATCAGGATAGCTTAGTTGGCGGTGGTTGGGTAAGGGTTTTATCAGTAATAATTATCAAATTTTCAACATTCTTAAGAGTTATCTCTTTTATCCAGATTTCTTGATCACTAAGGCTACATACTTAACAAAAAGTATTTATCAAATCATAAAATTACCTGATAATTTAAGGTTAGTTTAAACTTTTCCTAAAAGTTAAGATGGATTCTAAGTGAGGGGATATTGCGCTGCTATTTATCTATATTCAGATGTGTTTCAGTTAAGTCATGTATAAAAACATTATTGAAGACTTTGTAGTTAAAAAAGCCAGATACCTCATCGCTCAGCAGGAATCAGAAACCAGTAAAGATATAGATTTATCTGCCGTAGCTGCGATCGCCCTCAATAATTTGCAACCTCTTTATGCCACCACCTTAAATGGTTGGATTAATCAGCGTTTGAATGCTAGTAAAAATTTTCACAATGAGATTGAAACAGCCGTAAATAATGCCCTTAAAAAAGTGCAACAGGGCGATCCACTCAATAGTTTTTCCCCAATTCCAGAAAGTGAGCTATCTTCCCCAGCATATTCTTTAGTTAAAATTAGCCAGATTCTAGGCAAAGAAAATGTGCGGTGGCGAGAAATTCCGAAATTATTAGAGTTAGCGATCGCCGAAAAATATGCAGAAAAAAATTCAGCCAAAACTAAAAACAAGGATGAAGGTGAAACACATATAACAAATCGTAACTTACTTAACCACCTCAAAACCCACTTCCAAAGTCCTAGGTACACCCATAAAAGCGATCGTCAAATTTCAGAACGCCCGTTTTTCGAGCAACAAGTACTAGATTCCTATCTTTTAAGAGCCAAGCTGCGAATTAGTAACGTTATGGAAAAGATAGTGGAAGAAGCAGTTTTGAACATAATGAGTGAATGGTCAACAGAAATGAAAGCCCAGGTTAATACTGAAGCGATCGTGGCATTTGCCCTGAATCGACTGCCACCTATGTATGCCACAAGTGAACTAGGTTGCCGATTTTTGCGCTCTAGGGCGATAAACCAACTTCATCAAGAGATAAATTTAATTGTTTCTGATGCCCTTGTTCATGTTAGAAGAATGCCCGAGTATAATAATACCCCCCTCCCTATCTACCAATTAGATGATGAAATGGCAAAAGTGATTCCCAAGATTAGCTCCATATTGAAGCGATCGGATGTGAATGCGGATAATTTGGTTAACGTTCTTGAAGAATACTTTGGCTAAGGTTTAGGGAATTCCTTAGAGATTCTTTGACGATTTCGACATCAAGCTATGGGTAACATCAACAATAGGCAATAAGGTGCGAAAGCTGGTAATATTAAAAAAATCTGTAATTATCACTACTTAAAGCCATGGCACCTAAATCAACTGTTATTGCCCCTTCAATTTTATCTGCTGACTTTAGTCGACTGGGAGATGAAATCCGTGCAATTGATGCTGCTGGTGCCGACTGGATTCATGTGGATGTGATGGATGGACGCTTTGTGCCTAATATTACCATTGGACCTTTAGTTGTAGAGGCAATTCGCCCTGTAACTAAAAAGCCCTTGGATGTGCATTTAATGATTGTAGAACCTGAAAAATATGTGGCAGATTTTGCTAAAGCTGGAGCCGATCATATCTACGTTCATGCTGAACACAATGCTTCTCCCCATTTACATCGCACCTTAGGACAAATTAAGGAATTAGGTAAATTAGCAGGTGTGGTTTTAAACCCGGGTAGTCCTTTGGAGTTAATTAAATATTCCTTGGAATTATGTGACTTGGTCTTAATTATGAGTGTTAACCCTGGTTTTGGTGGACAGAGCTTTATTCCTGAAGTTGTTCCTAAAATCCGTGAACTACGCCAACTCTGTGATGAAAAAGGGCTTGATCCTTGGATTGAGGTAGATGGTGGACTTAAGGCAAATAATACTTGGCAGGTTTTAGAGGCTGGTGCCAATGCGATCGTGGCAGGTTCGGCGGTATTTAAAGCTAAGGATTACGCCAAGGCAATCGCTGATATTCGGAATAGTAAGCGTCCAGAATTAGTTTTGGCTTAGGCAGATATTTGCTTAACCACAGTCAGGGCAGAATAACTAACTCCTGCTGTACCTTCACCGGGATGGGTGCAATCTCCCACTAGCCAAATATGCTTTAAGGGGGTACGGTTGGCAAAGCCGAAAGGTGAAAATGTAGAAATACGCATACCAAGTCCCCCAACCATACCCTGATCACGCCCTGTATAACGGATAAATGTTTGAGGGGTGGCAGCTTCTTGATAAATAATTGTATTTTCCAAGTTAAAGTACTTACTCAGTTGGGCGATCGCCCGTTGGGAATACTTAGATTTTAAGGTTTGGTAGTCTTCGGTTTGCCACTCTAATATATCTGTAAATTCCGAAGCGATAATGGTTGCCTTGCCTGTGGGTGCCCTGCCGTCTCCTGCTTGGCTTACGGATACAAAGAGGGAACGCTGATCGGTATAGCTATCTAAAAACTGTAAATGGGGTGGACAGCGATCGGGAATAGCTTGGTGATCAACACCTAAATATAATACAAATGCCCCCGAAGCAGGCTTGAGCTTTTCTACTCGGCGTTTGTAACCCTGCGGAGCCTGATCGCCCAATAACTTTACCAAACTTTGTACTGTGACGTTGGCAACTATATGATCGGCTGATTCCCAATTTAGGGCTTGACTAAGCTGATTATAAACCTTGACCTGCATAGATTTAGGGTCGATCGCTTGTACGGTGTGGCGCATATACAGTTTGCCTCCATATTTTTCTAATGCCTCTACTAGGCGATCGCTTAGTACCTGCATACTCCCCTTGAGGTGCCATAATCCCAGAGGAGATTGGGAAACTGCCAAACTAGTAGCGGCATAGAGCAAAGCAGTCTCTTCGGCATTAACTTGGGAATAGAGTTTAAGCTGGAGGTCTAAAAAAGTTCGCAATCGGCGATCGCGATCTAAACCAAAACCCCTGAGGGCATCTCCCACCGTAGAGAGGGTAAAAGGCACGGTAGCTAAAGTATCCCAACGCATCGCTTTTAGTAATTGTGCTAAGTCCCAAAGATTACGGGGTGGTAAGATTGGGTCTCGTAACTGAAATCTCCAACTAGGCTGAAATAAATTCTGTAAAAATTGCCAGAAAGGTTCACTATGGGGAAATTGTCGCTGTCTTTCTGCCTGCCACTGCGTAGGGTCTCGCCAAATATTTATAGGCTCAGGTTCATCGGGTAAATATACGGCACAGGCAGGATCACAAGGGGTAGCTTCAGGTATATCTATGCCCAGTTCTGTAAAAATACGGTGATGAATTCCGCCCACTTCTAGTCCAGCCACTTGAGTTGCGCCCACATCAAAGGTAAAACCTTGACGCTTAAAGGTTGAAGCACAACCACCGGGAATGATCGCTTGATCGTATATTTCTACCTGAAAGCCACGCTTTGCCAATAATGCCCCAGTAGTTAGTCCACCGATGCCAGCACCAATGATAATTACCCGTTGTGACCTAGATTTAAGTAACATGATTTTTAATATTTCTTTATTAATCTTAACTTTAATCTAGCCCTAGGGAGTCTGCTACCACTGAATTAAAAAGTTGATTGCAAGCCCTAAGTCAGTAGCCTAAAAATTCTGTCTGGTAGCTTACAGTCTATTTCCGTAGACCACAGCATAGGTAAAAATTGTCACTAATATAATCACAACGTACAGGATTCGAGATGTATAGTTAAGGTAGGTTATCGCAGTTTTGTGTCCTTTACTTCTTAATTTTTCTAGGACTAAACCAACTAGGATGCAAAGTAGGCAAAGGGTAAAAAATACATAGAAGCCGTATTCGATCGCCACGGTATAGCCCGTATCCGAAAGCTGATTATTAATAGAAGTCAATAGCACAGCACTAGATAGCAAAGTAGCGATCGGCACCGTCAATCTTTCCTTTGCTAAATTTTCAGAAAAGTAAAGGGTGCTACCAAGTACCAAAGCCAACAAAATCAATGGTAGTAGGGTTTTGACTAGAAATACAGAAAATTGTCGTTGTAGAGTAATAATTACACTCAATCCAGAATAATCAATTCTCAGATTAGTATTAAACAACCGAGGATTTCCCCTTGTGGAATTACTACTAAAGGTCTCACGGGCATACTGGATATCTTCAAACCGCCAGAGTTGTAGGGATTGATAGGGCTTTTTTCTCTGATTTTTAGGAGTTTCAGACAACTTTAGTCCAAACACATCGATGACGTAAATTAAGCGATCGCTGGGAACATTAGTATTCTGAAAGTAAATTTGTAGTTTTTGCTGATCGAAGGGATAGTCACGGAAATCAAAGCTACCCTTAAATTCTCCCTGAATTTGATAGAGGCGATAATTCAATCCATTTATGACTTCTGAGCGCAGTGGCTTAGTCGCATCAAATAATGGCAGATTTTGATTGACGCTGTTGGTAACCCCATTGGGAAACTGAATTGTAGTAGGGGTAATATTGTCTGTGTAGCGCATCCATAGATAGAAGTCGGCACTAAAACTAGATTTACTTTGATCAACCCGCCCTATCTTATTAATGTCGATGCCCGTATATACGACATCTTGTCGCCAAAAATACTGCTTTTTCAGCTTAAAAGTCAGTTCTAAAATATTGCCGGCTTTCAACTCTTCCTCTAGGTTAATGGATGCCAAATTCTCGATGGGGCTGAATTGAATAGGGGCTGAAATAAAGCGTTGGCTGACATACTTTCCAATGCGGACAGGAGGAGTATTGTCGTGGCTGCTATTAAAGTAAATGAGACCATTCAAGCCCTTGATTCCCAACTCTCGACTATTGATTTGCTCTAATTGATTACGAATTTTTTGTCGATCTGCTCTGATACTACTGGGGGTATTTTCAATCATTGCCTTTTGTAAAGCCCAAACGATAACCCTCGCCACATCGTAATAGGCGGCTCCCACATAGCTGGCAGGCTCGCCGTATCTTTTCTGATAAAGTGTGGCAAATTCTTGGGCATCAACTCCTGCACTGTCAAAGATTAGGGGAGTGGGAATGTAGATGCCTTCAAGAAAATAGCCGGGCTTTTGTTTTTCTTCTTCATAGTCAGCAAACAGTTGCGGCGCTGTCTCTCGTGCCAGACTTTGGCTGGCAAATAGGGAGGTTTTTAGTCCCCGCCGCCGCATTGCCACAATAAAATCTTTACTGGCAATTTCTTCCATGGCTAGGAATACTACGCCAGCATCTGGTTTAGTGGCTAGTTCTTGAATAATGGAGTTAACCGAAGTCGTCAAATCTTTCTGTTTTGGATCGAATTTCCAAACATTTTGGATTTTGCCTTTGCGTTTAAATGTCTCTTCAAATGCCTGATCTAGGGTTCTGCCCAAACGATCATCGGAATAGATAATACTAGCAGTCGTCAAATTCAGAGCTTTCTGCATGTACAGAGCTACTACACTCCCTTGGATGGAATTGGTAAATACAGTCCGAAAATAGTAGGGATTGTTGGCGGTAATGAAGTCCTCACTGGCTGTACCAGTAATGGCTGGGATTTCTAAATCCTTGTACCCTGGGGCAGCTTCCACCGCCGTAGAACTGTTGAGGTGTCCTAGTACAGCTAATGCCGGAGATTTGGCAATCTGTTGGGGAATTTGACGGGCAACATTACGATCGCCTTTATCGTCAAAAATTAATAGTTTTAGGGGATGACCGTTTACTCCACCTTGTTGATTGACGGTATCTAGGTACAGTTGCGTACTTTGAATCATCTCTTGGGCTGCCTCACTGCGAATTCCAGTTTTTGGTGCAACCACTGCTAGGTGAATTGGACTTGAGGAAGCTGATTGAGAAAACTGTACCCAGACAAAACTAATTATTAATACCATAGTGAGAGTAGCCAAGACGATCGCCCCTAGCTTCCTAGTATTACGAACATTTCTGAACTTGGCACGAACTTTTTTGAGCTTAGAAAGTAGGGTAAGCAGTTTCATGGTTTATGAGGTCTTAAGTTCAACTCAAACTATCCCTAAACACATACCAGTAAAGTAGAATAATGCCCAAAATTACTAAGCAGTAAAATACTTGGGAGACTAGATCAAGCTGATTTGCTCGCACTGTCTGCCCCTTTAAAACTAGGAGATCGTGAATGATCCCAATCACAATACAAAATATACTCAAGGCGAAGAAGGTATGAAACACATACTCCAAAGCCATGGTGTAGCCGACATCAGGTAACTGTAAATTTAAACCCACCAACAGGACAATACCCGTAATCAGTGCTGATACAATCACGGGCGGGCGTTCTTTTGATAATCTTTGGGGGAAGTATAGGGTCATAAAAGGGACAAAAGTTAGTAAGAATAGTGGTAGGAGGTTTTTAGACAGAAAGATGACGGAACGCCGTTGCATGGTAATCGTGGCACTCATACCTGAATAATCGGTAGGATTATTGCTATGAAATAGGTGAGGATCACCAATGCTGGAATTTGTTCTAAATGTTTCTTGGACATACTGAATACCCTTAAACTTCCACTGTTGTAATCCTTGGTATGGCTTTTGATCATCTTGATTTTGATCACTATGGGGTAAGCGTAAACCCACAGTATCAATGACGTAAATTAAGCGATCGCTGGGAATTGTATTATTTTGAAACTTAATAGTAAGTTTTTGCTGATCAAAGGGGTAATTACGCAAATCAAAGGTATTTTTAAATTCCCCTTGGATTTCATACAAATGATAATTTAAGCCATTAACTGTAAATGAGTCTAGGGGCTTCTTGGGGTCAAAGAGCGGTTGATTAGGGATCAGGTTATTCCCATTGGCAAAGGTAACATCTTCAGCTTGTTCATTGCCGCCACTACGAAACCACAGATAAAAATTAGCAATAAAACTAGAAGTACGCTGGTCAATTTTACTAAGCTTATTTATATCTATACCCGCATAGACCACATCCTGTTTCCAAAAGTAGTCCTTGCCCAAGTGGAGCAGATTTCCTGATTGGAGTTGACTGGGCAGATCATCAATAGCCTCAAGATTAGCTGCTAGGGTAAATTGTTGGGGAGCGGAAATTAGTCTGCGTTTTTGAAATTGGGCAATCCGAATAGGGATATCGCTGCTATGACTTTCATTGAAGTACAGGGTTCCTGTTAACCCTCTTAAAGAACTACTGGGATTGTTAATGGCAGCAAGGGCATTGCGGGTTTCTTGACGATCTTGGTTCAAGCTTTCTGGGGTTAAGTGTAAATTTGCCTGACGCAGTGCCTCTACCCCAGCGATCGCCGCCTCGTAGAATTTAATTTCAGCGTAGGTGGGTAATCTCCCGTAGGTTTTTTGATACTGACTAGCAAATTCCTGAGCATCTAAGCCTGCACTGTCCAAAAGAATCGGTGAATAGCCATAGAAATTATCCGTAAAAAATCCCGCCTGAGCTTGCTCCTCTTTATATTTACTAAAGCGGTTGGCATAGGCTTCCGTTGCTGCTAGGGGAAGCGCAGAAAAAATGGGTGTTGTCAGTCCCGCCCGACGAATCGCCACAATCACTGCCTCTATTTCATTGGGATCACGGATGGTTAAAAAAAGCGGGACAGAATTACCATCCGCCTTAAGTTGACGCACAATTGTCTGAATGGATTGCTCTTGCGCCTCTGGATCAACATCACCGATATATTGAATTCTACCGCCTTCAGAGGTAAACAGGCTGGTAAAAAGTGGAGCTAGGGCGAGGTCAAAGGATTTGCCTGAGCGAATAATACTAGCGGTCTTAGACTTTAAGACTGACCTCATGTAGAGAGCAATAAACTTTAATTGATCGGAGGACTTAGGGACGGTTCGGAAAAAATAGGGATTCTGATTTGTTAATTGATCTAGGATATTTATGGAAATGACGGGTAATTGATTTGCCCGATAGATCGAATTCACCTGAAGAGTCAATTCCGAATTCTGATGTCCCAGTATTAGTAATGACGGACTAGCAACTGCGGCTGTGGCTGCGGCTTTTGTTCCTTCTATGGTTCCTCGATCATCTAAGGCTAAAAGTTGGAGAGGATGTCCATTGATCCCCCCTGTCTGATTTATCTGATTGATGTATAGTTCAATACTTTGGCGAATCTCCTGTCCCGCTTTGCCGTTTTGTCCACTTAAGGATAGAACCATGGCAATGGAAATGGGAGAGCTAGCGTTGGTTTTTGGCAATAGCCCCACGCCAAGGACGATCAATAAAATCATGCTCAAGGAGATCGCTAAATACTTTAGATATTTAATCCCCTGTTTTACATCGATTGCAGGAAATCTCATAGCTACCGTTTCCTAGAAAATATTTTTAAACACCAGATTCTAGGACATTAAACCCTTAGCATTATGTTAAACCAGTATAGATAATGTGCCAAGTTCAAGTTTATGGGAAGATTCAAGGTGCGTCTTTTTCGTCATTACCCTTATGTCATTACCAGATAGAAAGGTTTTGCCTATACTGAATCAAGCGATCGCAGTTTTTCAGTTTTGTCCATAGTTTTCTAGTGCTTTTTTAGTGATGAACCAATTTAGCCACGGCGTTACCCTGTTTTTAAGCCTTTTAGTCGAAGCTATGCCCTTTTTACTATTGGGGGTACTGCTTTCTGGGCTTTTGGTCATGTTTGTGGACGAAGGTAAATTAATTAAAGTTATGCCTAAACAGCCAGTCCTAGGCGCATTAGTTGGCAGTATGTTGGGGTTTTTATTTCCCGTGTGCGAGTGTGGAAATGTACCTGTGGCGCGCAGGTTAATTGCTCAAGGAGTACCTGCACCAGTGGCAGTAGGCTTTTTACTATCTGCACCTACAATTAATCCCATTGTGATTTGGGCAACTTGGACAGCATTTCGAGACCAGCCTGAGATTGTATTTTTACGCGTTGGGTTTTCCTTGGCGATCGCTACGATTATCGGCTGTGTATTTGGCACTCAGAAAGATTTGCGTCCATTTTTACAGCCCCAAATATCTAGTCAAAGATCGCTGCAAATAGCTAATAACATCGCCGTAAGTGAGCCTCAGTCCGTAGTTCCAACGGGAACATTTTTCTTGGGACAGCCGCAAATCCCCCTTGAAAACATCAAACTATCAATATCTTGGTCGGAACGGTTTAAGCTGCTGGTGGATACCATGATTAATGAATTACGAGAATTAGGGGGAATTTTAGTACTGGGTAGTGCGATCGCTGCGATAATTCAAGTCGGCATTCCTAGGGATATAATTCTCAACTTGGGACAGGGGGCAGTCAGTTCGGTGATCGCCATGATGACTTTGGCAGCAGTGGTATCAGTTTGCTCAACGGTTGATGCTTTTTTTGCCCTTTCCTTTGCTTCAACTTTTACTAGTGGCTCGATTTTGGCATTTTTAGTATTTGGTCCGATGATCGACTTTAAATCCATAGGTTTGATTCTAACGATTTTTAAAAAACGAGCCGTGGTCTATTTATTTTTACTCGCTGCCCAACTTACATTTTTAGGCTGCCTGTTTATAAATTTGCGTATAGATTAAATACTGATAATAGGTTAAATTAACGAAAACAGACTTGAGGACTTCATGCAACGCAGGCAATTTATCCGATTGGCACAGACTGGTTTGATTGGTTCCCTAGCTACGGGATTAGCCATAGCCGAAAGAGCGATCGCTGCCCCACCTAAACCCGAAACCTTGAGCATAGAGTGGTTAGGGCATATGTCTTACCTATTTACAGGACAGGGGCAAACAATTTTAAGTCATCCTTTTCGCCCTGCTGGTTGTACTGCCAATTTCCCCGCTCCCAAGCCCAAAACCGATTTAATTTTAATTGGCTCCAGACTCTTAGACGAAGGGTTCCTACAGGAAGTACCGCAGAATACTCAGCTTCTCTATCTGCCCGGTGCCTATCGTGTAGGGGGAATTAATCTTCAGGGCATTCGCTTTGAGCATGATCGTCTTGGTGGTCGTAGGTTTGGGTTCAATGTGGCATGGCTATGGCAACAGGCAGGGATTCGGATTCTGCACATGGGCGGCTCAGCTACCAGTATTAATACCGATCAACGGATTTTGCTAGGACGACCAGATGTTTTAATTGTGCCAGTGGGGGGCGGGGAAAAAGCATACAATGCTGCTGAAGCTAAGGCAATAGTTGAAACCTTAAATCCCAAAATCGTCATTCCCACCTACTACCTCACCAACAAAGCGGCAAGCACCTGTGAACTGGCAAAAGTAGATGAGTTCCTAGCACTGATGCCTAATATTAAGGTTAATAATATTACCAAATCTAAGTTACAGCTAACTGCTGCCAGCCTGCCTGAAACTATGTCCATATCAGTATTTAGAACATAATGGCTGATGTCGATCTGCTAACTGCAGAAAATCTATCTAAGTCCTTTGGCGGGATTCAAGCGGTAAAAAATGCCTCAATTAGTGTGCCATCAGGTTCAATTACAGGGCTAATTGGTCCGAATGGGGCGGGTAAAACTACTTTTTTTAATTTACTATCTAATTTTTTGGTGCCAGATAGCGGTACGGTTTGTTTAGATGGGAAGCCTATTCATGGTAAACCTCCCCACGCGATCGCCCAGATGGGTATGGTTAGAACATTTCAAGTGCCTCGGGTGCTTTCACGGCTGACGGTATTAGAAAATATGCTACTTGCTGCCCAAAATCAAACGGGTGAAAAGTTCTGGAATGCTTGGTTCCAAGGGGAAAAAATTGCCAAGGAAGAAAAATTACTGAAAGCCAAGGCTAAAGATATTCTGGCATCCGTGGGCTTAAGCCAGATGGCGGATAAATATGCAGGGTCAATGTCGGGTGGACAACGTAAATTACTAGAGATTGCCAGAGCGTTGATGACTGATCCCAAGATTGTGCTTTTAGATGAGCCAGCAGCAGGGGTAAATCCAGCTTTAATCGAGGAAATCTGTGGACATATTCAAGCTTGGAACCAAAACGGGTTAACTTTTTTGATTATTGAACACAATATGGATGTCATTATGTCCCTGTGCGATCGCATTTGGGTATTGGCAGAAGGACGAAATCTTAAAGATGGTAAGCCCAGTGATATTCGTAGTTCTCCCGAAGTTTTAGAAGCATATCTGGGTAGTGATTAATTTTATTCATGGATTTTATAAAATATGGCAATTTCCCAAGTCAGTGTGCATGAGTTAGTTAATTATTTAAATCAAAACTTAGATCGAGATAATTTACCTGATGCTTTAGCAGTGCAGTTAATAGATGTACGTGAACCAGAAGAACTAGCGATCGCTCACCTTGATGGATTTATCAATTTACCCCTAAGTCAGTTTGCTAATTGGGGCAATCAAATTCACAGCTTACTTGATCGAGATACGGAAACCCTTGTCCTTTGTCATCATGGTGTGAGATCGATGCAGATGTGTCAGTGGTTAGTCCAACAGGGATTTACTAATGTTAAAAATATTGCCCACGGAATTGATGCCTACTCTCAACTGGTAGATGATTCTATCCCTGTGTATTAAATATGAGTGTATTAAGAATTAACTAATCAAGTTTCTCCTTGGTTAAGGCTGCCTAGTATCAGCTATGATCATGGTTAGGAATCATCAAATCGATTGACTATGAACTTGAGTAAAGTGGCTCGCTCCAATAGCTTAACTGTAAGATTACTCAGGGAAGGAATTTTAGAGTCTGTCCATGAATGTGAAGCTGCTGTCTCCGATGCCAAAGGCAGGATTTTATCAATGGCAGGAAGCTCTCAAACTGCTACCTTCGTTCGTTCAGCCCTTAAACCCATTCAGGCGATCGCCGTTTCAGCTACGGGAGCGCAGGATCGATTTAATTTATCCGAAAGTGACCTAGCCATTATCTGTGGTTCCCACCAAGGTACGGTTAGCCAAGCAAGACAGGTATTCAATATTTTATGGCGGTGTGATGTGGAGCCAAGTGCTTTACAATGCCCAATTCCTCAAGGTGGTACTAGCCCATTGCAATACAACTGTTCAGGTAAACACGCTGGCATGATCGCTGTTTGTCAACAGCAGGGATTACCCCTATCTTTTTATATGAGTCCCAGTCATCCAGTCCAAGAACTAATTTTACGAACCCTATCCGAACTTTTACGCATGCCCGCCGCCGAGTTTATCAGTGTCCATGATGATTGTGGCGTTCCTACCTATCTCTTAGAAATTGGACAAATGGCATATCTCTATGCTCAACTGGCATCCCATAGTCAACTGCACCTAGAAAGAATTACCCGTGCTATGACTCGTCATCCCGAAATGGTATCGGGAGCAGGACAGTTTGATACGGAGCTAATGCGGTTAACCAATGGCGAAATTGTCAGTAAATCTGGAGCAGAGGGCGTGCAATGTCTTGGACGGGTCGGAGAAGGACTAGGACTGGCAATCAAGGTTATGGATGGGGCGAAACGAGCTAAGCACGCTGTAGCTATTCATTTGTTACGACAATTAGGTTGGATCAGTCCTGTAGTGGCTGAGTCTTTGGAGGATAGTTTCACAGTAATTGGCAGATATAACCGCCTTGAGGTAGTGGGTGAACTTTCCTATCTTTAGTTTCTATTTTTGACTGATTCCTAAACCGATGAATACTGATCGGGATACCAACGATAATCCCTTAAATTAATTTTATTTAGGGAAAACTTAATGCCTTCCTGTTCTAAGAGCGATCGCTGGAGATAATCGCCGCCATTGCGAAAGGGAGACTCGGAAATTTCTCCTTTAGCATTGACAACTCGATGCCAAGGAATATCAGAGGTTTGAGGATCGACCCTATATAACGCATAGCCCACAACCCTAGCTTTTCCTACTAACCCACTAAGCTCGGCGATTTGTCCATAGGTGGCAATTTTACCCTGAGGAATTTGGCGAACAATGGCATAAATGCGATCATAGGACGATGCACTTACACCCATAACTCTTGCGCTGCCAGCCTAAAACTGATCAAGACCTTTTGAGTACTAACCATGTCTTCTACTGTAAATATTTGTTTGGCTTCTTTGATAATAATAATTATCCATAGTGCTTCGGGTAAAACTAGATTAATAATGATTACCAACTTTACGATGATGGGTGGCAGTTAGGGCATCGGGCTTAGCAACTTTACCTTCCTCCGCCGTAGCATAGACGATCCAATGATCACTGGCTTCCATTCTGCTCAGGACTTCACATTCCAAAAATGCTAAAGCATCAACCAGGATAGGTGAACCATTTTTCGCAACTTGAGTTTTAACCCCAGCAAAGCGATCGGCACCGGGTGCAAACCTTCTCAGAAAATGCTGCATGAGTTTGGCATAATTACCTTCTTCAAGGACATTTAATACAAAGCGATCGCCCACATGCATAAAAGACTCAATTGCCCGATCCTTTGCTACAGCGATCGTAATTCCCAGGGGTTTAAAACTAGCCTGCATTACCCAGGATGCTAACATTGCACTTTGCAGTTCCCCTTTTTGGGCGGTAATAATATAAAGTCCCCCTGCTAGTCGCCCGATTGCCTTGTCTAAGTCAGCATCTAAAGCTTTAATTTGCTTGATATTTTCTTTACGGGTCAATAACTGCCCCAAGTCTGTACCTGATTCTTCACATAGTTGATAGGTAGCTTCCGTAGGAGTTTCACGAATATTAATCAACGGGAAGCCCACACTCAATCCCAAATCCTTAAATCTATTATTTAATAAATCAATGGACTGGTCATCGCCACCGTAGGACTCAAAAATTCCCACTAATTGTTTTTGCTTAGCACTTCCTAAAATCGCACTGATGGCAGTTTGGGCAGATTCCAAGAAACTTGGTGCAGGTGTAACCACAATTCCTGCGGCATGATCTACCACTTCTCTTAGTTCTTGCAAATCAACCGATCGCAAATCGAGCATTTCCACAGCAATCCCAGTTTTGGTAATCCCCTTGGCAATTGCTTGAGACAGGCGATCGCTATAACCATAATCCGAGACATAAAATACAGCTACATTGGTTTCGCCCTTAGTTTGATTTTGACTCCAAGTGCGGTAATTCTCCGTCATTTCCACTAAATTATGGCGCAACAAGGGACCATGCCCCGTAGCAATAGTAGTAATTGTGGGTAAATCATCCATTCGCTTCATTGCTGCTAACACAGATCGGGCGTTAGGTGCCATCAAGCAATCATAATAAAACCGATAATCAGGGGCGATCGCTGTTAAATCCTCATCAAAAATGCGATCGTCACAAAAGTGCATACCAAACACATCGCATGTGAAAAGAGTTGATGTCCCATGATCGTAGGTCAGCATCGTATCGGGCCAGTGCAAATTCGGCGCACTTACAAACTGTAAAATATGCCCATTACCCAAATCAATCTGATCGCCATTTTTGACAATCTGTCGCTTAAACGGGTGATGAATTAAATCCTCTAAAAACTGAATAGCAACCTTTGCTCCCACTACCGTAATCTCTGGAGCTAATGCCAAAACATCTTTCACTAACCCACTGTGATCTGGCTCAGTGTGGCTAATTACTAGGTAGTCTATTGTTGTAACATCAATTTCGGCTTGGAGCGCATCTAAGTAAAGCGATCTAAACTTGGCATGGGAGGTATCAACTAGGGCAATTTTTTCTCCCCTAATAATATAAGAGTTGTAGGTAGTCCCGTTCTGCAATCCAAACTCAATATCAAATCGATCTCGATCCCAATCAAGCGATCGCAGGGTAGTAGTATCAGTTGCAATTTCCGCAGTTTGGATCGTGAGTCGGCGCTGACTTGATAGTTGACTTGCTACAGGAACAGAAGCTAAAGACACCATAATTCAAACCTCTTAAATATCTTAAATAATTTATATATTCAGTAAAAATCCCCAACCCCTAGCTTCAGTTTAACCCTTAGATCAAAGTTTAATTAATTGATAGTTCTAATACTTGTCATCAGTTATGACTTATTCACCAATCCTAAACTCTCAGTTTTAAGTCGATTTTAAGTCAGACTTTGACCATATTCGGAGATTAAATTGCTTAAATATTAACGATATATGGAATATTCATCAGTCTGTGATAATTAAAGCAAATCGTAGAATATCAGAAAAAAAAAGAGCTAGAAAAAATAATGTGAATTAGTAGCCATAAAATTCTCTCCAAAATATTTGGACATTTTCTATACTTTGTAAAACCCAGAGATTATTCAAACTCATTTCTGGTATGGTTTTAAGCAAATTAATTAAAATTATGAAATTGTAAAAAATAAACTTAACTCCAAATCTTAGAATTTATAGTTTTAAGGTATTTTCGCCTAATATTTTAACTTGATATATATTTGAAAATATGCGTGTAGGTAGTAAACCGTTCTTAAAGCATAAAATTTAGATTTTGTCTGTTCTTAGTGAACTTGTTTAATTGAAAGAAGTAATGTAGTTTTACTTAGGATTAAGTTAATAACTTAAGTGTGTGTGGAGCCGTAACTGTCAAACCTGTATCCGTAAACTAAATACAAATTTAACGGTATAGTCAAACCAAGGAGGCTAAATTTGAATAGACTACTTTCTTCAAAACAAAGATTAAGATTTGAGCAACTAACTACCTTAACCACTAGGTTAACAAAATTAATCAGTACTTCAGTAGTTGTTTTAGGAGTATTCACCCCCGTTCATGTGGCAAGTGCCGCAAATCCTTTAGACTTGGGCAAAGAGGCATACTCGGCTTTATCATCTGTAATTCCTGATTATAGTCTAGCAAATACTAATCCTTCCAAGCCTAAGAATGTACTTGCCAATCAGCCAATTCCTCGGTCTTTACAGGTGAAGGTAGGCATTTCAGATGTTAGTAGTACAGTTCCCAGATTAGATTTTGAGCCGACTCCAGATTTATCCTTAATATCGGAATCCATAATACCAATCCTGCTAAAGTCAAATACAACTGGCTCACCAACTCAGTTCCATGTTCTAAGTGCCTCTAAGAAACCTTATGAACTCATAGCAACGGAATCTAATCTTCTCCCAAACCCCAACGATATTCAGAAATCTAATCTAAATCAAAAGCCAAGTAAAATCTCTAGTCAACTGCTCGAAAATCTAGAGTCTGGACTTGAATCTGTTGTTAGTACTGCAAGTTTGGTGCCTGAGCTACCAGCTTTAGTTGCTAAGGTTTATTTGCCCGATACCTCAGATTATGGATTATCCTCCAACTTCGTTTGGCCAGCCCAAGGTATGCTCTCATCACGATTTGGTTGGCGCTGGGGAAGATTACATCAAGGTATTGATATTGCGGCTCCAGTGGGAACTCCAATTTGGGCTGCTGCTGGTGGTGTAGTAGATTATGCAGGCTGGAATAACGGCGGTTATGGCAATATGATAGATATACGTCATAGCAACGGAAGCATTACTAGATATGCCCATCTTAGTGCTATTTATGTAAGACAAGGACAGCCAGTTAATCAATCTCAAGTTATTGCTGCTATGGGTAGCACTGGCTTTAGTACTGGTCCACACCTACATTTTGAGATTCGCCCTAATGGACGTTCGGCAATTGACCCAATGGCATTTTTAGCAAGGATTATTACTCCCAGTTAAATGTAGCTTAAGGTTTGGTTGATAACTATCACTGCCAGCTAAGGTTTAGGCTTTCTCCAAGAATTAGAGAATTTTTGAATAAAGCCAAAAATCTTATTTGTACGAGTGGTAGTCTCTTCAGCTTTTTTTACTTTCTTGGGCGGCTCACCTTGCATTTTTATAATTTCATAAACATTAAAATTCTTGGCACTGGTTGATGATGCCCCTGTAGCAAAATTAATGGTTCCACTGCGATTAATCACAGCTTTTTCTTTAATCAGTTCATATACTGCTTCTGTAACTAGTAATTCGCTGCCTACTTCTCGATTAGCGGACTCAACTCTACCTACTAGATTGGCAGCATCGCCTAAGGGTATAAGAATTTCTGGCTTATTCACATCCACCGGTACTAATACAGTTGTGCCGTAGTGAATGCCAATGCTCATTTGTAGAGGACGATAGGATAGTTGTTCTAAATAGGTATTTAAATCTGCTAGAGCTTTAAGCATATCCAATCCCGCCCACACTGCTCTTTCTACGGGAGTATCAATCTCACTAATGCCGAATATAGCTAACATTTTTACGCCCATGTAGTTGGAAATTACACCACCGTAATCGCCCACAACTTTCTGCATAGTGTTAAAGTAACGGCTCATGATGTAGAGAATGTCGTAGTGAAAGTTGACCTCATCGAAATTAGTGGCACCACGGATAGAAGCAACTAACATAACCACAGGTCGATCATTGGCGATCGCTCCATGGGCTAATTGCCCTTCAACAATATCTATATCTTCGTTATCAATGACCATCCGCCTAATTGCAACATCACCTGAGACCCTAGTTTGGCAGGCAAGGCGAATATGCACTGGGAAGTCTAATTTTTTAGCTAAAGCCCTTTCAGCACTAGTTGGCGCACTGCAATTTTGAATGCCGTCAAGAATCATAATTCGACAGGTAGAACAGTAGGCATTACCACCACACACATGGGTATGATCTATGCCACCAGCGAGCAAAGCAGCTAAGACCGTTGTATCAGAATCACTAATTTCTACGAATTGCTTATCTGGCAGACAATTGATTTGCGGCATAGTTTTAGTAAAAGGCTTAATAAAAGTAAATTCTCAGCAGTTACATGACATATACGTTATTTACAGGGTTTTAGATTTTAACTCCTTCTAACCCGTATTTCGCATCCCTGCCGCAATCCCATTCACAGTTAAGAGTGCACCCCGTAGTAGCTCGCCTTTAGAATAGCGCGATCGCATGTCTGATTTATGTTGACGCAGCCGTTTGATTAAAGAAGCTTGGATAAATCCTAACGGCACAATGGAACCATTCCGAAGTTGAACCGATCTTTGCAGGTCGCGATCGCCATCTAGTAACCGCTCGTGGTTAGTAATTTGTAATACCACCTTGCAAGTCCGCATATACTCCTGATTAATCTGCGTAAACATCTGCTCAAAGGTTTCTCTATAGCTCGGTTCCGATAGTTCTCGCACATAGTGGTGGGCAATTTGCAGATCGGCTTTCGCCAAGGTCATCTCCACCTTAGAAATTACTGTCTTAAAAAATGACCATTTAGAATACAAAGATTGCAACAGAGTTAAATGCAGGTCAGGGTTTTCATTTAAGAACTCTTCCAAAGCTGTACCCACTCCATACCATGAAGGCAATAAAAACCGACTTTGAGTCCAGCCAAATACCCAGGGTATTGCTCTTAAGCTAGCTAAATCTTTTTTCCCAGCACGGCGGGCAGGACGAGAGCTAATTCGCAGTTGGCTAATCTCTTCAAGGGGGGTGACTTGATGAAAGAAGGTGGCTAAATCAGGTTGCTCATAGATTAATTCTCGATACACACTTCGCGATCGCTGTGCTAAGTCTTCCATCAGTTCTAGCCAAGCGGTTAAAGTGCCGAAACTGTTGGGTAGCAGTCCCGCTTGAATTACGCCAGTGGTAATACTTTCCAGGTTGTATAAAGCCAACTCTGGTAAAGAATACTTAGAAGCAAGGACTTCTCCCTGTTCCGTAATTTTAATCCTGCCATTTAGCTGATGCCCCGGTTGTGCCAAAATTGCCTCGTAGGTTGGACCACCGCCCCTGCCCACGGAGCCGCCCCGACCGTGAAAAATCCGTAACTCTACTCCAAATTTTTGGGCAGTAAGTTGCAGTGATTGCTGTGCTTTGTATATTTCCCAGTTGCTACTTAAAAATCCTGAGTCCTTATTACTGTCAGAGTACCCTAGCATCACTTCTTGCAGATGGTCTTGACTAGCAAGGTAATTGCGATAAATCTCGATTTGGAATAATTGCGTCAATACCTGCGGGGCATTTTTAAGGTCTTCTACGGTTTCAAATAAAGGCACGATCGCTAGGGTGCCTGAACCTTTTGCCACATCATATAATCCCGCCCCTTTTGCTAGTAACATTACCTCTAAAATATCGCTTACACTATGATTCATGCTGATAATGTAGGTATGGCAGATGCTAGGGGAAAATTCCTTTTGCAGTTTTGATACCATCCGTAACGTGGCGATCGCTTCAATGGTTTTATCAGAAAATCCCGCTAAATCTCTGGGTATAAGTGGACGACGAGTTTGGAGTTCATGGGATAGCCATGCGACTTTATGTTCCTCTAGTAGCTCTGAATAGGGTTCTCCCAAGGTCTGTAAATGGGCAGCCACTTCAGCGATCGCCTGCTCATGGCGGGTACTTTCTTGTCGAATATCCAAGTGAGCGAGGTGGAATCCATAGACTTCGACTTGACGGATCAAAGCTTGTAAGTCTTTGCAATTTAACTTGGTTTCAGTCAAACTTGATTGCAGCAAATATAACTCTTCTAAAAATTGGTTGGCATTACGGTAGATACTGCGATCGTCATCGGGAATCCTTAACACAAACTCCGAAGCTTCCCAGCCCGTAGATTTAACTTTAAGATTGCGATCGTAGGTATTCTCTAATCGTTTGCGAATATAGGACAACTTAAATCGATAAGGCTCATAGCGAAATCTGACAGCACAGGACTGATAAACATCAGGCATATAAAACTGATCTTGACTCAATGAGTCCAGCAAAGACTGGGATACATCGGTTAATTGCTGGGATAGAGACATACTGCCAATCAGTTTATTAACGGAGCTAATATATTTTCCTAAAACTAGACCACGTTGATAGCAGGCAGTTTGCCAAGTGATTTCAGGGGTGACAAAGGGATTGCCATCGCGATCGGAACCAACCCATGACCCAAACTTACAAAAATTAGAAGCAGGTAACTTCATGTGAGGAAATGATTGCTTTAATGCCCGTTCTAGGCGATCGTACAAAATGGGAACAGCATCAAATAAAACCTCTTGGAAGTAATGCAAGGCGTAATCCGCTTCATCTAAAACCGTAGGCTGAGACTGATTAAGTTCATCAGTACGCCACCACACCCGAATTTCCTCTGCTAGTCGCTCTTGTAAAGCCTGCGCCTCCCAGCTTAGGGAACTATCTGGTATAAAGCCATCTAACTGCTTCAAGATTTTAGCAATGCTGCGCTGTTTATCTAAGATCGTATGGCGCACAATCTCCGTAGGATGGGCAGTAAATACCAGTTGAATATCCAGTTGATCAAGTAAGGTTTGAATATAGCGATTGGGGACATTCTGCCGTTTTAATTCAGGAAAAAGCCAACGAAATGTACCTACGGGAAACTTTGACTCACCCATAATGTGATCTGCACGCTGCTGGCTAGTTTCCTCCTGTTCATAGTTTTGTTCAATAATGTTAATAAGCTGAAAATAAAGAGCAAAGGCACGGGCAGCCGTAATTGCTTGGGGTAAGTCAAGGCTTTCTACCACCTTTAATACTTCTTGGGCGGGATAGGCGGGAGCTTGTCCTTCGGGTGAACACATTGCCCGTAATTGGCGTAAAAGATCAACCAGTTCCTGTCCACTTTCATCTAGCAAGACTGATTCTAAAAGCTCTTCCATTACCTTGAGGCGGTAGCGAAAACGAGAGTCAATTACTCGTAAAGCATTTTCTTGATCAATAACTTGAGCCAGTGAAAGCTCTAGGACTGAGGAACTCATCAAAATTTCTCCAAATTTGATCTTTATATAGAAAGTCTTAAAAAGTCTTTAATTTCTTTACTACCCAAGTCTAGCCGTAAGCGTTCTAAAAATTTTGTATAACCTGAACTAATTATCCACAACTAGGCTAAAGATCGATACAAATATCGGTAAAGTTTTTTAATATCAATTTGAAGATCGGAAGCCAAATCACAAGGAAAATTATAAATCTTGATTTTGCCAGCGTTGCCGATAAATTAGCTCTAGATCATTGCCTGCACGGCGAAATAGGCGAATTTGCTCAGAATGTAGAGCTAAGAATAAACGATGAAACGCCAAAGTGATAATAGAAACGACCAAACCCGTGGCTGTGGAAATTAAAGCCTCACCGATGCCTTGGGTAATACTACTGGAACGGGCATTACTGGCAATATCTCCAACTTTTAAGTTGCTAAATGAGACAATTAAGCCAATTACCGTACCTAGCAGCCCCAAAAGCGGAGCTAGGGAAATTACGCCCTCTAAGATTTTGTCCCCACGCATCATACTTGCCAGTTCGTCATCGGCATTATTTTCTAGGGCAAGGCGAAATAACTCTGGATCGGGTTTACTGTCTGGTTTAATCAGTGCCAAGGGTGCCAATAAAAACCGCCCAATGGGTGTATGCTCTGCTAACTTAGCAATTTGAGTGGCTCGATCAAAGTCTTGATAGGCAGTAATTAGAATTTGACTAGCAGTTTGCTTTTCATTGATTAACGTGGTGATCCAAAACCAAGAGCGTTCAGCAATCACAGTTATAGCCATTACCGATAGTGCCATCAAAGGTAACATTACGGGACCACCAGCTTTAAATAAATCGCCCATTTAGTGCTATAGCCTGAGAGTTTTTGCGCTATTATTTTAACTCTTTCTTGGATGGATACTAAGTTTAAGAGCTAGGGTTTAAGGGTTAGTTAGTTTCAGAGACAGCTTAAGAGTTATGGGCTTGTTGATTTGTCCCTATTACCTTTAACATTACCTGTAGGATGTTGTCCAAGCTACTAAGAGATTTGCCTAATCACAATATTCTGCATATAAATTCAGCGCACAGCACATAGATATTAATAAGTTTAAGTAGTAAGTACAAGGAGAAATAAGATGACGGATCGCTTACCCGTAGGAATTATTGGGGCATCAGGCTATGGAGGAGTACAGTTAGTAAGGTTACTGTTAGAGCATCCCTTAGTAGAGATCACATATTTGGGGGGTAGTGGTAGTGCTGGTCAAACTTTTGCTGACTTGTATCCCCATCTGGGGCATTGTATTAATATGGAGATCGAGGATTGTACACCTGCGGAAATTGCAGCAAGGGCAAAAGTTGTATTTTTATCTTTGCCCAATGGTTTAGCTTCTAAATTAACTCCAGAGCTTTTGGCTTATGGCTGTAAGGTTTTAGACCTATCGGCAGATTATCGATTTAAAGATTTAAGTGTGTATGAAGCTTGGTATCAGGGCGGTACCCGAACCGATCAAGATGTTGCCCATAAAGCTGTGTATGGGTTACCTGAACTGTATAGCGATCGCATTGCTGAAGCTGATTTAGTTGCCTGTCCCGGTTGCTATCCCACGGCGAGTTTATTGGCACTTTTGCCACTGTTAAAACAAGGATTAGTCGATCACACTACTATTGTTATTGATGCTAAGTCGGGAACATCGGGCGGGGGCAGACAGGCAAAGACAAATTTACTCTTGGCTGAGGCTAGTAACTCTTTAGGAGCTTATGCGATCGCCTCCCATCGCCATACTCCCGAAATCGAACAAATTGCCAGTGCGGTATCAGGGCATGAGGTGCTATTACAATTCACTCCCCACTTAATTCCCATGGTGCGTGGGATTCTAGCTACGGTATATGCCAAATTACGAGACCCCGGATTTACCAAAGATGATTTGCTTACTATTTACAAGTCTGTCTATCGCTCTTCCAAGTGGGTTAGGGTTTTACCCAGTGGTGTTTATCCTCAAACGAAATGGGCAGTGGGGACAAATATGTGTTTCATTGGCTTAGAGGTTGATCCCCGCACGGGTCGGATTATTGTGGTGTCGGCGATCGATAATCTAATGAAAGGGCAAGCATCTCAGGCAGTGCAATGTCTGAATATTATGATGGGATGGGATGAGTCTCTGGGTATTCCCAAACTGCCTTTTTATCCATAGATTTATGCTTACATTTATCTTTAGAGCTATGGGTTAGGCGAAGGAAGTGTAAAGTCAATGGTAATATTACTTAAGTTCATAAGCCGTTAGACCAACCATTATGCGTGTACTAGCTTTAGTCCCGGGCGGAATTGGCGATCAATTACTGATGTTTCCGACTTTAGACAGCCTCAAACAAATCTATCCCCAAGGATTAATTGATGTGGTTGTCGAGCCGCGATCGCAAGGAGCTTACCGAATTTCACAGTCAGTTAATAAAGTTTGGAATTTTGATTTTAAGGGTATCAATAGTCTGGCAGACTGGGGTAACTTAATTGGTACAATTCGGGATCAAGAGTATGATGCCGTGTTCTCCTTGGGGCAGCGCTGGTCAGTGGGGTTTTTACTCTGGCTGACAGGAATCCCCAATCGGATTTCCTATGCGGGACAGGGAGATATATTTTTGACGAGGGCTATTCCCTTAAATCGTGATCAGTATGCCGCTAAGATGTATCACGACTTGCTCCAAGGCTTAGATTTAAACCCCGAATTTTCTGGTATTAAGGTTAGTATTCCTAAAAAAGATTTAGATTGGGCAGAAGCTGAGCAGATTCGCTTAAATATTAAAGAGAGTGGTTATATCTTAATTCATGGTGGTTCCAGTGCTTTAGCTAAGCAAAAGGGTATTGATAAAATTTATCCCGCTACGAGTTGGGCGAAGGTGATCGAGTCTTTGCAAACTAGACTAGTCAATTTACCTGTGGTTTTAATTGCTGGTCCAGAGGATGGAGATTTGGTTAAGGAACTACAAGAGCAGGTTTCTAAGCCCCTTTTAGTAACCTCACCACCAGATATAGGCAAATTAGCAGGCATAATTGGTGCAGCAAATCTCCTTTTATGTACGGATAGTGGTCCTATGCACATTGGTGTGGGTGTTGGTACTAACTTGGTGGCGTTATTTGGACCGACCGATCCAGAGAAACTGCTACCTCAGGAAAAACGGATTATTGCGATCAAATCTCCTGCGGGTCAGCCGATTAGTGCGATCGCCCCCGAAGATATAATTGCGCGCTTGTTCCCTTAATTCCCTCAATATGGATTAGATTTTCTGAACATGGAGCAGGACTGGCGTTGGGATTTTTGGTATCCGCTTCCTTTATATCCCTATAATCTTAGGCGCACGGTGCGGACTGAGATTGTTAAGGATCAAATTTGGGCATTCGATCAACTGCAAGGTATTTTCTATGTGGTAGTGCCGATTCGCATGACTGTGGTAAAGCTGGAAGCAGGAGGATTAGTAGTCTATGCCCCGATTGCTCCAACTGCAGAATGTTTAAAGCTATTAAGGGAATTAACAACTGTCCATGGGGAGGTTAAATATATAATTCTGCCCACAGCATCAGGTCTGGAGCATAAGGTGTATGTGGCTCCCTTTGCCCGACATTTTCAGCAGGCTCAAGTTTATGTGTCGCCCAGTCAGTGGAGCTATCCCCTTAATTTACCCTTAAGTTGGTTAGGTTTTCCCCGCGATCGCACCCATATCCTGCCCCAAGATTCATCTCAGACCCCCTTTGCCTCAGAATTTGACTATGCGATTTTAGAGCCAATTAATTTGGGTTTAGGAACCTTTGAAGAGGTGGCTTTTTATCATCGGCGATCGCAAACTTTATTAGTTACTGATATTGTGCTATCCATTCCTGACAGCCCACCTGCAATTACCCAACTCGATCCCTATCCGTTACTATTTCACGCCAAGGAGGACGCTGCTCACAATCCTGAAGATACCCCCGCAAATCGGATCAAAGGCTGGCAACGTATTGTTTTATTTACCTTTTATTTCAAGCCCCATGCCCTAGAAACCCTAAGCTTAGGTGCAGCATGGCAAAATTCTTTTGGAGCTAAGGAGCGATCGCCCAAGACCTATTTTGGTTTATATCCATTTCAATGGCAGGATCACTGGAGAGCATCTTTTGAAAATTTATGCAGACATGGGCAATTATTAGTTGCACCAATTTTACAGACTTTAATTCTTAAGCGATCGCCGCAAAAGGTGAGGTATTGGGTAGAAAAAGTCAGCCGTTGGCAGTTTACCCGCATAGTTCCCTGTCACTTCCAAGCAGAGATCAAGGCAACACCAGCAGAATTTAAGCAAGCATTTGTATTTTTAGATGATCAAGTTCCTAATCCTTTACCCGATCAAGATTTTCAATTATTAAAGGCGATCGAACACAATCTAATTAAGCTTAAAATTTTGCCCAAATAGTTTCTAAATTCCAATGAGTCTAGAATGTGCAACACCCAGTCCTTAATCCAGTGTTTAATTAAGATGCTTGAGATGCTCTTTAGGTAAGATAAACTTCTGCTTTGGTTTTCTGCGCTTTTGTAGTTTTTGGCGGAGTGATTCCATGTAGAGATAAAACACAGGTGTAATATACAAAGTCAACAGTTGGGAAAATACTAAGCCTCCCACCACTGCCAATCCTAGAGAACGACGGGCATCTGCTCCCGCCCCAAAGCCCACAGCAATGGGTAAAGAACCGACTAAGGCGGCGATCGTTGTCATCATAATTGGACGAAAGCGAACTAGGCATGCTTCATAGATGGCTGCACGGGGGGGCTGGCGATTTTCTTTTTGGCTAGCGATTGCAAAATCAATCATCATAATCCCATTCTTTTTCACAATTCCCACCAGTAGAATTACACCGACAAAGGCATAGATATTTAAATCCATTTGGAACACCATCAATGTCAATAAAGCACCAAATCCTGCTGATGGCAAACTGGAAAGGATAGTGAGGGGATGGATAAAGTCTTCATAGAGAATCCCCAAGACAATGTAGATGATAAAAATTGCTGCCAAGAGCAGAAATCCTAAGCCTTGCAAAGAAGACTGAAATGCCTGGGCAGTACCTTGGAAGGCGGTGCTAATGGTTGCAGGTAAAATCTCTTTTGCCTGATTTGTAATAATGGCAGTAGCATCACTCAGAGAAATCCCCGGCTTTAAGTTAAAAGAAATGGTGACGGCAGCTAGTTGTCCCACATGGTTAACCGATAAAGGTCCTACGGTTTTTGTTAAAGTGGCGACCGTACTTAAGGGAATTTGTTGTCCATTGCTAGAACGCACAAATAGCAGATCGAGAGCATTAATATCTTCTTGATATTCAGGAGCAAGTCCCATGATTACCTGATATTGATTTTCAGGGGCATAGATTGTCGAAACTTGACGGGTGGCATAGGCATAGGAAAGCGTTGATTCAATTTGTTCCGCGGTTAATCCTAGTGCTGAGGCGCGATCGCGATCAATATTGACCTTAACTTGAGGATTTTTGATTTGCAGGTCGCTATTGACATCCTGTAATTCTGGGATTTGCTTCAGCTTTTTCTCCAGTTGCGGAGCATATTGGTATAACTCATTCAGATCAGTACTAGACATGGAGAACTGATATAAAGCCTTGGTCTGTTGACCACCAATCCGAATTTGGGGCGGATTCTGTAAAAATACCCTAATTCCGGGAATGCCTTGCAGTTGAGGTCTAAGCTCTTGCACGATCGCATCCGCATTCTTTTGGCGATCATGGCGGGGTTTCAGGCGCATGAATAACCTCCCATTATTAGCAGAAGCATTAGGTCCCCCTGCCCCAATGGTAGAGTTGACAGCATCAATATTAGGATTTTTTCTAATAATCTCAACTAACTGCTCTTGATGTTTTGCCATCTCTGTAAAGGAAATCCCTTGGACAGCTTCAGTAGTTGCCGTGAGTTGTCCTAGATCGTCATTGGGAATAAAGCCTTTAGGAATGGCAATAAATAGATAAACGGTGACTAAAAAAATCAATCCCGATAGCACCATAGTTACCCGATGATGTTGGAGAGATTTACGCAAACTCCAGCTATAAAAACGGATAAATATGCCCTGATGTTCTGGTTCACTATCTTGATTATGATGATTATGTTCGCTTTCATGGGTCTTATGTCCATGCGATCGCAAAAATCGACTGGATAGCATTGGCGTTAAACTAAGAGATACAAAGCCAGAAACTAAGATAGCGATCGCCATAGTCACGGCAAACTCTTGAAATAACCGCCCTAAAATTCCACCCATAAATAAAATGGGAATAAACACAGCCACAAGGGAAAGAGTCATGGATAAAACCGTGAAGCCAATCTCTTTGGAACCATTCAAAGCCGCTTGAAACGGACGTTCTCCCATTTCTAAATGGCGCACAATATTCTCTAATACCACCACGGCATCATCAATTACGAATCCTACGGACAGGGTAAGCGCCATTAGGGATAGATTATCTAGGGAAAAATTGAGGCGAGACATCACCGCAAAGGTAGCCATAATGGATAACGGTAACGCTAGACTGGGAATGATCGTAGCAGAGAGATTTTTGAGAAAGATAAAAATCACCATTACTACGAGGGCAATGGAAAGGAGTAAGCTAAACTGCACATCCTCCACTGAAGCTTTCACCGTTTGGGAGCGATCATACAGAATCTCCATGTCAATGGCAGCGGGAATCTGTGTCTGAAAGTTGGGAAGAATGGCTTTAATTGACTCAACAATTTGGACTGTATTAGTACCAGGTTGACGTTGAATCGCCAAAATAATTGCCCTAGTGCCGTTATACCAGCTAGCTAGTTTATCGTTTTCCACACTATCGGAAATTTTGCCAATCTCTTCTAAATGAACAGGTGCGCCATTACGGTATGCAACTACTAGAGGACGATAGGCGGCGGCATTATTCAGTTCAGCATTAGATTCTACGGTTAGGCTCTGCTCTTGTCCATAGAGAGTACCCACGGGCTGATTGGAATTTCCTTGGGCGATCGCTTTAGCGACTTCATCAATGCTAATACCTTTAGTTTGCAAAGCTTGGGGATCGAGTTCAATGCGAACTGCATATTTTTGGGAGCCGAACACCTGTACCTGCGCCACTCCATCCACCATCGATAGCCTTTGTGCCAGCATCGTATTCGCATATTTATCCACTTCCGATAGAGGCAGAATGTCCGACTTTAGAGCAATATAAAGAATTGGTTGATCGGCGGGATTAACTTTGCGATAGGAAGGTGGAGTGGTTAATGTAGTAGGAAGTTGTTTAGCAGCTTTGGCGATCGCCGACTGGACATCTTGGGCGGCTCCATCAATGGGACGATTAAGAGCAAATTGTAAAGTAATCTGAGTACTGCCCACATTACTAGTAGAAGACATGGAATCTAAGCCTGCGATCGCCGAGAATTGCTGCTCCAGAGGAGTTGCGACCGATGCTGCCATGGTTTCTGGACTAGCACCGGGCAAATTGGCTGATACTTGAATAGTAGGAAAATCGACACTAGGTAAATCACTAACAGGTAAAGATGTATAGCCGACGATGCCAAAAATCAGGATTGCTAACATAATTAGCGTCGTCATAACGGGGCGGCGAATGAATGGCTGGGAGATATTCACAGTCTTGCTCCTGTAACTTGGATATTAGTTTTGAGATGTTTGTTTGGGAATGTCTTTAGATTGATCGGGAGATTGATTTTTCTCAGCAATCTTCACGGTAACTATGGATTTAGGCGTGAGATTAAATTGCCCATCTATGACTACTGCTTCCTTAGCCTTTAAGCCTTCTATAATTACACTTTCATTGCCCACCGTAGTTCCAACTTTTACCGATCGCATATCTACGGAATTATCGGGTTTAACTACATATACAAATTGTCCTTTCTGCCCAGTTTGAATCGCTGTGGAAGGTACGACGATCGCATTTTGTGCCTGAGTGAGAAGCAACCGTACATCCAGTCTTTGTCCGGGAGATAGTTGAGCTTTAGTATTGGGAAAAGTTGCCTTGAGTAAAACCGTGCCAGTGGTGGTATCAACAATACTATCGATAAAAGTTAATTCCCCTTTAGGGTTCTGATTAAGCTTTTCAGCAGATTTCTTAGTGCCAGTATTTCCTCCAATATTAGCGATTACCGTAAGTTTGTGCTGGGCTGAGTACTTTCTCACATCGAAGAGCGATCGCTCTGGAATTGTAAACCTGACATAAATTGGCTTGACCTGACTAATGACAACCAAAGGACTAGTATCATCAGCTTTGACAAGATTACCTTGATCCACATTCAGGCTACTGGTTTTACCATCTACAGGTGAAAAAATTGTGGTGTAGGATAACTGCACTTTGGCACTCTCAATCGCCGCTTCTCCAGCCGCTATCTCTGCCTTTGCCGCTTCAATATCCGCCTTTGTTCCCTCTGCTGCTGCGATCGCATTTTCGATGGCATTTTGATCAGCATTTAGGGTGGCTTTGAATACGGCTGAATTGGTTTGAAACTCCTCTAGCTGCTGTTTACTGGTGACTCCCTGCTCCAACAGACTGGTATATCTTTGGGTTTGAACATCGGCATTTTTAGCTAGTGCCAAGTCCTTAGCCTTAGTAGCCCTTGCTTGATCAATGAGAGCGATCGCCTTAACTTGATTTGCTAGAGCCTGATTAAGCTGCGCTCGATTTTTTGCCTGATTAGCGATCGCCTGCTGCAAAGATGCTTCTAGGGGAAGAGGATCGATTTTGAATAGCAAATCCCCCTTTTTAACAGCTTGACCTTCCTTAAAATTAACTGCTATTAATTGTCCCCCCACCTGAGACTTTACAGCTACGGTTGAATATGCCTCTACGACTCCATTACTGCGAATTTCCACAGGGATGGTTTTCGTCATAGCCATAGCTATTTCTACAGGCACAGGCGGTCGAGCCTCGGTTTGGGAATTTGAAGTACCACAGGCAGAAATTACCCAAGGCAAACTTAATACAACTACTCCAGACACAAATAGAGATAAATGTGAATAGCTCATGCAGATTGCCCTATGGAATTTACGATATTATGACCGCAATAAATTTAACAAATAAATTTAATTAGTTAGATAAGCTAACAGTTAGCTATACAATACTATACCTGTGATCAAATCGTAAGTCTAGGTATAACTTTAAAACTTGAAATAAACCCTTGAAAACTTGCAGTTAAAATTTGTAGTTTATGAACCCAGAGCAGCTTTCCGAACCCCTAGCCTCCGAGCAATGTGCTAATAAGGTCATGGAAGTTTTACCTGTGGTGATGAAGTTTCTCCGTGCTGAAATGCGTAGCCATAAATCCTCTTCGCTTTCGGTGCCGCAGTTTCGAGCCTTAGCTTTTTTGCATCTTAGCCCCGGTAGTTCGCTTTCCGATCTAGCTGAACATTTGGGTGTAACCAAAGCCACCGCCTCAGCTATGGCAGAAAGACTAGTCCAACGTGATCTGATCACTCGTTTGGAGCATCCTCAGCAACGACGACAGGTAGTACTAACCTTAACTGCTGAAGGCTTAACTCTTTTACAGGAGTCTCGTCAATTTACCCGCAACAAAATTGCTGATATTTTGAGTCAACTGCCTCCGCAAGAACTGCAAGCGGTGGAAACAGGCTTAGCTAAACTTGGCAACTTATTTATGATTTCTTAGGGTCTAGGGAGATTCTATGCCGTTCCCAGTCAAGGAACATAGGAACCAAAGAGCAAATGTATGTCATAACTAGACTAAAATAATCGGGTTCGGTGAATGTGCTTAAGCTGAATCGAGCTATTAGTAGGGAGCATTTGGTTAATCATCTGGTTAATCATAAATATCACTTGATCAGGCTTTAGCACAAATCCATCAGGGCATTGCCCCCCAACATACCGTATCGACTGATTATCAATTAGTTCCAATTCATAGAGCCGATCGCGGAGTTCCAGCCTATATTCCTGTCCCGATTTAGAAACTTTGGGTATAAGGATAGAAATGGATTCATTAACTTGGGCGATCGCATCTCACCACCAATAAACCCGATCGCCTATTCCTCCAATATCCAAACATCGATTGTCCCTTACCACCAACAAACTCTGATCGCTTGTCTATGCTTTTGTTTTATAATGAGGTGAGTTATATCGTGCAATGTAATGACACTAAATAACTTATTGGAAATGAAAGGGATTATTCATCGCGATCCCGATATAATGAGTGGAGTTCCAGTTTTTAAGGGAACGAGAGTTCCTCTGCAAACTTTTTTTGACTATCTTGAAGGCGATGGAGGCTTAGCTGAGTTTATTGATGATTTTCCTTATCTGAAATCACAAGTCATGAGAGTTTTGGAAAGTGCCGCTAAATTATTAATTGCTCAGGAACGTTCTGCTTGACGATTATATTATTGGATGAAAATCTTTTGAGTAGAAAACTCAAGCAGCCTTTTCTATCTAAAGGTCATGAAGTTTACAATATTGATGATATGGGATGGCGTGGATTTAAGGATAGTGAAATTCTTCGCTTAGCTGAGAATCATCCTTTTGAGGCTTTTATTACTGCGGATAAGAACTTGCGTTATCAGCAAAATTTAGTGGGAAAGAGTTTGAGGATTGTGGTTTTGGATGCTCCTAGTACTAGACCTGATTATTTACTTCCGTTGATGAAACGAATAAGTGAAGTGATTACATCTTTACCCGCAGGAGTTGTCATATCAATCAATGACTCGTGTGAGTTTATATAAATTTGTTCTAAATCTTAAACAGCGATCGCCGTCCGTCAAATTTATCTAATACTTCCCCTCTGAATCATTCAATAAATTTTCAACGGCAATCTGTTCTTCTTTACTGTCACCATAATCATAAAGAATCATACAAAACTGCTTTAGTTTTGTTTCTTTGAGAGAAAATTGTTCATATTGTTTTGGCAAAGATTTTCGATCCATCTTTATCAAAGCATAAAACCTCGGCGGTATATAGAAGTTGTAAAAATCTACTCCATCAATAGTACATTTCTGCGGCTGAAATCCCATATCGCTATATGGAAAATTAGTTCGACAAAAGAGTATAACTTCATACTCATCTTTTAACGGAGTTTTTCCTTCAAGAATATAGAGCCTGTTTCATATCTCATGAGTAGCAATTCTTTTTAGCATCAAACGAATAAAGCAAAGATTGAGTTTAGCTGTAGCATTAACGAGAGTTCTCTCAAAGTTCTTAACTAAGATTTTGCATCTTTCAACCCAAGCATTTGACCTTTCAATTACCCACCTTGTCGGCACAACTACAAACCCAGACAGACCTTTTTCTGCCTTCTGTTGCTTTGATACCTTAGGAGAAATTTCAAACCTAATCTTAGTCATAATCTCAGGATATATCTTCTCTAGTTCTTGGATCAGTTTCTCGATATGATAACCACTATCCAGCAATATCGTAGTTAGCGTAATGTCATCTGGTTTCGATTTGAAGTAATCAATGTTAATCGTTAACATCTCAATCAGTCCTTGGTCATCTGATACATTTGCTCTTGTTAAATACCCAGAGTGTCAACGGCTAAATGTCTTTTGATCCCGTTAGTTGCTTTGTAGGAGCAGAAGCCCTTGGATTCTATACTTGCATTACAAGTATTTTTCACTGCTTGTGAGTCAATGATGATTAAAGTTGTCCATTTTGATTTTTTTGACTGTTCACGGGCTGTTGCATGTAAAGCTTCCATAATCGCAGTAAATGTACCTGTATCTTTCCACTCCTTGTAGTATCGATAGACTGTAGAGAATGGTGGTAAGTCTCGGGGCATATCTCGCCAATTACAACCGTTTTTGAGTTGGTAGAGTATGCCGTCTAAAATTTGTCTTTTTGTCCAAGTTGGCGGTCTAGTTTGCTTTTTCTTTGGGAGCAATGGTTCTATAATTTCCCATTCTTTATCTGTTAGGCTACTTGAGTATGGATTTAGCATTTTCTAAGCATCATACATCTTGCTCATAATAGATATGAAACAGGCTCTATATGAACGTAATATTGGCTCATGCGTGCCTAAATCCACAGACGAGAACAAAGGCTGTGAAGATACGTGCGCTCTCCATAGCATTGATAGAAAGAAAAGTTTTAATTTATAAAAATCAACATCCTCAATTAAATAAAGAGGTTGGTTAGTCAAAAGATCATACTGAATTATCTTATTCAAAAATGATTTTGATAGAACTTCGTATCCATGTTTATCAAATTGGTCAAATTTTTTCTCGCATTCACTGCAAACTATAGTCGGATCATAAATTCCCTTTAGAGATCTTTTTGAGGTTAGTATTCCTTTGTCAACCCTAATTACTCTATAAGGACTTCTTTCTTCATGTATTCCCCAAGGACTATTAGCAGAACGATTATAAAAACTCTGTGGAATGATATGTGCTTTAACAAGCTTTGGATGATAGGAAAGACAAAGTTTACATTTCATCATTGATTTAGAAAATATTGTTTTTATCCAAAGCCTTTAGCTTTAGCTTGTTCAATTGAAATAATGTATGGATGCAGTAGATTATTATCTTGCAGATATCTTGTAACTTTTCTAACATTCTTGGTCGTAACAACTTTAATAAATTCTTCTTGTTTAGCAAGAAAAACCATCAATGCCAGATCACCAAAGATGTCAAAACCCAATAGTTTTTTGGTGTTGCCTCTCAATGAATTTTGAAGATAGCTACCTAAATTAGAAGTTTCAGAAACATAATGCCCTCTTCCTCCTGTAACATCTGAAATGGATTTGACTTTATCAAGATATTTACGAACTTCTAAGGGTGGTAAATTGTTTATTGCCTCAGCTTTACAAAATTGATGATTCAAAACCGATAAAGTCTTTCTACAAGGAATAGGGTGCTTTTTATGAATTGAACAAGCTCCTTCTCCATTAAGTAACGGACACATCCCTATGTTAATACGACGAGACTTTAAGTAATCTAATTCACTCTTACTTTCTTTTACATATTTAATTAACTTGTCTAAGTAAGTTCTTAACTTATCTTCATTTACTACATCATTATTGAAATTATCAGAAATCAATAATGCTTCCGCGAGAGTTATGCTAACAGGAAGATCACAGCAGTTGTTGCAGCCTTTGTGACAAAATACTTGACCGCCAGAAGAGGTGTAATTTTCTATCCACGTTTCTATAAATGAGTCAAGTTGATTATAAACTTGCTGGATTTCAGATTTTAGGACTTCAACAGCATTCATTACTTATTTCTAGTTTTAGTTTATCTGGCTTCAACTCTAACATACTCAATATTTGCCAGATTGATTTTATCGTCATAGATGAAATTCAGATTGCCATGATCGCAAATACTATGTCTACCGACCGCAATCGTTGTGACTATTTAAGTATGCCTGCAACCAAAGCTCAAATCCAAAAATTCCTCAATTTATGGGTTAGTGCAATCCTCCAAATTCCCTATAAATTTTAAACCGAATTTTAAGATAGGCTAACCCGATGGATATGAGTAAGTTTGATTAGCGCATCGGAAGAATTTAGAGTAATCATTTGGTTAATCATGAACATAACTTGATCGGGCTTGAGAATCCAACCGTCAGGAGTTTGACTACCCACATACCTTAAAGACTCACCATCAATTGACTCTAGCAAATATAGGCGATCGCGGATTTCCATCATGTATTCATGCCCTGATTTTGAGGTTTTAGGAATCAGAATAGAGGTGGTATCTTTAATCTGAGCGATCGCCAGATCCAAAACATTCCGATCAATTTCATTAAATGTAAGAATATATTCAGCCTTAGTAATGGCTCGTTCCGCCGAAATCGCTTTTAGATCTATTTGCTCAACTGCATAAATCGGCATATCCGCAGGTAGCTTAGAAGATAGCCGTTCCCTAAATTCCAGAATATCCATTGTTTCTGAGAGTTCAAAATCGGCAATTTTACCCGAACTGGTAACACCCAAAGCTAAGGCACTGGCGAGGGAAAACTTAGGCGTGGGATGGAAACCTTGACTGAATGCCATGGGAATTTCGGCTCGGCGTAGCGATCGCTCTAATAGTCTGATTAAATCCAGATGGGAAACTAAAGCCAATTTACCTAATTTACCAAATGTAATTCTAATTCTCTGCACAGGTTCTGATGCCTTCTGATTTGCATTCCCCAAAAATTCAGGAATAGGAGGCGCAGGAATAACAATATTATGTCCAAAGTCAGGGCTACATACTCCACACTTAGAGCAACCATGAAAGGAACAATCAGGAACGGTAACTGCAGTGATCGCCTTTTGCCAGTCTTCCTTTAGCCAATTTTTATCGATCCCCGTATCAATATGATCCCAAGGTAAAACCTGATCCATATTTAAGTCAGGACTAGTCCAAGTTAAACCTGCTAGTTCTAGGGACTGCTGCCAAGCTCCAAAAGCCCGTTCCGCATTTTCAAACCAAGCATCCATTCCTGCCCCTAGTTGCCATGCGGTTTTTATCACTTTTCCTAAATGGCGATCGCCCCGACCCAGAATATCTTCCATTGCTGAAATTCGCACATCGGTATAGTTCACTTTTACCCCCCGTAGCTTCCGAAATTCTGATTTAAGCAGTTTCTGTTTACGCAAAAAATCCTCTGGCGAAACTTGGTGCCATTGGAATGGAGTATGGGGTTTAGGGGTGAAGTTGGAAATAGTCAGATGCACATTGAGAATTTTACGATTTGGTAAGCGACATTCCTCTTGTAATAAGGCGATCGTATCGACAATGCCAATTACATCCTCATCGGTTTCCGTGGGTAAGCCAATCATAAAGTAGAGCTTAACTTGATTCCAACCCTGTTCGTAAGCAATTTTTACGCCCCGTAGGAGTTCTTCATCGGTAAGTCCTTTATTAATTACATCTCGTAAACGTTGGGTTCCCGCCTCTGGGGCAAAGGTTAAACCCTGCTGTCTGCCATCTTCACTTTTCAGAATATTGGCAATATTTTGATCAAAGCGATCGACTCTTTGACTGGGCAACGAAAGGGAAATATGCTGATTTTTAAGGCGATTTTTAATTTCCATACCCACGGAGGGTAATGCCAAATAATCAGAACAGGAAAGGGATAAAAGGGAAAACTCATTATAACCTGTTTCCTTCACTGCCCTTTCAATGGTACTAACCACAGCCTCTGGTTTGACATCCCTAGCTGGACGGGTGAGCATTCCGGGCTGACAAAACCGACATCCTCTAGTACAACCTCTTCTAATTTCGATGGTCAGGCGATCGTGAACTGTCTCTACTAAAGGTACTAATCCAATACTATGTTCAGGCATAGGCGCAGCCACTCGCCGCAGGATTTTGGCAGGAATATCACCACGGTTGGGAATTACGGCACCATCTTGGTAACGATAAAATTGTGGTACATACACCCCATCCACTTGAGCTAAATCCAGCAATAACTCTAGGCGAGATTTTTCTGCTAATTTGCCCAGTTTTATGACCTCCCCAATCTCAGGCAACAGTTCTTCCCCATCCCCTAGGGCAAGAAAATCAAAAAAGTCAGCATAGGGTTCAGGGTTAGAGGTAGCAGTTTGTCCACCCGCAAAAATTAATGGAACATGATCTATGGCATTGCCTTCTTGGTTACGTTCCTGCCAAGTAAGGGGAATATGTGCCAAGTCCAGCATTTCCAGAATATTAGTGGCTCCTAGTTCATAACTAAGACTAAATCCTAAAATATCAAATTCCCTTAGGGAACGTTGAGACTCAACTGCAAATAGAGGTGTATGAGTTTCACGCAGCTTAAGAGCTAAATCAGGAGCAGGTAAGTAGGAGCGATCGCACAGTTGTCCCGATTGAGCATTTAAAATACTGTAAAGAATAATATGCCCCAAATTAGAGGCTCCCACTTCATAGATTTCTGGATAGGTCAAGCACCAGCGCACTAATGCCAACTCCCAAGGTTTATGCACAGCCCCCAGTTCATTACCTAAATACCGAGCAGGTTTAAGAATATCAGCCGTGATTAACTCAGAAATAGGTGCAGACATAATCCAATAAGAACAAATAGGAGACACTGAAATTTTAGCCGAGTCATCCATTAAAATCGAATATTTAAGATTGCCATATTTCAGATTTGAGATAAATCAACATTTTTAAGACACACATTATCTTAATTGATGCCTTTAAGATCAATACGAGTAAAGTCTTTCTTGCTCTCACTATATTCCCTTAATATTCGCTCTCTCATAATTTTTGAAATATTATTCTTATGTATTCTCAAATTAAATTCTTAGCATGAGTATTCCCGAAATCGTTGAAACCCAAAGGCAGTTCTTCAATACGGGTGTGACTAAAGAGCTTAAATTTCGGCTGGAGCAATTAAAGCTATTAGCGAAAATTACCGAAAATAACGATCGCAGAACTTTAGATGCCCTCAAAGCAGATTTACACAAACCAGCGATCGAGGCTTATGGTTCTGAAATTTTAGTCACCCTAGGGGAAATTAAATATACACTCAAGCATCTCAAAAGTTGGGTCAAACCGCAGAAAGTACCAACTCCCCTCAGTCAATTCATTGCCAGCAGCTATATTTACACTGAACCTGTCGGCGTAGTTTTAATTATTAGTCCGTGGAACTATCCCTTTCAGCTTGCTATTGCCCCCTTAATTGGCGCGATCGCGGCGGGGAATTGTACCGTAATTAAACCCTCAGAATATGCGCCCCATACCTCAGCCTTGCTTGCAGAATTAATTTGTGAGAATTTCGATCCTAGATTTTTAACCGTAGTCCAAGGGGAAGTGGAAACCAGTCAGGCACTCTTAGCAGAGAAATTTGATCATATCTTTTTCACGGGTGGTACTGAGGTGGGAAAAATTGTCATGGGGGCAGCAGCCAAGCAACTTACACCTGTAACCCTCGAACTCGGTGGTAAAAGCCCCGCCATTATTGATGCCGAATGTGATTTGGATTTAGCGACAAAACGCATGATTTGGGGCAAGTTTTATAATGCAGGACAAACCTGTATTGCCCCAGACTATGTTTTAGTCCATGAATCTATTAAGTTCGCTGTCATAGCTAAAATTAGGCACTATTTACAGGAATTTTACGGTAATCAACCCCAACAAAGCCCCGACTATGCCCGTGTAATTAATCAGCGTCAGTTTGATCGCCTAATTGGATTAATCAAAGATATAGATCAAGCTCAAATTATTATCGGTGGACACAGTGATCGCCAAACCCTATATATTGCTCCAACTGTAATTGATGTTCATGCCGATCAGTTAGATACCAATCTCATGCAAGAAGAGATATTTGGTTCAATTTTACCGATACTTACTTATAAAAATTTGAATGAAGCGATCGCCTATGTAAATGCCAAACCTCGTCCCCTAGCTCTATATTTCTTTTCGACTAACAAGCAAAATCAAGATCGACTTATTCGTGAAATCTCCTTTGGTGGTGGCTGCATCAACGATACAATCATGCATCTTTCTACACCAGAATTACCCTTTGGTGGCATCGGTAATAGTGGTATAGGCAGCTATCACGGTAAGGCATCCTTTGATACGTTTTCCCATCGTAAAAGCATTCTTAAAAAATCATTTCTCTTCGATCTAAAATGGCGATACCCACCGTATAAAATTAGCTTTGAATTAATGAAAAAGCTAATAAACTAAAGATCAGAAATGCCTATATTTAGGATTAGAGCCTAGTTGATATTCTCACAATAACTATGGCGATCGCATCCCATCAATCTCTTGAGCAATCTTCTACAAGTTCTCAACTATACGAACAAAACTTTTGTCTATGGGTAGAGTAAGCAAATTTACCGAACTAGATATGGAGAATTTGCCTGCACTGCTCCGTTTAGCTTTAGTAACTATTTTCACCATTTTTATGAATGTATCTTTTTGAACTCCACAATACCTATTGAACTCTTCTAATGGCTTTTTACTTAAAGCATTAATTGGTTTTCCTAAATTTTATACTTTTACTCTATCCTAAGAGTTTCGCAAGAGGTCTAATATTTACCAGAGGAATAATTGGCTTACACTGTCGTGACTCAAACGATCAAGATCTTGTCTAAGCGCAGATAACTCACATACTTGCAAGTATAAAGTGTAGAGATGGCAATTAAACTTTGCTGTTGAAGGTTTTGTCTTTATATTTGTCAGAGTTGCGGAAAAATCAAGCTCAAGTAAAACTAACACTCGATCACATTATTCCATTAACCCAATGTGAAACTAATGATTTAAGTAACTTACAAACTTTATGCTCAGCTTGCAATAGGCATAGGTATAATAAGCACGATCCCAGATTTCAACGCCGTTTTAGTGACTGATTCAGTAGTTGGTTTGCGGAGAGTTATTTAGATTACTTCTTATTACGATCTTAACGTGATGCTCTAACCGTCTGAGCTATGTATTCTTAGGCTTAAAATATAATACAAGTTAAGCTAGGTTATGCTTATAAGGCTTGTAAAAAAACTAGTGTATTTGGCATGGGACAGAATCTAACATTTCCTATCAGTGCTGTGGTAGGGCAGGAAGCAATTAAAACTGCATTACTCTTAGCCTCTATTGATCCAATGCTAGGGGGAGTAGCGATCGCTGGACGTAGAGGAACAGCTAAGTCAGTCCTAGCAAGGGGAGTTCATGCTTTATTACCACCGATTGAAATTGTGGCAAACTCTATTAGTAACTGCGATCCAACCAAGCCTGAAACGTGGGATTCAGCTACAAACCCAGATATAGTCGAAACAAAAGTAATTCCAGCCCCTTTTATCCAAATTCCCTTAGGTATAACTGAAGATAGATTAATAGGATCGGTGGACGTGGCAAAGTCGGTGCAGCAGGGCAAAACCATCTTCCAACCTGGCTTATTAGCAGAAGCTAATCGGGGGGTACTGTACGTGGATGAAATTAATTTACTTGATCCCCAAATATCTAATCTTTTACTCGCAACTTTAAGTAATGGAGTTAACCAAATCGAACGTGAAGGCATAAGTTTTCAGCACCCCTGTGAGCCAATTCTTATTGCTACATATAATCCCGAAGAAGGAGCTTTAGGGAAACATTTGCTGGATCGCATTGCTATTCATTTATCAGCCGATGAGGTTTTAGGTATAGATGATCGGGTAGAAGCGGTGGATATGGCGATCAGTTATGCTAATTCTCCCGCAAGTTTTTTAGCTCAATATCAAGGGAATTTAGACAATCTGCGTACCCAAATTATTTTAGCGAGGGAATGGTTAAAGGATGTTCAAATTAGCTCGGCTCAGATTAATTATTTAGTCCAAGAAGCAATTCGGGGCGGAGTTCAGGGACATAGAGCAGAACTATTTGCTCTAAGAGTAGCAAAAGCTTTGGCAGCGTTAGATAGCAGAGTAAATGTCAATGCTGATGATTTGCGTACTGCCGTCGAATTAGTAATTGTTTCCCGCTCAACCATCAAGCCCGAACAACAGCAACCTCAACCACCTAATGCTCCACCCCCACCTCCTCAAAACTCTAATCAAGATCAAGAAAATCCTGAGGAACCAGAGGATGAAGAAGAGCCAGAAGAAACCCAAGAGCCACCTAGCATACCTGAAGAGTTTTTATTTGATCCAGAGGGAGTAATTCTTGATCCAGAGGTAATGTATTTTGCTCAAACTTTTACTAAACAAGGAAATTCTGGCTCGAGAAGTTTAATTTATTCCCAAGATCGAGGACGCTACATTAAACCCGTATTACCTCAAGGTAAGGGTGATCGCATAGCGGTCGATGCCACATTAAGAGCTTGCGCTCCCTATCAAAAAGCACGCCGTTTAAGGAACCCTCATCGTAAAGTGATTGTGGAAAACCCTGATATTCGTGCTAAGAAATTAGCAAGGAAAGCAGGAGCATTAGTCATATTTCTGGTGGATGCTTCTGGATCAATGTCATTGAATCGAATGCAATCAGCCAAAGGAGCAGTATTAAGACTTTTAACTGAAGCATACCAAAATCGAGATCAAGTTTCTTTAATTCCATTTCGGGGTGAACAGGCAGAGGTACTTTTACCACCTACGCGTTCTATTGAAGCGGCAAAAATTAGATTAGATGTATTACCCTGTGGTGGTGGATCACCTTTGGCACATGGCTTAACCCAAGCAGTCCGTGTCGGTATCAACGCCAAAGCATCTGGAGATATTGGGCAGGTAATGATCGTAGCCGTTACGGATGGTAGGGGAAATATTTCCTTAGGGCGATCGCTAGGTGAAACAATTGATCCAGAAAATAAACCGAATATTAAAGAAGAGCTTTTAGAAATTGCCAAAAAAGTTAGAGCTTTGGGAATAGCCCTATTAGTGATTGATACTGAGAATAAATTTGTTTCTACAGGATTTGCTAAAGAGTTAGCAGCGGCGGCAGCAGGCAAGTATTATCATCTACCTAAAGCTTCCGATCAAGCGATCGCCAATGTCACTAGAAATGCAATTAATGATATGCGGAATTAACTTTTACTAATTTACAGTTTTTTATAGGTTTGTGTAGTATCAGGTACAAGGTTGGAACCCCTGCGTGCGCTGTATCTCCACCCCCCCAGAAGATCCCGAGGATTGTTTCATTCTTCATAAAAATGAAAAGACTAGAATGAAAAGACTAGGCAATAAATATGAGTTAGAATACTACAGCTAAAGATAGTATAAAAAATCGGAAAAGAGTCTAATTGATTATCTAAAAGAAATACCAGATTTTCGAGAAGCAATTGGGCGTAGACTGTGGTTGATATTGTTAATCATGATTATGGGCATAACCAGTAGAGAATATGGATGCCGAGGGCTAGGAAGATTTGTCAAGCGTTATCGATGAGGCAAAGCCCAAATATGTCATCTGGGAAAACGTATTTGGAGCGATTTATACGGGCAGACTTGATGAATTCTTGTGAGGACTATAGAGCCTGTTTCATATCTCATGAGTAGCAATTGTTTTTAGCATCAAGCGAATAAAGCAAAGATTGAGTTTAGCTGTAGCATTAACGAGAGTTCTCTCAAAGTTCTTAACTAAGATTTTGCATCTTTCAACCCAAGTACCCACCTTGTCGGCACAACTACAAACCCAGACAGACCTTTTTCTGCCTGCTTTTGCTTTGATACCTTATACCAAATCGTTAAATACGAGCTACAGATAAAGCTTCTAAAATATAATCCCACCCAACAATCGAAGCAATTACCTCCTGAGTCATAACTTCTAACCTTTCCCGCATTAATGCACGCAACTGGTCAAGATCTTTTGGCAGTTTCCACCTCAACCCTAATTTGAAATGCTGCCACACTCTTTCAATGGGATTAGTCTCAGGTGCATGGGCAGGCTGAAATAGCAAAATAATATTTTTAGGAATCTTTAACCGTTTTGCTCTGTGTGCTCCTGCTTGATCCACTTGCATAACGATGATGTCACCTTGAAAATATGCGCTTACTAAGTTCAGAAATACTTGGAAGCATTCACTATTAAGGTGAGTAAATTCATAGAAAAAGCTTTCCCCTGTTGATGGTTCTACAATTCCATAGAGGTAAGTTGCCTTAAACTGCCACTGAACTTTACCTTTGGGTTTGACTCCTCTTGCTGTGATCTTCCTTCCACTAATTGTCTTTAACCCAATTCGTGTTTCATCTTGACAAAAGAATCTCACTTTGCCATTTAGTCCGATTATATTAATGCCAAACCAAGCAATCATGCTTATAATACTGGCAAGGTTTTTTTATATGCTTCTACTTGCTCTTCTGACTTTCCTGCGCTGACTGGACGTGTCACTTTCGGTCTGGCTTTCAGCCGATATCGGACTAGATGATGCACAGTTTTATAGTTTGATTTGATTCCTAATTGGTTCTCTAACCATTGGCAGATCTGCCCATAACTTTCAAAGCCTTCTGCTTCTTCCAGCTTTTTTATCAATGCTTTCTGCGCCCATTGTGGAATACTCTGTTTTCGCCCTGTTCTAGGTTTATGTCCTAATAGTCCTACTATTCCCCCTTTGCGATAATTCCCTAACCAATCTTGCAATGTAACTCGATGCCGTCCCAGTATTGTCGATGCTGTCTGGATTGTGCTTGCTTGTTTTGTTTTTAACAGATACAGCATCTGAATTCTTTCTTTATCTGATGCGGTCTTTTGCACTCTCAGCATATGTTTTAGCTCTTCTTCACTTTCGCTGATCTCTAATTTGTATAGAGCCTGTTTCATATCTATTATGAGCAAGATGTATGATACTTAGAAAATGCTAAATCCATACTCAAGTAGCCTAACAGATAAAGAATGGGAAATTATAGAACCATTGCTCCCAAAGAAAAAGCAAACTAGACCGCCAACTTGGACAAAAAGACAAATTTTAGACGGCATACTCTACCAACTCAAAAACGGTTGTAATTGGCGAGATATGCCCCGAGACTTACCACCATTCTCTACAGTGTATCGATACTACAAGGAGTGGAAAGATACAGGTACATTTACTGCGATTATGGAAGCTTTGCATGCAACAGCCCGTGAACAGTCAAAAAAAATCAAAATGGACAACTTTAATCATCATTGACTCACAAGCAGTGAAAAATACCTGTAATGCAAGTATAGAATCCAAGGGCTTCTGCTCCTACAAAGCAACTAACGGGATCAAAAGACATTTAGCCGTTGACATACTGGGATTTCCTTTCTTTACCTATTTAACAAGAGCAAATGTATCAGATGACCAAGGACTGATTGAGATGTTAACGTTTAACATTGATTACTTCAAATCGAAGCCAGATGACATTACCCTAACTACGATATTGCTGGATAGTGGTTATCATATCGAAAAATTGACGACTGATTTACAGAAGGTTTATCCTGAGATTATGACTAAGATTAGGTTTGAAATTTCTCCTAAGGTATCAAAGCAACAGAAGGCAGAAAAAGGTCTGTCTGGGTTTGTAGTTGTGCCGACAAGGTGGGTAATTGAAAGGTCAAATGCTTGGGTTGAAAGATGCAAAATCTTAGTTAAGAACTTTGAGAGAACTCTCGTTAATGCTACAGCTAAACTCAATCTTTGCTTTATTCGCTTGATGCTAAAAACAATTGCTACTCATGAGATATGAAACAGGCTCTATACTTGGTAAAGAAAAAATATTAGTAATAAAAAATGCGCCAAAGCTACGACAGTGATTTAACAGATCAGGAATGGGAAATAATTGGAGGAATGCTACTAACCCCATCAAAGCTAGATAGACCAGTAATTGTAGATAAGCGAGAAGTCGTGAATGGTATTTTCTACATATTCAAAAATGGCTGTACATGGAAAAACTTACCGCATGATTAACCGTATATTTCTACTTCCGAAGATGGACATTCATCGGGTTAATGGTAGAGATAAATCAGAAATTAAGTGAACGAGTAAGGATAGAGGATGGAAGAGAAGCAACAGCAAGTTTGGCAAGTCTACATAGTCAAACGGTGAAGACAACGGAAAGTGCAGGGAGCTGAGGTTTTGATGGAGGCAAAAAAATCAAGGGTAGAAAACGGCATATTATCGTAGATACTCTGGGATTATTAGTAGGAGTGGTTGTACACACTGCTGACATTGGAGAACGAGCCAGTGCAAAGTTACTATTAGAAAGCTTAAAATATCCATTGACAAGACTAAAAAAGATATTAGTAGATAAAGGATATTCTGGAGCAGAGATGACAGATTGGGTTAAAGAAAACTTTAATTGGGTCTGGGAAGTAAGTAAAAGTCCAGATAATCAGAAGGGATTTATAGTGGAATCGAAACGTTGGGTAGTAGAGAGAACCTTCGCATGGTTAGGTAAATGTCGGAGGCTGAGTAAAGACTATGAATATCATGAAAAAATGTCTGAGTCCTTTGTATACTTGTCTTTAATCCGCATAATGCTCAGAAATTTGTCCCCCGTGAATTCTTAAATGGGTTCTAAGAGAAACTCACGAATTTTGGTTTCGTTAAAGGCTCCTTGCTCCCTCAGTTCTTGGGCAATATTCTGTCCGTCTATAAATTCTTGTACTAGGTATTGTCGCCCCTCTTGTTCAGTATGTGCCAAAAGTTCAGGAATTTGAGCATGTTTGCCCAGCTTTTCTAATTGTTCTACCTCTTGCTGAAAAAGTTCGCTGGCTTTCTGCATTCCTACGCCAGTATAAGTAAATTGCTTAATTACACATTTAGGTTTCGATGGCTTACCCTCATCCTGTGCTAGTAAAGTTTTACCAAAAACACCCTGCCCGATTACCTTAAACGCACGATAGCGATCTTGAATTAATAATCTTGCTCCACACTTAGCGCAAAAATTGGCATTGGAATGATTGACAGTAATACAGGCAAGGCACAGGCTCATAACTATTAATTTCCCTGTCGTTTAAGGCTGTTATAGCCATATTAATATATTTTACCAGTGAGAGGCTCAGAAATTTAACCCGCTATTCGCAATCTTAGGTGCTTTTTTAAGTAGACTTTATAGCTCGACACAGCGCAGTCCAGCAAATATTTGGCGTACATGGGGTTGGTACCAGTTCCGAAAAGACGATCGCAAAGTATAGGAACTACTAGCCCAACTGCCGCCCTTAAGCACATAGTGTTGTTGATCGAAATAGGGACTGGAATACCCAGAATATGGATAGGGCAGAAAATTCGGATAGGGATGAAATAAACTAGATGTCCATTCCCAGACTTGACTTTTACCAAGCAAGCGATCGCCCAAATAGTTAGCTGCTTTTTCCCATTCTGCTTCTGTTGGTAATCTCATACCTGCAAAATTAGCGTATGCCTTAGCCTCATACCAATTAAGCCCACAAACTGGACGGTCAGGATGATCGCCAAAAATCTGCCAATGTAAGGCTTTTGATACCTGCTCCTTTTGTAACCATTGCCATCCCGCTTGACTCCACCATTTTTGATCGCAATAAGCACCCGCACTTATAAAGTTTTGATATTGTCCTTGTGTCACAGGATGGGCAACAATCCTAAAACTATCCACATACACTGCATGGGCGGGACTCTCATTATCCATAGCATTAGGGCGATCGCTACCTTGCGTAAAATACCCAGAGGGAATTGTAATTAGTTCAGGCTCACCAATTTGGCTCAGGCTTTGTTTCAGACTTTCAGTTAATCCATCAGTTAATATAATTGGGGATGGAAGTTGACCCTGCAACTGTAAAACTATAGCTATGGTCTCAGCGTGTTGGCTTTCATGTTGAATCAACCATTGCCACAACTTTTCTTCTTCTTGGGATAACGAGCTAGATTCTAAGTAACCTAGCAGGCGATCGCTCACCAAATTCACATAATCAAGTACTTCAGATATTTGCGGTAATCCCACTCGCTCCGACTTTGTCAATCCATCCACCGTAAATAACTGTCTATACTCTGGCTTGGTGGGAGCTAAATCCGCGTACTTAACTACTATCCAATCATCCCAAACCTGAGCAATATGTCCAAGGTGCCAACCTACGGGACTAAATTCGGGATGTATCTGGGTTGAGAAAACTTGATAATCTAACTTCTCAAATAGAGATAAAGTATTGCTACGGCAATCCAAAAAGTCTTTCTGAATCAGGGTTTTAACAGATGAATTCATCTTGGCTTGACTAAAAATCTAAACTAACTGAACAAATAACTGAACAAAAACTGAAAGCAAGAATGTCTCCCAGAATACACTAATAGCCCATAGCAAATGTGAAGGATCACCTAGCTAATGCTAAACTATGACCGATAACGAGTTCAAAGTTAGCCCCATGGAAACCTTGCGAGAGGAAAATAATCGACTTCAACAGGAGTTACAGCAACGAGACCTCCTTGTTCAACAGCTATCAGAGGAGATACTGCGCCTTGTTAAGGGTAATATTGCCTTTCTGCCCAATCAGGCTTTAACTGATCAACATGCCGAGGAAATGCGATCGCTTAACCATAAACTCGCTAATGCCGAAGAGCAACTTATCCTCAGCCAACTTTTACTCAAAGAACGAGATCAGCAAATCCAAGAACTGCGCCATGCCCTAGCTGAGTCAAATGCTCGCTCCCAAGACTTGCAACATAAAATAGAGAACTTACCCGCCGTCTATGGTAATAAATTTTCTGAGCGGATGGAACCAGTCAAATCCAAAGTTGAAGAACTGCAAAAACAAAATAGCCAACTAAATTCTGAAGTCCAAAATCTTAGCCATCGCCTTGCCCATAGTACTCCACCACAACGCATTGAAGTTCCAGAAATTCAAACATCAGGTCTGTCTTTACCAACCTTTGGCGATGATTAACTGGACTTAATTAAGTATGCTTTATAGGTGTGATTTTATATGATTTCGCAAACATGACTAAAGACATAATGGCAACCTGTGCCGAACTCAGCAAACTCAGAGACCTTGTAAACCAAAGATTTGGCTTTAATTTCACAACTACAGGAAATTTCTGGCTTCCCTTAGTGTGTACAGCTAGAGGTACTATCTATGGTGAGGTGATCACTCAAGTTGCCCCTAATCAATACCATCAGCCCTATCATTTACCCGATCGCCACAGGCAGCCTCTATACCGCTTAGGATTTAAACTCCTAGATTATCTCAACGCTCCTCCTGCGGTTTATTTACTCCAGTTTGATATAGTTCCTCTATTTGAAAATGAGGTTGAGAATGATGGGAAGTTTTTATTTGATCGCCTAATCCCATTTCCCGATCAACCTGCGATCGCTTCTGTCGGAGTGCAAGAACCAAATTTATACGAGTGCCATCTTCTTTGTACGACTAACCAGCCTATCTACGATCTGGTGATTAAAGCCAAATAATTACTTGGTTTGATAATTCAGTTTGGTGACTCAATAACTTCAGGTTTCGATTCAGGAGTAACAGGCGGATTTAACTTTGGTGATGTGATTGGGGTAGCAGTCGGCTTAGTTGCCACACTAGATTGAGGTCGAGACTCAGGTAAAGCTAGTTCAATTTGATCCAGATTATCCACAGGTGCGGTTTTGGCGATCGCTGGCACAACAGGTTCTACTTTTTTAGCTTTTTTCTGGACTTTGACTTCAGGTTCGACTCGAATTGGTGGCTCAAATGACCGACCAGTCGTTGGTGGAATTAGCGGCATTAAGGGGCGTAAAACTTGTGCGGATATTCTCTGGGCATCTTGGGATTTAGTAACAGCAAAATCCACAAAGGGCAGTTGCTCTATTTTTTCAGAACTATTTTTAGCTTCAGGAGGGAATAACTCTAGGTTTTGAATCGTACTAGATTTAGTATCATCTTTTGCTGGTTTAATTAACCGATTTAGTCCCGAAGGATCAACCCACAGATAACCAATGGTTGCACTGGAAATCAGCAGTAGGATCATAGAGATAATTCCCACAGGACTGAGCAACTTAAATGTTGATTCTGGCGATTCTTGAGAATATTCTGGAGAATTTTGCTGATATTGATCTTCTAATTCTGATCTGGGGAATATGTCTGTAAACTCTGTAGTGATTAGGTCTTGAAACTCTTCATCTAGGGTATTTTCTAAACCCGTTGGTTGTTGATCGTCCAAGTAGGATAAATCTAAATTTTGCGTATTTGGCTCTGAATCTGGTTCTAAATATAAGTTGAAATCTGAGTTTGCAACTGTATTTGGATGAATGTTAGTTAAACTAGCTTCACCTTTATATCTGGCTAGTTCTTGATCAAGATTAAGCTCTAAACCAGCAAGAGCTGTCTTTAATATAGGATTTACTGATGTCATAGCTTCATAAAAAAATTTATAATAAAACTTCTAATGATTCTGAAAAGCTTAGGCTTTGACCATACCTGATAATAGATAAATTTCTTGAATATCCTGTGGTAAAAGTTCTGTAATCGCCAAACTTGCCCTAGCAATCAATGCCTCAATATCTTTAACTTGATACCCCTCCCCCTCGGAGCGTAAATAGGCAGCAATGCGACTGGAACTCCAATCAAAGGTCTGGGATAAAACTAGCACTAACCGTAAATCCTTTGGTAATGCTGCTAATGCTTGATCCAGATACCATAAAAATGGCGGGGAAGTCAAAGCTGGGTTATAGTCCATTACGTTGTTATTTTTAGTGGCGGTTTTAATGTTTTTAATATTGTTGCGATCAAATTCGTTAATTACCACGGCGGCAATGTCTGTCAGAAAGCTTTGCAAAGAGTTACTAATTTCTAGATCAATTAACCTTAGCTCTTGAAAAATTCGCTTCCATACCTGTACAAATAAATAATCTGCCTCTATGGGCGATCGCTCTACATCATGGGTCAAGGTATAAATAATCTGTCCATATCGACAAAAAATTAAGACTAAATATTTCCCCGACTGTGGCTCTGCCCGAAATGAAGTCAGAAGTTCTTGATCTGTTTTTCCAATAAGAGGCTTAACCAATGGATGATTAGTTTCTATAGGTTTAAACACCATATATATCGAACCAAATTACTAACTTTAATCATAAATCTAATCCAATAAACAGGCAGGCAAATTTGCACCAGATTAGGCTATATTCACATACCCATTGATCAAATAATAGATTAAATAACTTAATTCAATAATTTTAATAAGTAAGCTTAAGCTATGGAAAATTCTAACTTTCACCCCCTAATCATCCAACTTAGCGATCGCATTGAAGCAATCTGGCACCAATATCTAAATATCTCCGACTATGAAATGCCCGCAGACCTGGGCTATGTGGAAGGCAAACTGGAAGGAGAAAGACTAACAATCCAAAATCGCTGTTATCAAGCTCCCCAATTTCGCAAACTCCACATCGAGCTAGCACAAGTCGGTAGCAATCTCGATATTCTTCACTGTGTTATGTATCCTCAATTTAACTATCCTTTACCAATATTTGGAGCAGATTTAATTGGTGGTAAAGCGGGAATTAGTGCAGCGATCGTGGATATTTCACCTACAGTAACTATTCCTGACACCATCAGTGAGCCAATTAGAGCATGGCAAGCATCCCAACCCCAGTTTAGCCAGCCTCGAGAACTACCTGCATGGGGGAAAAATATTTTTTCAGAATTTTGTATATTTGTCCGACCTCAAGGGCAGCTAGAAGAAAATTTATTTTTGCAAACCCTCGAAAAATACTGCACCCAAGTTTGTACGGTTGCTTCTGAATTAGAGTCTGTTTCAGAAGAGATCAAAACCATCATTCAAGATCGTCACCGCCATTACTGTCAGCAGCAGCAACAAAATGATAAAACTCGACGCATTCTCGAAAAAGCCTTTGGGAAAGAATGGGCTGACCGCTATATGAACACAGTTTTATTTGATGTGGTCTAACTCAATTTCTATAAATTTATATTTGAGTTCATAAAAATTAAAAAATAATTGAGACAGCACCCTCAAGACTGTTTGGCAAACCTTGACTAGATAGTTTATATTTAGTTGAACAGAAAAACTTAATTAGATTTAATATTTAGTTAAGCTTAATATTAAAGCAGCATTACCACCACTAACATACTGCCGTAGTCACAATGATTAAAGATAATGTTTTAGAGCTAGGCAATCATAGCTCTCGAGATGAGAAAGCAGCTTTGGCAGCAGATGCCGAACAAATTACCCGTCGCCAAGTCACTCCATCCCGTAATAACACTATCACCAGTACAAGGCAGCAGGTATTACCCGATTCCGAAACTGAAAATATCATGCTTAGTAGCGCAGCTAAAATTAAAGTGATTGGTGTTGGCGGTGGTGGTGGCAATGCAGTCAACCGTATGATTGCCAGTGAAATTAGTGGCGTTGAGTTTTGGTCACTTAACACTGATGCTCAAGCTTTACTGCAATCTAGCTCACCCAAACGCTTTCAAATTGGGCAAAAAATTACTAAAGGGCTTGGTGCTGGTGGCAACCCTGCGATCGGACAAAAGGCAGCAGAGGAATCAAGAGCCGAAATTGCCCATGCCCTCGAAGGAGCCGACCTAGTATTTATTACTGCGGGAATGGGTGGTGGAACTGGGACTGGTGCTGCTCCAGTAATTGCAGAAATTGCCAAAGAAGCAGGGGCATTAACCGTTGGGATTGTGACTAGACCCTTTACCTTTGAAGGAAGAAGAAGACTTCAGCAGGCTGAAGAAGGCATAGACGCGCTGCAAAGCCGAGTTGATACTTTAATTATTATTCCCAACAATAAATTACTATCGGTCACAGCAGAACAAACCCCAATCCAAGAGGCTTTTCGAGTTGCTGATGACATTCTGCGCCAAGGCGTACAGGGTATATCAGACATGATTACTATCCCTGGGTTAGTTAATGTGGACTTTGCCGATATTCGAGCAGTGATGGCAGATGCAGGTTCTGCATTACTAGGTATTGGTATCGGTTCTGGTAAGTCTCGGGCAAGGGAGGCAGCGATGACAGCAATTTCCTCACCGTTACTAGAATCTTCCATTGAGGGCGCAAATGGTGTGGTGTTCAATATTACTGGTGGCTCTGACCTTACTCTTCACGAAGTTAATGCTGCTGCCGAAATTATTTATGAAGTGGTTGATCCCAATGCCAACATCATATTTGGGGCAGTAATCGACGAAAAAATGGCAGGGGAAGTAAGAATTACCGTTATAGCCACAGGATTTAGTAATAACCCTGATGGTTCAACGTACCGCAGGTCTTCGACTTTAGGTGGATTTGATGCGAAAAATACTAAGCCTAGTTTGGATATTCCCGACTTTTTGCAACGCCGTCGTCCTAATCGCTCTTAGCTAATATGCAGTTAAGATATTAAATAATAATTATCTGGATTTATATAAGGTGATTCAATCAACTAAGGCTAAGTATCAATCAAGATTTATCCCTGTTGCAGGAACAGATGATCGGCTCAGGCTATTTGCTGGTTCTGCAAATATTCCATTAGCTCAAGAAGTAGCTCGGTACTTAGGAATGGGACTTGGTCCAATGGTGCGTAAAACCTTTGCCGATGGAGAAATCTATGTCCAGGTACAAGAATCTATCCGTGGTTGTGATGTTTACTTAATTCAGCCTACTTGCCGCTCAGTTAATGATAATTTAACCGAGTTGTTAATTATGATTGATGCCTGTCGTCGTGCCTCTGCCCGTCAGATCACTGCAGTCATGCCCTACTATGGCTATGCCCGTGCCGATCGCAAAACCGCAGGTAGAGAATCTATTACTGCCAAATTGGTGGCAAACTTAATTGTCAAGTCTGGGGCGGATCGGATTATTGCCATGGATTTGCACTCAGCCCAAATTCAAGGATATTTTGATATTCCCTGCGATCATGTTTATGGTTCACCGGTTTTATTTGATTACCTTTTGAGTAAGAATTTACCTGATATTGTTGTGGTTTCTCCAGACGTAGGTGGGGTGGCTAGAGCTAGGGCATTTGCTAAAAAGCTAAATGATGCTCCGATCGCAATTATTGATAAACGTCGTCAAACCCATAATGTGGCTGAGGTCATGAATGTTGTCGGTGATGTGGCGGGGAAAACAGCAGTATTAGTCGATGATATGATTGATACGGCGGGGACTATTCATGAGGGTGCTAAAATTCTCAGAAAAGAAGGTGCGCGCCAAGTTTATGCCTGTGCTACCCATGCGGTATTTTCGCCCCCAGCGATCGAGCGGCTATCGGGAGGTTTATTTGAAGAAGTAATTGTCACGAATACGATTCCTTCGGATGCTCAATTCCCACAGCTTAAAGTTTTATCCGTAGCTAACTTAATTGGCGAAACAATTTGGCGGGTACATGAAGATACTTCCGTAAGTAGTATGTTTCGTTAATTTAACCTTGCCATTCTAGAGTTATGACTAAACCCAAACCTAAATATATTTCCTCGGAGCATTATCGACAGATGTTAGTTCGGGATGGCGATCGCCGCTTTCAGGAATGGCATAGTAAGTTCTTAAAATATCAAAAAGATTTTATTAATCGAACTAAATAATTCGTTCACCACTGGATGCGCCCATTAGATAAAGTAGGCTCATGCGGGTAGCAACGCCATTGGTTACCTGTTTATCAATTAGGCTCAGGCGGGGATCATCCATCAAATCTGAACTAATTTCTACGCCTCGGTTCACTGGTCCAGGGTGAAGAACTTGTACTTTAGGGGAGCATTTAACTAGGCGATCGCGGTTAATGCCAAATTGAGTATGATATTCCCGTAGGCTAGGTACTAGAAACTGCCCCATGCGCTCAGTTTGCAGGCGTAAAGTCATAATGAAATCCGCATCTTCTAAAGCGGGTGCTAGGGTGTGATGAATAGTTACCCCATAGCTACTAAAATCTGCAGGTAGTAAAGTTGGGGGAGCGACTAAATGCACATCAGCCCCCAAGGTAACCAAGCAATAAAGATTAGAACGGGCAACGCGGGAATGGAGTATATCGCCAACAATCAGAATTTTTTTGCCTTTTAGATCATGGACGGATGGATATCCCAGGTTTAAGTAACTAGTTAATGTAAATAAATCGAGTAAAGCCTGACTGGGATGCTCATGTTTGCCATCACCTGCATTTAAGACTCCCACATTACCACTTAGTTTATCCATATCCTGAGCGATCGCTAGTGGTACTCCTGAAGCTTGATGCCGAATCACCATAATATCGGTACCCATTGCCAGAAATGTGCGGGCAGTATCTAAGATCGTTTCACCTTTAGATAAAGAAGAACTACCCGGGGCAAAATTTAACGTGTCTGCTGAAAGTCGTTTTGCTGCTAACTCAAAGCTGTTGCGAGTGCGGGTAGATGGCTCAAAAAATAAATTAGCAACGACCTTACCTTGGAGAGTTGGAACTTTTTTGTTGCGCCGAGATAAAACTTCCCTAAAGGAGCAAGCTGTTTGGATTACCAATTCATAATCAGATACCGTAAAATCCTCTAAGGAAATTACATGTCGCCAAGTTCTTGTACTCATTCAGTTAAATTAATAATCACTCCTACTGGCGCAGGCAGAACCATATCACTGGGTAAAAAGGTGCGAGATGTTACTAGAACTAGGGTAAAGATAAAAATCACAAAAATAATTATGGGAGCAATGTACTGACGGAAGAATTGCATAGGTTTAGAAATCAGTGTGTTGTTCTAGGTATTGGTTTATATCTTCAATTAAACGGCTCAACTCAGCCTCTGTGGTAAGTCTAATCCGATCATCCCTAAGGGTAATTAAAACTTTGGCGGCATAGGGATTAGCCCAAATATTAGGATTACAGAAAATTTCTAAAAATACCTCGCCCGTATGTTGATATTCCAGATTGGGTTGGGGAGATGATTTGGTTTTTGCTACATCCCCACTGGGCTTTACCGCCACTAGTCGCAGTCTTTCCATCAGTTGATTAATGTGCGATCGCAACTCACGGGCAGACTCGGGCGAAAAATTAATATCAACGGAACCTTCTTGCAGATTAATCTTGAATTTAGGTAGCGGTCGAGGCATAGAAACAAACTTTATAGTCTCAACATTTTATAGCAGTTTTACTGAACCCGACTAAGTAAAAATAGTCCTGCCCCTAAACCAATTAAATTAGGCAACCAAGCTGCTGCGATCGCACTTAAAATTTCCACCTGCCCCAAGGCTCCACAGATAAATAGCAACAAATAGTAGCCAAAGATAATCAAAATACTTAACCCAAATCCCCTCGCAGCACTGGTTCGTTGCGGACGCATACCCAAAGGGGAACCAACCATAGCAAAAACCACACAAATAAAGGGTAAGGCATACTTTTGCTGGAGGCTTACCTCTAGTTTTTTTACCTCCTTGTAATTACCTGATGCTCTGACTAGCTCAATATGGTTTGCCAATTCACTAATATTCATTTCAGCGGAATTACGCTGCTCATTTGCCAAATCCAAGGGCGCACGGGGTAATCTTAGTTGTTGGCGATCAAATCTCAAAATGCTGCGATAGGAACCATCGGTACCAATTAAATAGGTCGTACCATTTTCTAAATCCCAGACATTGCGATCGGGTAGCCAAACGGCGGATTCTGCTGATAAGACCTGCTGTAAAGTACCTTGGGAAAAGTCTAGGATCGTCAACCCTAACATCTTAGTGCCATCAAAGCGACGGGCATAAAAACTGCGAATTAAACTTTGCTCTTTACCTCCATTAGGTTGGATAACTTCCCCATACTGCTGGTAAAAAATATCCTTGCTCTTAAACTGGGGATTATCTTGTTTTAAGGCAGACTTTAAAATAGTTTTAGCTTGCCAATTGGCAGATGGCACCACCACTTCACTAAATAAAAAAGTCATCCCCGAAATAAACAAACTGAGGACAAGGGCTGGAACCACTAAACGATAGGGGCTTACACCCGAACTTCTTAAAGCTGTAGTTTCGCCATCCGTAGAAAGCCGACTATAGGAAATAAGAGTGCCCAGTAACACGGACATCGGAAAGGAATACATCATGAATTGGGGTAGCTGCAAGGCAAAAATCTGAAGTGCCGTCACAATACCTAAACCTGCATCGGTAATTAACCGTACTAACTCAAATAGTGAACCAATCACAAGGGCGATCGAGGAAAAAGCCCCAACTCCAAATAAAAATGGAGCTACCATTTCATTACTTAAGTAGCGATCCATGATCGAAATATAGGGAACCCAGTGCCTATGGCTTGATGACTTAATTTTGGTACGAGTTGATTTAGTTACGCTTGCCATTATCTAGCACAAAAGTTTATAGAATTTTATATGAATACTAATATTAATAATGAGTAGTTTGGGATAAACCCTTAAACCTGAAGTTTAAAACTGAAAGTTTTCACCTAAGTAGTATTTGCGAACTTCAGGATTACTGGCAAGTTGTTTGCTGGTACCTGCAGCTAAAATTTCTCCATCTCTAAGGATATATGACCGATCAGTAATTGCTAGGGTTTCCCGAACATTGTGATCTGTAATTAGTATGCCAATATTGCGATCGCTCAGTTTGGAGATAATTTCTTGAATTTCCGCCACAATAATTGGATCAATGCCAGCGAATGGCTCATCTAGTAGTAAAAACTTAGGATGAATCGCTAAGGCTCTGGCAATCTCGGCTCTACGTCTTTCTCCGCCTGAAAGTTGAATGCCTTTACTATTGGCTACAGATGTCAGTCTAAATTCCTCTAATAGTAAATTAATTTCAGCTTGTCTTTGGCGCAGGGGAATATGAGCTTGTTCCATCACTAATAACAAATTATCACGCACGGATAAGTTCTGAAAAATAGTTGGTTCCTGTGCCAAATATGCCATGCCCAGTCTTGCCCGTTGATGAATCGGGAGGTCGGTAATATTGCGATCGCCCAAAAATACTCTTCCCTGATCTGGTTGAACCAAACCAGTCGTGATATAAAAGCTGGTGGTTTTCCCCGCTCCATTGGGACCTAATAAACCTACGATTTCCCCTTGATCAACATTAAAACTAACTTGATGTAAGACTTGGCGTTGACCATAAACCTTACTAACATTGTCAAGGGCGATCTTCATTTTTTTATTTTTATGCCTATTTATACCTTAAACTTTGCCTTCATTACCTTAGCAGCATAAGCATAGCCCCCATCAGCTCCATCGATAAAATGTACCTGCCGACCATTGCGCTCAAATACTAAACAAGTCATCAACGCCCGATCAGAAACATGAAACCCATACACTAATCTACCATTCACATATTCTGTCTCCAAATAATTTAGCAGTTGTTTCCTTTGCGCTGTAGTACTAGAAATCACCATCCTTAATAAATCATCAAACTTGCGGTAATCAGTGGCATCTGTAACTATATTTTTATAATCACCCCAATCAATATCCGTAGTTTTGAGCTTAAGTTTGATCACAATCCATGCCAATAAGTTCTCAAGGGTAATTTTTAATAGATAAGACTGCCGACCTAGCCAACTAGTTTTTTTTGATTTGGCTTTGGTTTCCGAGGATAGTTGCTTTGGACTAAAACTCAGATTTAATCGCTCAGGACTCACAGGGTTAAGTTTATGCTCTGCTCCATAAATTTTACTAATTTTTGTAATTACCCGTTTATATACCTGATCCGATTGGGATTGATTTGCGGTAGTAGCTTGCACAATTAAACTCAAAATCTCACCATGCCTACCATTAATATCCTGCCAACGACATTCTAAGCCTGCAAAATTTGTCACTCCATCACTGCTGTGATGTTTGAGTTGATAGGTATCTGAATCCTTGACTAAGCGTGTAGCATAGGTTAATCCCCCACCTTTGAAAATGGCTTGACTATAGTTGGGTGAAACTTGCAACTTTGCAACCCTAATTTCATGTTCACGCATAACTTTGGCAACGGGAATAATTCCTACCCTTAGATCAATGGCAAAACTGTCTTTGACTAGATTTTGGATGTTAATCAAGGCATTCTGCGCCGATACCAATAGGTTTGCAGGAATTAAGATCGAGGCTCCATCGCCACCAAATACAAAGGGGATGTCAATAGGATCAGCAATATTTAACATTGCCACAATTGTACAGGCACCCACTAAGTTCACATTTTTATAATGTCCCGTTTCTATCAGGATAGTGGAGTTGACAATATCAGTAATAATAATGAACCAACTAGACGGCATTGACGCAAAATTAGCCAACTCTGTAATGTCGATAAACTCATGGATATAGGGTAAGTCACTGTAAAAGCTTTCCTGTAAGTCTGATGTCATATTTTTACACTTTTGAGTTTATTACCTTACACCCCTTAAGGCTAAGATCGCACTACCATAGGCTGCTTGATTATGCTGAGGTTTAATTATTTCGGTATCCAGATACTTTTGGCGAATTACCGTCCATAGCGAATTATTGGCACCTCCACCCGTGGTCAATATTTTTGTCGGAGCAGATGCACCAAGTTCTTGCAAAAGTTGATAGCCATCTCCTTCAATCTTGGCAATCCCATCGAGTAAACCATAGAGAAATTCATGATTACTGGCAGGGCGGGGTGTGATCCTTGGCAGCATTTGGGGATCATTAATGGGAAACCTTTCGCCCATTTGAGGCAATGGATAGTAATTCAGATTAGTTTTAGGATTATTTTGTAAATCATTGAGTAAATCGCTATTGCTGACAATATCTAGGCTGAGACTTGCTAATTCGGCATCAGTAAAAAACTGCTTTAGAACTGCCCCGCCAGAATTTGATGCCCCGCCAACTAACCATAAATTCCCGAAGCGATGACTATAGATACCATAATCAGAATTTGTGATCGGCTTGGGACTAAGGATTTTTAATACTAAAGTGGAACCTAACGAAGTTACAGCTTCACCCACAGATTTGGCACCACTGGCAATAAATGAGGCAGTACTATCGGTTGTACCCGCACAGATTAAACATTGGGGATTAATTTCCCACTTAGTAGCAGTTGCTGGTTGAATTTTGGTGATCGCTTGACCGGGGATTAAAACTTCTGGTAATAACTTGCTAATTTGCAGACTAGTTTTCAGACTAATTTCTAAACCTTGGAGCCAATCGGGATATTGTAAATTTTGGGGATCATAGCCCAGCTTTAGAGCATTGTGGTAGTCACTAATTCCCAGTTGTCCGTGCAGTAGATAAGATAGCCAATCTGCCTGATGAAGAAAATAATAATTTTGCTCTTTAAAGTTTAGATTAAAGTCTAAATTTTTAACTAGCCATAACAGCTTTACTAGACTCGATGTGGAACTAATCGTAATATTCCCCACTGGAGCGATCGCTCTTAATTCTGCTAAGACCTCACTACCTCGTGTGTCATTGTAAAGTAAAGTTGGATAAATTGCTTGTCCCAAGGAATTACAAATTAGCACCGTAGAAGAAGTACCATCAATAGCGATCGCTTGCAGCTTTTGTCTAACTTCTATAGGGATTTGACTAATTACAGCTTTTAGTGCTAACTCCCAACTTTGAATATTATTAATTTCATAACTGGTTCTAGTTTCAGCGACTATACTTTGGTCATTATTAATGGCGATCGCCCTTACCCCCGAAGTACCAAAATCTATCCCTAAATACATGCCAAATATTCCTGTGAGATCTTAATAACTCCATTTATCATTTTCTACCAAATCATGACAAACTTAGTTACAGAGAATCACAGGATTATTGATTATGGCAAATGAAGAACATCTTGCCCTCATTCACAAGGGTGTAGCAACTTGGAATCTGTGGCGACAATCCCATCCCCATATTCAAGACCTAGACCTTTCCGATTGTGATTTTACAGGAGCTAATCTGAGTGAAGTTGACTTTGCAGGTACAGACTTACAAAAAGCAAATTTTTCAGGGGCAGACCTCAGCAGAGCTAAACTACGGCGGGCAACCTTTGGTGAGACCAATTTCAGTAATACTAACCTCAGTGAAGCCGATTTACGCCGAGTTAACCTGTCAGGGGCAGATTTACGGGGAGCAAATCTTAGTACCGCCGACTTAATTGGCGCCGATTTACGACGAGCAACTTTGGAAGGAGCAATTTTAGCTGAAGCAGATTTAAGCCGCACTAACTTAGTTGGAACAAATATGACCGATGCCAATCTGAGTATGGCAAATTTTACGGGTTCAGATTTATCGGGTGCTATTATGATCCGTGCCGATTTAAGAAGGGCAAATATTAGCCGTGCCAACCTCAATGAAGCCGATATTAGTAGAGCAGACCTATCTGGTGTGGATTTTAGCGGTTCTAATCTCAGCCAAGCTAATTTTGAGGAGGCGAATTTCCTTGGCACTAATTTTAGTCGGACTAATCTGATCGAGGCAAATTTTAGTAACACTAATTTTAGGGAAGTTGACCTAAGTGGGTCTGATCTAATTGGGGCTGATTTAAGCAATGCTAACTTTGCTGAGGCTGATCTACGCCGTGCTAACTTGGTGGGTGCCAATTTTAATAATGCTAATCTTAAGGAAGCTGACCTCAGTGGTGCCTATTTAATTGGAGCAACTCTTGTTAATGCCAATATTGTCAGAGCAGATTTTAGGCGTGCCAATTTAATTGGGGCAGATTTAACGGGAGCAGATTTAACGGGAGCAGATCTAGTGGGAGCAAACCTCAGCGGAGCAAACCTCAGTGACTGCAATTTAACCTCCGTGAGTTTAACTAGTGCCGATTTAAGTATGGCAAACTTTGCGAACTGTGACCTTACCAATGCTAATTTATCCCGAGTTCAGGCTTTATCAACTAATTTTAGTGGGGCAATGTTGACAGGGGCAAATTTAGAAGACTGGAGCGTTAATTCTAAGACTAAGTTGGATGATGTGGAATGTGATTACATATACTTGCGTGCCAACCAAGAGCAACGACTTCCAAGTATTGGCATATTTGCCCCCGGTGAATTTACCCAACAGTTTATGATGCTTACTGATCGCCCATAATGCACTGCATTCCCTATAAAAATTTCACTATTCTTAACAATAAATTTTGAGTTCCAGTTTTCGGGTATATTGCCATTTGAAGCATACTGTAAATTAATTAACAATTTTTATGCAAGCGATCGCTAAATTCTTCGGGCAAATCTTAAAACTGCTACAGCAATCTTGGGCAGAACTTGGTCAAGCACCTAGGAGATTATGGGTTTCTGTAGTGGCGATCGCTCTAGTGGTAAGTTTAGGAGCCTGCAGTAGTAATAGCTCAGAGATTACTCCCCCACCTAAGCATAATTTAAATGCCATTAAGCCAGCACCCACTAAGATCACAATTACGGAAGTTTCACCACCCCTCGGAATTCAAAAACTCAGTCGATATTTTGATGCCTACGAGCCTCAGGTTAAGATTGTAGAACCCAAATCCGATCAAGTACTTATGGATACAAAGGTTGCCATAAAATTTGACGTTAAGGACTTACCAATCTTTAAGAATCCAGATTTAGGTTTGGGTACGCATATCCATGTCATTCTCGATAACCAAGAATATAAAGCGAGTTACGATCTGAATCAACCCGTAGTCTTTGAGAATCTGACCGCAGGCACCCACACAATTAGAGCCTTTGCTTCCCGTCCTTGGCATGAAAGCTTTAAAAATGAGGGAGCCTTTGCTCAAACTACTTTTCATGTCTATACCAAAACTAGTGAAAATACCCCCAATCCTCAATTACCATTGCTAACCTATAGCCGTCCTGTGGGTAACTATGGGGCTGAGCCAATTATGTTAGATTTTTACTTAAAAAATACGCCTTTGCACGCTGCCCTACTAGATGAAGACCCAGCTAAGGACTGGCAAATTCGGGTTACAGTTAATAATCAAAGCTTTAATATCGATCAATGGCTACCGATTTATATTAAGGGCTTAAACCCTGGTTTAAATTGGGTCAAACTAGAGTTCCTTGATGCCGCAGGACATGTGGTTCCTAATCAGTTTAATAGCACTGCCCATTTAATAAACTATCAACCCGGTGGTACTGATACTTTGTCTCGCTTAGTAAGAGGAGAAACTATCGAAGGGATTGAAGCGATCGCTGACCCCAACTATTTCCCCAATGACTCTAAAAAAGCTAAGGAACCTGAAGCCAAGGAGCTTAAATCTGAACCTACGGTACCTAAGCCGACACAAGAGCCTACTCAAGTAGTTGCCCCCAAAATCGAACCCCTTGAACTCAGTACACCCAAGCCTGAAACTCCTATAGCCAAAGAAACGCCCGTTAAACTTCCCGAAATTCCTAAAACTATCCCAACACCTAAAGTAGTTATTCCTGAAGTTATTTCAACTCCAGTTACGCCAATTACTAAGTTGAAAATTTCTGAGCCTACTGATACTGAGGATTTCCAACCTGTAGAACAAATCGCTAAGCCCACAGTTACGGAAGTTAAACCAGTTACTCCAGTTATAATTGCACCCAAGTCCCCTGAGCCTGAACCTGCTGTTGAGCTTTCTAGTCCTGCTACTTCAGAACCTGCCGTTAAACCCATAGAATCAGAATCATTACCTAAACCATCAAAAGGATTGGATAGTCTAAATTTAGGTGAAAGATTAAAGCAGGCACGGCAGAAAAAAGTTACTATCACCGATCCCCAAACCAAGCCTGAAGCTGACCTAAAAGTTAATTTGAAAGAAGAAGTAAAAGCAGATGTGGAGATTGATCCCCAAATCAATACTAAGACTGAGCCAAAGCTTGATTAGGTAGATTTAGGTAAATTCAATTTTTGATAAATACCAATGGCTAAAGTTTTATGTTTAGGAGAAATCCTAGTAGATCAAATTGCATCTCCAAGTAGCGAAAAGATCAGTAAGTATTATGGTGGTGCACCTGCAAATGTTGCCTGTGGTTTGGCTAAATTGGGTACAACTTCGGCTTTTATTGGTTGTATTGGGACAGATCAAATCGGAATCGAGTTATTAGAAGTTCTAAATAATAATGGGGTCGATACATCAGGAGTGCAAATTCACCCCTCCGCTCCTACAAGGCAAGTTTATGTGCAGCTTGATCAAAATGGCGATCGCCACTTTAAAGGCTTTGCGGCTCAAACGGATAATCGCTTGGATGATCAAAAAACAGTATTTGCCGATGCTTTGCTGAATGCTGCCGATTTACCTGTTAGATTATTTGAAGATGCTGAATTTTTGGTGTTAGGGACATTAGGACTTGCTTCCGCAGTGACGGCAAAGGCAGTACATCGGGCATTAGATTTAGCTGAGGATAACTTTATAAAAGTAATCGTTGATGTTAACTGGCGACCAATATTCTGGTCAAATCCCGATCAAGCCCCTAAACTAATTAATGACTTAATTTTACGGGCTGACTTTGTCAAATTTTCCGCAGAGGAGGCAGAGTGGCTGTATCAAACTTCTAATCCAAGAGCGATCGCCCAAGAATTCGATCATCTTGAAGGTGTAATTGTGACCAATGGAGATCAGTCATGTCGCTATTATCTGGGAGAATATACTGGGCAGGTTTCTGCTTTTAAGGTGGAGGTTGTAGATGCAACTGGAGCAGGTGATAGCTTTTTGGCGGGTTTTTTACATCAAATTTGCCAAATTAACTTAGATCTGCTTGCCGATCCACCAATTAGTAGTGAAATTATCCGATACGCATCTGCGGTTGGTGCCATTACGACTATGGGTATGGGGGCGATCGCTGCTCAACCCAATGGTTTACAAGTACAAAATTTTTTAAAGGAAAGGATATAAATATGGGCGTTTGGGGCGTAGATAGTTTTGAAAATGATGATTCCGCCGATTGGATCACCGAGTTTATCGCACAGCCCAGTATTACTGCGGTGATTGATACCTTGACCTTAGCGGCAGAAGCGGGCAATGATGACTATTTAGAGTTGGCTGAGGATGCGGCTGTAATTGCGGCGGCAGAAATTGTGGCGGCTCTTAACCACCAACCCAGTGCCGATTTACCCGATGAAATTGCTGAGTGGGTTGCTAGTCAAAATGAGATCGATACGGATTTAATTGATTTAGCTCTACAGGCGATCGCCAGAGTTAAGAGTAATTCTGAACTCCAAGACCTATGGCAAAACAGTACTAGCTTAGATGAGTGGCTGACAGCCGTAAGTAACCTAGAGGAACGTTTAAAATCCTAGGTTTTAATTTTGTAGTCAGTTATTTACCCAGCTATTTAAAAGCTTATTTAATCAGTTATCAATAATCAATTAGTTTAATTTCTCCATTAATTCATCTTTTAATTTATCTAAAATGTCCAAGCTCAACATCACCATCGGTTCCCGCAAAAGTCAACTAGCATTAGTCCAAAGTCATTGGGTACAGGCAGAACTCCAACAAGCATATAGCGATCGCACCTTTACAGTTCAAACCATGAACACCCAGGGCGATAAAATTCTGGATGTGGCACTATCTAAAATTGGGGATAAAGGGCTATTTACCAAAGAACTAGAAGATGCCATGCTCTCGGGAGAAGTGGATTTTGCTGTCCATAGTCTTAAGGATTTACCGACAAATTTACCCGATGGGTTAATGTTAGGTGCAGTAACAAAGCGAGAAAACCCTGCGGATGCCCTCGTCATTAATGCTAAATACAAAGACCACAAGTTAGACTCTCTGCCTGCGGGTGCTGTCATTGGCACTTCATCGTTACGGAGGTTGGCACAGTTACGGCATTACTATCCCCATCTAAGTTTTAAGGATATTCGTGGTAACTTAAATACCCGTTTAGCAAAGCTTGATGCAGGGGAATACGATGGCATTATTTTGGCAGTGGCGGGATTAGAACGATTGGGTATGGGCGATCGCGTTGATGAAATTATTAGCCCAGATATTTCCCTTCATGCCGTAGGACAGGGAGCTTTAGGGATTGAATGTCGCACTAATGATGAGGAAATTTTAAATCTGTTTGCCCCGATCGCCGATGTGGAAACCACCCAAAGATGTTTAGCAGAACGGGCATTTTTACGCGAATTAGAAGGCGGCTGTCAAGTTCCGATTGGTGTAAATACTGCTATTGAGGCGGAAACCCTCACCTTAAAAGGTATTATCGCTACTTTAGATGGAAAAACCCTAATTAGAGGGGAAGTGACGGGGGGAGTTAAAGATGCAGAAGCGATCGGCATTGAACTAGCTAATCAACTTAAGGGTAAAGGCGCACAAGCAATTTTAGATGTAATTATTGCCGAGAATAGAAGCTAAGTCAGAAATCTTTTATGGGTTTGTGTAAGGGGGTACAGGAGCGCAACTCCAGATTAGAATTTGTGTAATCCGATTAATCTTACGCAGAATTGCCTAAAATGATTGCAAACAGGTTCTATAAATCTACGGGATTAACAGCGACTATCCCCTCACCAGCATATCGATTAAAATCAACTGTATTTAACGTCAGAATATGGGTAATTCCATACACCTTCATAACAGCAACAAGATGAGCATCATGAACCTGAATGCCCATAACCTTAAAAGTATTAGTTAACCGCCTCCATTCAGGATAAACAGCTTGAACATCTGGAAGAATCGGGAAAAGACGCTCTACAAGTCGTAAAAGCTTATCTGCTTGTTCAGAACTTAGACCAAACCCATTGCGATCACAGGGTCATGTAGCAACATTTCTAAACTCAATACAATTCTGTGATGCAACTTGCAGTCTAATCCCATCAGTTTGTAGATTACGAATAGCAGTGCGAATAGTTTCGTGAAGAGAATGATTGCGGTCACATAGACGCAGCAAAATATTAGTATCAACTAAATACAACATACCTAAAGATGCTCTTCATAAATTCCATCACGGCTTACCACATAGTCTGATAGTAGAGGGATACCCTCAGTAATAGTAACAAGTTCATCAATTAGGCGATCGCTTAGTTCTTGGCTTTCATTAAGGTTATGTGTTTCTTGCCAAGTCAGATATTCCACAAAATCTAAAATCTCATGTAATCTCATGTAATCTCATGTAATCTCAGTGGCGAAAGCCTACTTATTTTGCTAGTAATGTTGTCGTGGTGTCCATAGCATTTATACTCAAGTTCATCTCATTGTTTAAGTATACCTAGTAGATGAGCATAGATAATTTGGCAGTTGAAACGAAGTTATGGGCAAGGCTTATTCAAACTGTTTTGTCGGTCAATATTTATTTGCTTTACTATCTACTAGCCCAATATTCCCTCCAAAGGAATGTGATTACTTAGAGTGAACGTCTTGAAGAATTTATTTGCTTAAATTAGTCGCTTGAATTATGCATAATCCCTGCCCCACGGATACCATTTCTCCTTCAGTGCAAAGAAGATCAATTACTGTTCCTGCCACATCAGCCACTATATTCATTTCCATTTTCATCGATTCTAAAATCATAAGGCGATCGCCTACTTTTACTTCTTCACCTTTTTTTACAAGAATTTGCCAGACATTTGCAGGAATATGAGATACCACTAGTTCGCTGTTGGGTGGTAAGTCAATACTTGTTTGATCCGATGGCACTTCAGCAGAAGTATTCTCATCCATTAATAGATCATCAGCAATCCACCGTTCTCGCTCTGCCTCAAATGCAGCCTGTTGATTAGCTTTAAATGCTGCGGCTTCAGGGGCGATCGCTGCTAGGAATTCATTATATTTACTCAGGCTAAAAGTCTCATGTTCAATGCGTAACTTAAATCTGCCGTGGATAAAGTCCCGACGATGCTGGAGTAATTCTGCCTCAGACACTGGATAAAACCGAATTTGATCAAAGAAGCGTAACAACCAAGGTTTTCCTGCTTCAAAGTCTTCAGTTTGGGAACTATCATAGCGATAGGTATTCCACATTTGAATTGTGCGCCCAAAAAACTGATAGCCTCCTGGTCCTTCCATGCCATAAACACACATATATGCCCCCCCAATACCCACTGCATTTTCAGGAGTCCAAGTCCGAGCAGGATTATACTTAGTTGTCACTAGGCGGTGACGAGGATCAATGGGAGTGGCAACGGGTGCGCCTAAGTAAACATCTCCCAAACCTAGGACTAGATAGCTGGCATTAAAGATAATTTCTTGCACTGCTTCGATGCTTTCCAGTCCGTTAATGCGGCGAATAAACTCAATATTGCTAGGACACCAAGGAGCTTTAGGATTGACCGATCGCACATATTTTTCAATTGCCAACTGCGTTGAAGGATCATCCCAAGATAGAGGTAGATAGACAATTCGAGTGGGAACTTCCATGTCAGCGATCGCAGGTAGTTCAGATTCGGCATTGATCAGAGTTTCTAATAGGCGTTCAAGGGATAGGAGCCGATGATCGTAATGAATTTGTAATGATCTAATCCCCGGAGTTAAATCCAGAATTCCTGCTAATGGATGTGCCTCTAACCACGACATCAAAGCATGAACCCGAAACCGCAGATTCAAATCCAGTACCATTTCGCCATATTCAATTAAGATATTATCATCTCCCGAACGGCGATATTTTACGGCAATTTGATCATTAGAACCATCAATCTTATGGAGAACTGCCTCTGTATTTAGAGAATTTAGGTTCAGGAAAGGAGAAGAGAGTGGAATAGATTTTGTCTTTACGGCTTGTAAGGTCGTAATTTCTTGATCCTGTTGTGATTTTAGTTGTAGTGCCTGTTCGTGGGTGATGCGAATGAATCGAACGGTATTACCCGGTTTAAGTTGTCCAATTTTCCATATTTCCCCAAGGGCAATCGTGGCGGGACAAACGAATCCTCCCAAACTCGGACCATCCACCGCTAGAATAATTGGCATATCGCCAGTAAAATCGATCGCTCCGATGGCATAGGCATTATCGTGGATATTGGAAGGATGTAAACCTGCTTCACCCCCATCTTTTCTTGCCCACTGGGGTTTAGGTCCAATTAATCGAATGCCAGTGCGGGCGGAGTTATAGTGAACTTCCCAATCCGTGGAAAAGAACATTTCTATATCTTCAGGGGTAAAGAAATCAGGAGCACCGTGGGGACCGTACAATACGCCAATTTCCCAATGTTCAGGATATACAGGGATAAGATTGCTAGATAAAGATGAAGGGGCGATCGCCTGATCAGGATTATTAATAGAATTTAGTTTGAGCACATCCCCAACTCGTAAAATTCTGCCACAATGTCCGCCAAATTTACCTAAAGTGAAAGTAGATTTACTGCCTAAATAATCAGGAACATCAATTCCATTCCGCACAGTTAAATAGGCACGCAGTCCATTGCCGATGATACCTTTAATCTTTAAAATACTACCCCTGCTCACAGAAATTGCTTGCCAAAACGGAATAGAATTACCGTCTATTTCCGCCTCCATTCTTGCCCCTGTGAGACAGATAATCGTATCTGTATTAAATCGTAAAGTTGCCCCATTGATCGTGAATTCTAAACCTGCTGCTGATTCAATATTTCCCACTAAGCGATTGCCATAGCGTAAAGCTAAGGTATCCATTGCCCCCGAAGGTGGCACCCCAATATTCCAATAGCCCACTCGTCCAGGGTAGTCTTGAACAGTGGTAAAGGTTCCTGCCGCTAAAACATCTATGGTCTGAGGAAGATAGGCAAAGGAATTGAGAAAGCGGGTATTCAGATTTCCTGACGCAAACCTCGGATCGGCTAAAATTTGGCGCAAATAATCTAGGTTAGTTTCTATGCCTGCAATCTGACTATGTGCCAAAGCTGACTGCATCTGAGTGATCGCCTCGGTTCTGGTCTCTCCATAGACAATTAATTTTGCCAACAAAGGATCGTAGTAAGGTGTAACTTCTGTTCCTCTTTCAATCCAGCGATCGCACCTTATCTCTTTACCTTCATTAAAAATCTCTTCAGGAAATCTCACATCAGTTAAAATCCCCGAACTAGGCTGAAAGTTTTTCGTAGGGTCTTCAGCATAAATCCGCACTTGAATCGAATGCCCTTGGGGTGAATGTTGATAGGTGTCAAAAAAGCTACTATCCCCTGCTGCCAGCCTAATCATCCACTCGACTAAATCAACACCCGTGACCGTTTCCGTAACTCCATGCTCGACTTGCAAACGGGTATTCACCTCTAAAAAATAGAATTCTTGGCGATCGCAATCAAACACAAATTCTACGGTTCCTGCCGATTGATAATTAACCGACCGACCAAGCCTTAACGCTGCCTCGTATAGTTCTTGCCGTTGTTCATGCGTAATTTCTGGGGCAGGAGTTTCCTCTATCACTTTTTGGTTACGTCGTTGCACCGAACAATCGCGATCGCCCAATGCTAAAACTCGACCTTCACCATCACCAAAAATCTGCACCTCAATATGCCGAGCAGTTTCTACAAATCTCTCTAAATAAATGGCACTTTGCTTAAAGTTATTCTGACTCAACCTTTGTACTGTAGCATATAGTTGCGGCAATTGTTCTTGACTGCGACAAAGCTGTAACCCAATCCCGCCACCTCCTGCGGAACTCTTGAGCATCACTGGATAACCAATCTGCTCTGCTGCTGTTAGTGCTTCTTCTACACTACCTAAAAGTCCAGTACCAGGTAATAAAGGTACTTGATTTTGTTCTGCTAATTCACGGGCGGTATGCTTTAGGCCAAAACTTCGCATCTGTTCTGGAGTAGGCGCAATAAAAATAATTCCTTCTCTGGCACAAGCTTCCGCAAATTCCGCATTCTCACTCAAAAATCCATAGCCCGGATGAATCGCCTCTGCTCCCGTTTGTTTTGCCGCCTCTAAGATTCGTTCCCACCGTAGATAGCTTTCCGATGCTAAAGCCCCACCGATCGCTACTGATTCCCTTGCCATCGACACATGCAGACTATAGGTGTCCGCCTCAGAATAAACTGCCACGGTTGATATGCCTAAGCGATCGCATGTTCGTATAATCCGACAGGCAATTTCACCACGATTAGCAATAAGAATTTTAGAGAACATAGTAATTAAGTAGTCAGGTAAAAATGAGAATATATGAAAAGGATAACTTTTACCCTCAAAACTCTATCCCAATATCGTCAGGGAAATTAGAATCAAGTAATTCTGTTAAGCTATAAGGGCAGACATCAGGTAATACTTTTTTGCTAATCGGTGTTTCACTTAAAACCTGTGCTAATCCCAGTCGAAAGCCCTGTAGCAATGCTTTATCTAAGTAAGACTTCAAGCTAGGATTGTCTTGTAAAAGGTCATAAATTTCTTGTCGTTGCAATTGAATTGTTACCTGCCAGCTTCGAGTTCGCTTTTCTGATTGATACTGCCATTTTAAGAGATGTCCGATTAGCAGACCTAAACGATTTCTAAGTTCTTGTTGTTGCTGCTTACCCAAAGATGTGATCTCCTCTATTAAATTGTCAAAGTCTAAATGATCTAGCTTTCTTCGTTGCAAAAGCTCTGTCTGCTCAATTGTCCAAGCGTAAAAGTCTGATTCATATAAATTAGTTTGCATATATTCCTAATTCCTCTTTGTTATAATTATCACATTAAGTTTAGTCCTGATCGCAAGTCCGAATTATCTGACAGGCAATTTCACCACGATTAGCAATTAAGATTTTAAAGAACATAAGTGAATAGTTGATATTATCAGTAGAAAGTCTTGGGCGATAGCGAAAGTTATGGTTCCATTAGAAAATTTAAGTCTGATTATTTATTACAGAATTTGCTATCTCAATAACAGTTTTTTTCTTGCCTAATTTAATTGCAACCGTATATAAATACCCATTCTGCTCCCACGAAACATGGCTGAAATTTCCATGACAATTTGCTCCACAAATTCCCGCAACATAATAGCCGTCTACTCCTTTAGTGAGTGATACAGCACCACTTTCAGAATAAGATTTTTCATAACGCCTAGGTTCAAGATTAGATAAGCCTCGAAGATCCGATATGGATTTTTTAAAACGAATAGCTAAACTAGGCGAACTGGAAGTTAGTTTTTCTCCACTGAAGAAAGCAACATTTGTCTGATAACGCTCTAATAGCCCCCAAGTTATTCCTATAGAATATCTATTAGTATTAGTTCCATAAGCATCTATGTAGGCATAATGTTTTCTATCTTTTAGATATGAAGGAATTGGTACTGTTGAAGGAAAAATAAGCGGCACTTTGGTCATCTTTAGTAACTTGGAGATACATGGCCTAAAAATTGGATCGACTTTTTTTAGTGCTAGCTTTTTATAAATATCTGAGCTATCGCTACAAAATTTGGCATCTTCAGTATCAGCTAATTTCCCAATTTCTTCTAGACTAAATGATTTCAATCGATCTTCAGCGATAGTTTGCTTTTCGGGGATTTGGACTTCAACTTTTGGTGTGTTGTATTTAAGTTGTAGAGTTGCGGATAAAAGTGTAAGGATAACTAATTCTTGTATTTGCATAAAATTATCGCAATAACTCCATAGCCTTATCAGCTTGAGCCACTGGCACAAATAGATGATCGTGGTAGTAAGCTGAAACTGGATTAGTACTAATATTATGCTCGGAAAGTTTGGTGGCGATCGCTGCGATAAATCCTACGGCTTCCAGACTAGAATGCACTGACAGCGTAATCATCCTAAATACCGAGTTATAGGAAAGTGCAGCCTTATCAGCATGTTGGCGGAGCAGAATTAAACTTATACCTTCATCTTCTTGAAATAGGCATACAGGATTGAATTTGATCAGATCCTCCAACTTTTGATTAACGGTACAAAATACATACTCACCATCTCGCAGGACGGGCTGCATTGACTTCAATAATACCGACAGATTAGTTTCACCAGACATTTTTGTATTTTAAGAATCTGCATCCCAAATCAGTAATTGAATCGGTGTAGGATTATAGGCATTGCAAGGATTATTAATCTGAGGACAATTAGAAATCAGGAATAGTACATCCATCTCAGCCCGCAGATCGACAGTGCTACCAGGATCAGAAATTCCATCCACAATCTCTAAAGTGCCATCTTCACTGACAGGAACATTCATAAAGAAATTGATGTTACTGACCAGATCCTGTTTCCCCATGCCATAATCCTTCAGAGCATAAAGATAGTTCTCCACACAGGCATGAAGCCACTTCTTATCCAATCCATACCGCACGGAATTACTCTCCCGACTGCAAGCCCCACCAGATGTGTCATGCTTACCGCAAGTATCATTCAGAACTGTCATTAGAACATTGCCATCACTGGAATAGAGCTTTGTCCCTGTTGTGATAAAAATATTGCCTTGATTTCTAATTGTATCAGGCGCACTATAGCGATCGCTGGTATCCGCCGCATTATAAATCAATACATCCACTGCCTGATTTCCACCTAAATCAACTATTCTCAAGGTTTGACCTTTTTTAATTAATTGCATCCACGGACGACGGGCGGGTAGCACCTGATCATAAATCGCTTCTTTGGGATCGAGTGCTTTAAGTTCAATTGATGTAGCTAACATAATTTAATTCTCTAATTCTCTAAATTTCTCTAAATACGTGGTTTCTATGTAATTAACGGGATAGGATTGATAACTCGGCAAAATAAGCATCAGTATTTTGGAAGCCTCGTACTGCTTCTGGACAACTGGTTCGACAAAGATCGTCACTCATAGGCTCAGGGGAATTCCAAACCGTAACTTTAATGGGACTTGGATCGTAAACAGGATTAGGGTCAAGTACATGGGGCGTATTAGAAAGCACTGCTAATACATTCATCTCAGCCCTCAAGTCAATAAAATCACCCGCCTGCGCTACTTTCTCCGCCCAGATCAAGTTACCATTACCATCCACAGCTACATGGGCAAACCAATTTACATTGGGCATAATATCTCGCTTGCCCATATTCCGCTTTGCTAATGCCAGTAAAAAATTATCACGGGAACTGCGATAAAAACTATCTTCACCATACTTAGCAGAATTCGTAGCAACATTACTACAGCCTGACAAGGTATCGTGATGACGGCAGGTATCTTCTGTAATCGAGAACAAAACTCTTCCCATATCAGAATATAAGAGCTTTCCTTTTTTTAGAAACGCATTAAATTGAATCTTGGCGGTATCGGCGGCATTGTAGCGTTCAATTACGTTGTCAGCATTGTAACAAAGAAAGGAAATACCCCTAGAACCTTCGGGAGCAGCTATTCGCAATGTAGTTCCCTTTTTAATAATTCTTGACCAGTATGTTCCTCCAGGAATTACTTCATCCCAAATAACTAAGGCGGGATCTAGGTCAGTATTAAGATCAAATAGTGGCTTTGTCAGCATGATTTACTCCTTGATGAATTAATTACGAAGCGCATGTCTGCAATAGCGAAAGCCCAGGAAGCCCCGAACAAGTCGCCATTAAGACTCCTGTTGGTTGACTCTCCCGGGCTTTTATCCCGCCGTGTGACTAATTGATCAAATTGATCAAGTTTTACAAAAACTTTTTTTAATTAGCTGCTTCTCTCGGACCAGCCTTAAAGTTGTTTACACCTTAATCGGAACCCTAGAAGCTAATATTTATTAATGTTTTAATCATAATCCTAAAAATGCTAATCACTTCTGTATTCATTAATACATTTAAGATATTTATAAAATATTTGACAAAATTTAAGATTGGTATCTACAGGCACAAAAGTTTTTAGACTAAGTTGATAGGTTACGCCTGTATCTGAACCCATACAATTAAGAGTTTTATAAAAGTTTTAAATTTATAGGTTCAAGTTAAAAATTTGTTTGCTTCTAGGGTTCCGATTTGACTGTCCATTTCAAATGCTGGTCCGAGAGAGGCAGGGTAATTCTAAGGTAGCTATAGAATAATGTTGCTTTAGAGTTACTTACACGGCGGGATAAAAGCCCGGGAGGAGCTTCAGCTGTTGCTGCTGGATGTTTCTTCTGGGTTTTTGTTTTTTAAGATTATTCACCTAACCTAAAATCTCTATGAAATTGCGATCGCTCCTTTCCTCTCTTCTCCTGTTCATTGCCACCCTAACGCTGACAATTAGTTGTACCAACCCCGCAACTAATGTGGAAACCAAACCTCCCGTAGCATCAACTCCAGATAAAGTGCAGGTTCGTCTGGGATTTAGTGCTTGGCCCGGCTGGTTCCCGTGGCAGGTTAGCCAAGAACAAGATATATTTAAACAAAATAATGTAGATGTCGATTTGAAATGGTTTGACGGTTATTTAGAATCCATAAGTACATTAACCGCAGGACAAATTGATGCCAATAGCCAGACTCTAGGAGATACGGTTAGCTCAGTTGCTGGTGGTGCTGATCAGGTAATTGTTTTAACCAATGATAACTCTACGGGTAACGATAAAATTATTGTGCGTAAGGGTATTAATTCCATCGCCGATCTAAAAGGTAAAAAAGTTGCAGCGGAAGAAGGAACAGTTGATCACTTTCTGCTTTTACTAGGACTCCAAAAATCTGGCTTAACTCCTAAGGATATTGAATTTGTACCTTTAGAAACTGGTAAAGCTGCAACAGCCTTTGTGGGTGGTCAAGTCGATGCAGTGGCTGTATTTGCCCCCTTCACTACTCAAGCTCTAAAACTAGCGGGTAGTAAGGAGCTATTTAGCTCTAAGGATTTTCCAGGTTCAATTTCCGATCACTTGGTATTCACGCGTAAATTTGTGGATGCCCATCCTGATCAAGTACAAGCAATGGTAGATTCTTGGTTTGCAACTTTGGACTATATCAAAGCTAATCCTGCTAAAGCTAATGAAATTTTAGCTAAACGGGCAGGCGTATCTCTGGATGAATATAAACAGTATGCTGATGGTACCAAGATTTTTACAATTGAAGAAAATCTAAAGGCATTTGAAGATGGCAAAGATCGAACTTCTTTGAAATTTGCGGCAAGAGAGATGAGTAAGTTTCTATTTGATATTGGTTTAGCTAAATCAACCCCAGATGTAGATAAATTATTTGACGATCGCTTTGTCAAGGCATACGCTCAAAAAGCCAAGAAGGCTTAATTATTGTGGAAATTTAGATTAACTACAAATGCTATGAATGAAAGCCATGAGGAGCAGAGATCAATTAGGGAGTTTATCCGACCCCAAAAAGTTAACTCCAGTGTGTTTTGGCAAATTGCTGAAGATATCCCCCCCCGTTTAAAGATGGTTTTCACCATTACTTCCATTGCTCTTCCTTTTTTGTTATGGTGTGGAGTTAGCATCTTTGGACAGATTGATAGTAAGTTTTTACCTTCTCCTTGGCAAGTATTCATAGCATTTGGAAGACTGTGGAATAGTGGAGAACTGCAAAAAGATACAATCGCTAGTCTATGGCGGGTAGGAGTTGGTGCCTTATTAGTAGCCCTATTTTCGATTCCAATTGGGGTTTTGATGGGGAGTTTTGCTAGTATTCGTGCCTTGCTAGAACCTCTATTCGGATTGGTGCGGTATATGCCTGCTCCCGCCTTTATTCCGTTACTAATTCTCTATTTAGGAATTGGCGAAGAACCTAAAATTATGCTGATTTTTATTGGCGTATTTTTCTTTAATTCTTTAATGGTGATGGATACAGTTAAATTTGTACCAAAGGAATTAATTGAATCGACTTATATTCTTGGTGGGAACCGAACTTCAACCCTATTTCAAGTAATATTTCCCTATGTGACCCCAGGAATTCTAGATGCCTGTAGAATTAACTTAGCCGCCGCTTGGCAGTTAGTAATTGTGTCTGAGTTAATTGCCGCCACTGAGGGACTAGGACGAAGAATTAGCGTGGCAGGTAGATTTCTTAAAACCGATGAAATTTTTGTGGGATTGATTGTAATTGGCGTGATTGGTCTATCCTTTGACTTGTTTTTTCAAGCCATGATTCGCTTTTCCTGTCAGTGGGCAAGCCAAAAACGCTAGGCTTCTAAATTAACTCAGTTTTTCTACCGTGTACTTGATTTACTATGTGCTGGTTTTATGTATTTGCAAATAAAAAATCTCTATAAAAGTTTTCCAATTAAGTCGGGAGAATTATTAGTCCTCAAAGATATAAACATGACGATCTCCCAAGGTGAATATATTTGTGCTGTGGGAGCATCTGGATCTGGCAAATCCACACTGTTACGTCAAATTGCTGGACTAGACCGTCCGACTACTGGGGAAGTCAGAATTGATGGTCAGCTAATTACTGCACCTGGACATGATCGCGGCATGATTTTTCAGCACTATACCCTTTATCCTTGGATGTCGGTTTTAGAAAATACAGAATTTGGACTGAAGTTATTAGGTGTGCCTAAGAAATTACGCCGTGAGCAAGCTAGTTACTATTTAAGTGTGGTCGGATTAACCAATTTTGCCCAAGCTTTACCGAAACAATTATCTGGTGGCATGAAACAACGAGTAGCGATCGCCCGTGCCTTAGCCTCGGAACCCAAGGTATTACTAATGGATGAACCTTTCGGGGCATTGGATATTCACACAAAAGAATCTATGCATGAGTTCATGATTGATCTCTGGCAACGTACTAACATTACAATTTTTATGATTACCCATGATGTGGAAGAGGCAGTATTTTTGGCAAATCGCATCTATGCCCTTGGCTCTCGTCCGGGTACTGTCCGCAAAGAAATTACAGTGGAATTGCCTGATCGCAGCTTTGCCGTTAAGCGTCATCCGATCTTTCACGATTACCGTGATGAATTAATGGAACTACTGCGTCAGCATGGTAAAGAAGCGATGTAGAAAATATGATTTAGATAATCACCATCTTTGAACAATTTGAATTTGCATAAAAATCATATAAAAACATAAAAAAAGGATAGCCCTCAGACTACCCCGAACTTTATTCTAAGTTGTTAAAACTGTAAAAAATTAGTCTATAGACTTACACAGATACAGCTACACGCACAGGAGCAGCATAAATACCTTTAGCATACTTAGCTGCAAATTCATCTAAGGATACAGCCTTAATCTTGCTGGCATTACCGGCAGTACCAAATTGGTTATAGCGATCGGCGCAAACTTTCTGCATATACTTAATAGATGGCTTCAGGAAGTGACGAGGATCAAACTCCGCAGGAGCAGTAAACAATGCCTCACGCACAGCCGCAGTAATTGCTAAACGGCAGTCGGTATCAATATTAACTTTGCGTACCCCATTTTTAATGCCTTTTTGGATTTCTTCCACAGGTACACCATAGGTTTCAGGAATTTCGCCACCGTACTGGTTAATTAATTCTAGTAAATCTTCAGGCACAGAGGAAGAACCATGCATTACTAAGTGAGTATTGGGCAAGCGGCGGTGAATTTCAGCAATGCGATCCATAGCCAAGATTTCGCCTGTGGGCTTGCGGCTAAACTTGTAGGCACCATGACTAGTACCAATCGCCACCGCCAGAGCATCCACTCCAGTTTGATTAACGAAATCGACAGCTTCATCGGGATCGGTTAACAGTTGATCATGGGAAAGTGTGCCTTCAAAACCATGTCCATCTTCCTTATCACCCTTGCCAGTTTCTAAGGAGCCAAGACAACCTAATTCGCCTTCAACGCTAACACCTACAGCATGTGCCACTTCAACCACAGAACGGGTTACTTCCACGTTATACTCATAGCTAGATGGAGTTTTAGCATCTTCTTTTAATGAGCCATCCATCATCACACTGGTAAACCCATGACGAATTGCCGAGAAGCAAGTTGCAGGTCCATTACCATGATCTTGATGCATAGCAATAGGAATATTCGGGTAGGTTTCTACTGCTGCTAGAATTAAATGCTTAAGAAAGTATTCACCTGCATATTTACGGGCACCACGGGAAGCTTGCAAAATGACTGGACTATCAGTTTCGGCTGCGGCTTGCATGATGGCTTGGATTTGCTCCATGTTGTTAACGTTGTATGCTGGGATGCCATAACCATTTTCGGCGGCATGATCCAACAAAAGACGTAATGGGACGAGTGCCATATAGAATTCTCCTAAAGTTCTTGAAAAGTCGGTAATTCGATTAATTAAAATCTTAAGACATTTTGATCAATTCTTAACTATAGATATTTTTCTGCATACAAATTTATGACTGCTATCTCCATCGTCTGGCATCGTCGGGACTTACGCTTACAGGACAACCCTGCTCTGGCAAAAGCAGCCGTAATCCCCAATAGTGAAACCGTAGGAATCTTTATTTTTGATCCAGATATTCTTAAAAGCCCAGAAACTGGTGGAGGCAAAGTTGACTTTATGTTGGGATGCCTCAAGGAACTACAACAGAGCTACAGAGAATTAGGAAGCGAGTTACTATGTTTTTATGGTAACCCTAAAGAAGTCTTAGCCAAGTTGGCACAAGTCCTAAAACCCCAAAGACTATTTTTTAATCAAGATGTTGAGCCTTCAGCAATTAAAAGAGATCAAGCAGTAATCCAAGAATTATCGGCAATTGGGATTGAGGTTAAAGGATTTTTAGATATTGCCTTACATGCTCCACAGGCGATCGCCACCAAATCAACGGGTGAACCATACAAAGTATATAGTCCCTTTTGGAAAAACTGGATTACCCAACCTAAGCCTTCTCCTTTACCTAAGCCCCAAAAACTCCTAGGTTTAAAAAACTGTGATGGACTCGATGCCATACCATTACCCAGTCTTGCTGAGTTAGGATTTAGCCATAATCAAACCATACCTGCATCGGGTGAAGAGATCGCCCAAAAGTTATTAACAGAATTTTGTGACTCTCAAAAACTATATAACTATAAAAAAGATAGAGACTTTCCTGCGATCGATGGCACTTCTAACCTCAGCCCACATTTACGATTTGGTACGATCGGGATCAGAGACTGCTGGGCAGCTACAGTGGCTGTAATGATAGATGCAGAGGCAGATATTACATCAGAACAGGATCAAAGAAATGCTCAAAAATTGGAAGGTATTCAAACTTGGCGACAGGAACTAGCATGGCGGGAATTTTATCAGCATGTATTATTTCATTTTCCCCAACTTAGTCAATCTGCCTATCGTCCCCAAATGCAAAGATTTGCATGGGATCAAAACCATGAATATTTCCAAGCATGGAGTAATGGACGCACAGGTTATCCCATTGTCGATGCCGCAATGCGTCAGTTAAACCAAACTGGATGGATGCACAATCGCTGTCGAATGATCGTAGCAAGTTTTCTGACCAAAGATTTAATCCTTAACTGGCAGTGGGGAGAATTATATTTTATGCAAAAGCTGATCGATGGAGATTTAGCAGCCAATAATGGCGGTTGGCAATGGAGTGCATCCAGTGGCATGGATACTCAGCCTTTAAGGATTTTTAATCCCAGTTCTCAGGCTTTAAAGTTTGATCCTGAAGGGACATACATACGCAGATGGTTACCAGAATTAGTACATTTAACTACTGCTGAATTGTTAAGCGGCAATATCTCTAACTATCAATTGCAGAAATCTAATTATCCTGCTCCTATAGTTGATCACGCTATTCAACAACGCAAATTTAAAGAGCGTTATCAGTTGTGTAAATAATGGATAGCCTGGTAGTGCATCAAAGTAATGTAGCATAGCAAAAAATATAAAATGCTTATTGTGTAGTCATCATAAAGTTCATGGACATAATACTTAGGTATGAATGTCCTAAATGCAAAAAAAACATTTGTAGAGACTTTTGACACGATTTACTATCATCGGCATATAGGTGTAGAAAAGATTCATTTAGTCTTGCAAAGCCAAAGTGAAGGAGTAAGCTTGCGTGGAATTGCCCGATTAAGTGGATTAGCATACAACACAATAGTAAGCATCATTAGGCAAGCCTCGCAGAAAGCTCAAAGGATTCATAATCAGGAGGTTAAATCAGTAGTGATGAAATGTGGTCGTTCGTGGAAAAAACAGAAAAACTCCTTACCAACAGAACTTGAGTCACAAGACTGTTGGATTGGGGTAAGCATAGCGGATAATAGTGGATTGATTTTAGCGGTAAGAGTCGGAAAATATACTGATGAGTAAATCGAGGAAATAGTCGTAAGTACTGAAGGTAAAACGGATTACCAGCATTGGAATACAGATGGATGGGGAGGATATGAGAGAGTATTGACAGAAGAAGTAGAGCATTATAGAGCCTGTTTCATATCTATTATGAGCAAGATTTATGATGCTTAGAAAATGCTAAATCCATACTCAAGTAGCCTAACAGATAAAGAATGGGAAATTATAGAACCATTGCTCCCAAAGAAAAAGCAAACTAGACCGCCAACTTGGACAAAAAGACAAATTTTAGACGGCATACTCTACCAACTCAAAAACGGTTGTAATTGGCGAGATATGCCCCGAGACTTACCACCATTCTCTACAGTGTATCGATACTACAAAGAGTGGAAAGATACAGGTACATTTACTGCGATTATGGAAGCTTTACATGCAACAGCCCGTGAACAGTCAAAAAAAATCAAAATGGACAACTTTAATCATCATTGACTCACAAGCAGTGAAAAATACTTGTAATGCAAGTATAGAATCCAAGGGCTTCTGCTCCTACAAAGCAACTAACGGGATCAAAAGACATTTAGCCGTTGACACTCTGGGATTTCCTTTCTTTACCTATTTAACAAGAGCAAATGTATCAGATGACCAAGGACTGATTGAAATGTTAACGATTAACATTGATTACTTCAAATCGAAGCCAGATGACATTACCCTAACTACGATATTGCTGGATAGTGGTTATCATATCGAAAAATTGACGACTGATTTACAGAAGGTTTATCCTGAGATTATGACTAAGATTAGGTTTGAAATTTCTCCTAAGGTATCAAAGCAACAGAAGGCAGAAAAAGGTCTGTCTGGGTTTGTAGTTGTGCCGACAAGGTGGGTACTTGGGTTGAAAGATGCAAAATCTTAGTTAAGAACTTTGAGAGAACTCTCGTTAATGCTACAGCTAAACTCAATCTTTGCTTTATTCGCTTGATGCTAAAAACAATTGCTACTCATGAGATATGAAACAGGCTCTATATTGGCAAGGATCGTACTCAAAAAATAGAGAGGACTAATAGTATTTTGAGTCAACAGACAGGAAGATTTCATCGACGACAGAATAAATTTAGCAAGCTATGGAAGTGGGCAGAAATTGTAGTGAGATTTTTGGTTACTTTCGTGAATTGGATTTGGGTTGATTCTCGGAAAAATACAACTGCTTCCCAGAGAGCCAACTTAACTACCGAAAAGTGGAATTGGGGTAACGTTTGCTCCTACAGCACTCTATATTGACGCACTACCGATAGCCTTGTATAAATTAAAATTTTATTGATTTTTTATCGATATAAAGTTACTGAAAACTATTCGATCAAACATGGGGCTTGTATAATCTCCACAACCAAGTAAAATTACACCAACACCACACTGCCAACCTAAACCATGTTCAAAAGTATAACCTCAAAGATCATTGCTTCCTGTTTAGGATTAATAACTTGCTTCTGGATCGTAGCTTGTCAACCAGAAACTCCAACTCCCCCTACAGCAACTGTGGCGACCGATCAACTTCGGTTGGGTATCGTCCTTCCTGCCACTGGTGACTTAGCCTCTATTGGCGCACCTATGGTTAAAGGGATTGACTTTTTAATTGATACTGTCAATAACTGTGGTGGAGTGTTAGGCAAACCTATTCAAGTATTTAAAGAAGATGATCGGACGGAACCAACAGCGGGTGCAGAAGCAGTAACTAAACTAGTACAAGTTGATAAAGTTGGAGCGATCGTAGGTTCTTTTGCTAGCAGTGTCTCGACCGCAGGCATTGCCGTAGCAGCCCCCAATAAGGTGGTCATGATTTCCCCCGGCAGTACAAGTCCAGTATTTACAGAAAGAGCAAAAAAAGGTGACTTTGATGGTTATTGGTACCGTACTGCTCCACCTGACACCTATCAAGCTGCTGCCCTTGCTAACTTGGCATATAAAAAGGGATTTCGTAAAGTTTCTACGGTCGTAATTAATAATGACTATGGGGTCGGTTTTGAAAAAGTGTTTGTGGCAAAATTCAAGGAACTTGGAGGTCAAATCTTAAATGAAGCTAAACCAACTCGCTATGACCCTAAAGCTACTACCTTTGAAGCAGAGGCAAGAAGTGCGTTCGGTGGTAAACCTGACGCTGTAGCGGCGGTACTTTATCCTGAAACTGGAGCCCCACTAATCAAATCCGCCTACGAACAAGGATTAACCGAGGGTGTCACAATTATGTTAACCGATGGTGTGCAAACCGAAGATTTTCCCAAGGCGATCGGGAAATCTGCAAGTGGCAAACTGATTTTAGAGGGTGCTATTGGCACCGTTCCCGGAGCTAGTGGCAAGTCCTTAGATACTTTTAGTAAAGCATTTACCGCAAAGACTAGTGAGTCCGTAGGAGCATTTGTTCCCCATTCTTACGATGCTGCTGCCTTAGTAGCACTTGCGGCTGAATCTGCTAAAAGTGGATCGGGCGAGGCAATTAAGTCTAAAATTCGTGAAGTTGCTAACCCTCCTGGTACCGAAGTTACAGATGTATGCGAAGCTTTAAAATTGGTTAAGGCAGGGACAGAAATTAACTACCAAGGGGCGAGTGGTAATGTTGACCTTGATGAACTTGGTGATGTGAAAGGTAGCTATGATGTATGGACAGTTGAACCAACAGGTAAAATTAAAGTAATTGATAAGGTATCCCCATAAAGAATATGGCACTAGACATTCAAGCGGCACCTACAGGTGATGTTGTATTGTACTTACCCTATTGTAAAAGGGAGCAGCAACAGGCATTACCCTACGCTATTAGCCTTTATAAAGTTGGCAACTTACAAGGGGAAAGGCAAGTAGAGGGGGCTCCATCCGTTCCTTTCTCTGCTTTTTGGAAGGTTTCAACTTTACCTGTAGACCCCATTATTTGTACGGTTATATTCACAAATGAAGTAAATGAAGAATACAAATATGAACTGGAGATGCAAAGTCTTGAACTTGTAAGGTATTTAATTGAAGTTATCCTTGTAGATCGAGAAACACAGATAGTCGATTTTCCCCAAGCTTTTTACGCAAAATTATTTAGGTTAAAACTTGATGCGTTTGAAGGCAATTAATGTATAATCCTGAGCTTAACAAGGGATTAAATCGAATTACTAAAATTATTACTGAGAGATTAATAAAGTGTCGTACACTACTTCAAAACGTTCTGAAAGACAAAAGCAAATCACCAATATTGATTCGTTGGTTTTAAAAATAGCTAGACAGGTGTATAGGTTGTACCAAGAGTCTTATCCTGAATTACCAACTCCCTACGGCATCGCAGTTAATCGTGGAACTATGACTGGTAAACTTATTTACTCTCATCCTATTCTTTTGCCGACGGAAATCTTTGTGCCAATTGAAATTATTGAATCAAGTGAATATCACTAGTTTGTACCTCAATTGCACTTAATTTTTACTTAAAATGAGGCGATTCTATAGGTTATTTTTAGTTGTTTATTCTCTATTATGGGTATTACCTGCTCATGGGGATACTTCTAGTAAATGTCCAGATTCTTTTCAGGATTTAGCGATCTCCCTTAGTCAAGACTTACCAAGCTATCTAAATCGTACCTACACCAGGCTAAAAATTAATCAGCAAGCTATAGTTGCGAGCTTACCAGACCTTAATCCCTTACCCTTAGTAACTGGTGATAGGAATTTACCTTCGCCCTCACAAATGTTTATATCTGTCTTAAGTGGGAAAGTCGGGCAAACTAAAAGTGAGACTCATCCCTACTGGTTATTTATAGTGAAGACAGAGAAAGGATGGCGGTTAGCAATGGCTTTTACTAAAACTGGTAATGCTCCTATTCAAGATATTAGTGATGGGGCGATCGCTGACGCTACAAGCACTTGGCTTAGGGATCGTTGTCATTAACTTGAGATTGTGAATTAGTGTTAATATTTTAAGTACAAACTACTGCAATTTTAAGTTCATGAGTAAAGTTTATGAATGGTTCGATGAGCGACTAGAAATAGGTGCTCTAGCTGAGGATGTTACGAGCAAATACGTTCCTCCTCACGTTAATATTTTTTATTGTTTGGGTGGAATTACCCTCACTTGCTTTTTAATTCAATTTGCTACAGGGTTTGCCATGACCTTTTACTACAAGCCCACTGTGGAAGAAGCATTTGATTCCGTTCGCTACATCATGACCGAAGTTAATTTTGGATGGTTAATTCGTTCTATTCATCGCTGGTCAGCCAGTATGATGGTGTTGATGATGATCTTGCATACTTTCCGAGTTTATTTAACTGGTGGATTTAAGAAACCCCGTGAGTTAACTTGGGTAACAGGCGTAATTCTTGCAGTTATTACTGTTTCCTTTGGGGTAACAGGATATTCCCTACCTTGGGATCAAATTGGCTACTGGGCAGTAAAAATTGTATCTGGGGTACCAGAAGCAATCCCTATAGTTGGCGGTACACTAACTGAACTACTTAGAGGTGGAGCTAGTGTGGGACAAGGCACATTAACACGTTATTACAGTCTCCATACCTTTGTATTACCTTGGTTAATTGCTGTATTCATGTTGTTACACTTTCTGATGATTCGTAAACAAGGGATTTCTGGTCCTTTGTAGTTTTTAGCTATAATTTAGTTCAAATGGAGAATTTTTATGTCCAAAATCGAAAAACTACCAGATTTGAATGATCCAGTACTTTTGGCTAAATTAGCTAAAAACATGGGTCATAACTATTATGGTGAGCCTGCTTGGCCCAATGATTTACTTTATATTTTTCCTGTGGTAATTTCGGGCTCGATCGCTTTGTGTGTTGGTTTGGCTGTTCTTGATCCCGCTATGATTGGCGAGCCTGCTAATCCCTTTGCTACGCCTTTAGAGATTTTACCCGAATGGTACTTATATCCTGTTTTTCAAATTTTGCGTACTGTACCTAATAAACTTTTAGGTGTATTTCTGATGACGGCTGTACCCCTAGGTTTACTGGTTGTACCCTTTATAGAAAATGTCAATAAGTTTCAAAACCCCTTCCGCCGCCCGGTGGCAATGGCAGTATTTCTCTTTGGTACAGCTTTCACCTTATATCTCGGTATCGGTGCTACCTTACCAATTGATAAATCGTTAACCTTAGGGTTGTTCTAAATTTTTTCATACATATTGAGACTTTAATATTAGAACGTTGGGAAGATTAAGTTAATTAGTCTTCCTTTTTCTTGCGTAAAATTTTTTTTAATAAAGCTTGAATAAGACTAAATCATTAAAGTGAGGAGCAATTATAGTTTAGCAAGACAGATTTAAACTAAAATTTGGGTAGAAGCATCTTAGGGTTAATGGCAAAGAAAATTGTACGAGTTGGAGTAGCAATCATCTGGAATAGCGATCGCTCTAAGATTTTAATTGATAAACGCTTACCCAAAGGCGAATTTGGTGGTTTTTGGGAATTTCCAGGTGGCAAACTTGAGGAAAATGAAGATGCGATCGCCTGTATCCATCGTGAAATCCGTGAAGAATTAGGCATTGAGATTGTAGTGCATGAGCATTTAGTCACCGTAGAACAAAACTATGGCGATCATTTTTCCTTAAATCTAATTGTGCATCAGGCAGGCTATATTAGTGGTGAGCCTCAAGCTTTAGAATGTGCCGAGATCAGGTGGGTAGGTTTGCATGAACTACATGAATACGCCTTACCCCCTGCTAACTCTGAAATTGTGGAGGCATTACTTAAACTTGGCTAATACCTGCACTAATTTGGGTAAATATAAATCCACATACTGTGACCATCCCACCACCACATCCTGTTGATGTGCCAAATTAACTGGATCAATGACATCGGGCTGATATTGAATTACTGCCCCATCTAAATCACAGACAGTTACACTTGCAAATTTTGCCATTGCCATCGGTGCCACGGTATCCCATAGTTTCACCCGCCGATTGAGATAAAAATATAGTTCGGTATTACCCATCAGCACTTCCATGACCTTTAAGCCAAATCCGCCCATATTATAGAATTCAGTTTCAGGAGCTAAGTTTTGGATTTCTTCACCATATTTACGTTGATCTTTGTCCCCGATTAATAACCTGTGGCGATCGCGCAAAGGCGGAGTTTTCGGAATAAGCTGAATGGGGTAGTTATCTCCCGTTTGGGTAAATAGCCCCCCGATCGCACTGCCACCATAAAACATCAAATCTCGTTCTGGGGCATAGATCCAACCCATACTTGGCTGATTATGTTCTAATAAACCCACCATGACCGCATAGTTTTCGCCACCAGCAATAAAATCATCGGTACCATCAATGGGATCAATCAACCACAGACGATCATGATCTTGCTGCCAAATCTGCATTGAGTCGGGATTTTCTTCGGTAATGATGCCATCGTCAGGGAACCATGCTTGAAATTGAGCCGTACAAATTTGATCGATAGTGCGATCGACCGTAGTCACATAATCTAAATGCCCCTTTTGGATCACCTCGAACTTATCTTGGCGTAGTTGTTTTGCCTTTTGTCCAACTTGGCGAATAAATGCTCGAACTTGATCAAATTCAGTAATGGGATTCACGGTTTACTCCATGGGAAAGGTGACTAGGGGGAGCATCTTTGGAAAATAAACGAAAATATAGCGATCGCCCCAATTCTTTAATCGGGAAAATTAAATAGGTAAAAGGATTAAAGGTGACAATAATATCTCGAAAATCTCGTTTTGCCAGTCCTAAAATCGCCCAAGCCACAAAATCGGGAGACATAATACCAATGGGGTTGAGATTACTTTTAAATGCCCCTAATACTAACTTACGCACTACACAGGGCGCATCTAACCGCCGTAGGGTAATTAGATCACCCAGGGTACGCTTAGACATCTCATACAAAGGACTAAATGCAGGATTGACTTCAGCTTCAGAGGTATTGATCCAGACTTCTTTCAGTGCTTTATGTTTGGATTGCTGTACCGTCTCAAAAAATATCTCCATCAGTCTCCATGCCGAGAATGTATTAATCTCAAAGGATTTTTGAATTGCCTCAGGGGTGCGATCTCCGTGGGCATTAGCACCATGATTAATAATTAAAATATCAACTTTTTGTAAGCGTTGAGTTAATTCCGCTTCGTGACCCACTGACCATTTAACTACTTCCACATTTTCGCCGAATTTCTCGCCAAATTTAGGGTCACTACTAGTTAAAGCAATCACCCTTGCTCCTTGAGTTTGTAACTGAGCTACAAGCGATCGCCCCAAAGACCCATTGGCACCAGTCACAGCGATAGTTTTACCTTTTAATGCCAAAGCTGTACCTAAAAGCTTATCTATTAATGTAAAGGTACTGCAAAAATATGCCTCGCCGCGATCAAAATGATGCCGCCAGTGATAGGTGCGGTTTACTGTCCACTCCGTTGGAATTGTGGTTAAATCTCCGGGTTTATGGGTTAAATCCGTCGCCAGCAACCATCCTCCTGCCCTAGCGATACTAGTAGTGAGAAATAATAAAGAATAAAGACAGCCAATTACTAAACCGTAACTCTGCCCGAACCAGTAACCTAAATAGGCGATCGCCCCTGTCAAGATCACCATTACCATAGCTTCAGGAACGTCATTATGCCACTGTGCCTGACGGTATGCTTCAATGCTAACCATACTTAGATCAGCGCGATAGGCTTTATGGTGTAAAAGATGCCCTGCTTGAAGGGGCTGCCAGTAGTGACCAGCAATGTGATATAAGTCACGAATAACTTCGGCTATGACTATGGAAACAACAGCTAAAATTAACTCTACAGAGTAATTCATGAGTCTAAATACGGCTTAACAATCGCTTCATGATTCTACATCTTTAGTAGGAGGATTAATCACCTTGGGTAAACAATCCGAATAACTGTGGTGCTGCTCAACTAAATTACGCTGGGAGTTTCTACTACTTCTAATGTTCCAATATTGGGAAAAAAACGCCCAACTGTAGCGGCATATTGCAGATAGCGATCGCCATGCACCTTAATTAAGGCTGCTTCTTCGTAACGAGTTTGCAGAGAAATTAATAAAGTAAATTGACACCAACCCATCACTAGCCAAGGGCAGGGAGTTAAAAGTAAATATGCCCCTAAAGTGGTAAGCATGCCTGTGTAAATGGGATTACGGCTAAATTGAAATAAGCCACTTGTTACTAATCCAGTGGGTTGCGGATCAACTCCCATCCGCCACGATAACCCCATTTGTGCCTGTCCTGTAATTGTCAACCCTAGACCTAAGCTTAAAACTACCCAACCGATACTTTGAATTGTTACAGGTAGTTCCCATACTCCTAAAGCTGAATCACCTAGAACTGCATAGAAAATTGCCCAAACACAAAAAGCGGTCATGTAAAAGGCGATCGCTGCTCCCACTAGTTTTTGAATCGGATCACGGTTACGGCTAAATGCCATGGCAAAGGTTCCAGTTTGCAACCATAGTCTTACTAAGGGTAAAACAAAACCACTTAAAAAAAAGATCAGTACACTTACAGGCACTAAGGAATTAGTCATTATTTTTGTCAGTATTTTCAATAATTATTTAATTAAGTGAATTTAATTTAATGGGTTTAATGATCACAACAGATAATTTTCCATACTAATTTGTGCTTGAATCTGATTAGCTGTAGTACAGAAGCCTGCAATCAGGATAACTTCGACCCCTGAACACAAAATAGCTCCTGACACCTTCTGGGGAATTGCGCCGCCAATAAACATAACTAGGCTAGATACAAATAACCAGGGAAATCCTAATTGTTGCCAGATCAGCCCACCAATAATCCCCACAATAATTGTCGTTATAATCGATGCTACGGGAAGGCATTTGTAAGCACTATTGGTGTAGCGGAGGATGGCATGATCCCAAACCGCCTTGGGCTTAAACTCTTTGTAGTAGGTTAAAACTTCGGCTGTAATTAATACGAGTGTTGCCAACCATACCCCCACTACGATAACTGGCTGAGATGCCCATCCTAAACCCGATTGATAGCAAAAACTAAAGGCAGCAATTACGGAAAGCGGAGTTAAAAGAACATGACCAAAAAAACGAGGCTGACTCAGCAACAGCAATATTTCTCCTTCCCCAATCCATCGCCCGATGCTGACAATAAAGTTATCGTAGGTAATAGCTACAATAATAATCATCAAAACAACCAGACCTAGTTGATGGGACTGCTGATAGAGTAAGAAAGTCCAACCCAAAAGAACTAGATGGCATATAGTAAAAATTGGAAAAAGAACCGCTGCCATGTTTAATCCTTAAATTTTGTAAAATCTGGGAACTATTGCTTTATACCTTATCAATCAATTTTTAAGCAATATCAAGAATCACAAAAAAAATAAACTTTATATTTTCATTACATTTTTGCCAAATTTGCCTAGTAATAGCTATTTCTCAGCTTTAAATCTTAATTTTTATATTAAAGAAACAATACTTTTTGTAACGAATTGCAAATCAAAAATAACTAGCAAGTTTAAACAATAAATCATTAAGAAATTATGAATAAATAGCGATCGCTACAAAACTCTTAAGAAATTCCACAAACTTAAAATTGCTGCATTAGAATTGCTGCTAACGTAATTCCAAAATTAACTGTAAAAATTAATCTTTATTTAATTCTCTATTTAATTCCGATGGTAGCAAGCACTCAACCCCCACAAATTGATACTTCGCAAACGACATCTCAGACCAAAATACTCAAAAATTTCTGGTATGGCATTGAGCATAGTGCCAGTGTTTCTACTAAGCCCAAATCTATAACGTTTATGGGGCATGACTTGGTACTTTATCGCGGTAGTAATGGACAGGCGATCGCCCTAGATGGACGTTGTGTACATAGGGGTACAGACCTAGGTGCAGGTTGGGTGGAAGGTGATTGTATTCATTGTCCCTATCACGGCTGGAAATATGAATCTAACGGTGCTTGTAGTCTTATTCCTGCTAATCAACCCGGTGTAGTGATTCCCCGACGGGCAAAATTACAGTCCTATCCAGTTCAAGAAAAGTATGGTTTGATTTGGCTTTTTTGGGGAGACTTACCACCAGAAGAATGCCCTTCAATTCCCATATTGCCCGAGTTTGATCAAGCCGGTTGGCGGAGTATCCACGGAGATTTTAATTGGGAAGGTCATTACAGTCGAGTTATTGCCAATACCATTGATATGGCTCATGCTCCCTTTGTCCATGCCAGTGCCTTTGGGCGTAAGGATTCACCTGCAGTACAGGCATATAAACTAGAGTCGGGGGCATGGAGTGCCAGTGGTTTTATTACCTTTGAAACTAAACCAGCTTACTCACTTAAATTTATTTTGGGTAACGATCCGCCCGATGGCATTTTTAGGGCGACTTTTTATATGCCTAATGTCTCTAGGGTAGATTTACAATTTGGCAGGTTTCAGTTTGTATTATTCTTGGTGCATCTACCTGTAAGCGATCGCCAAACTATTACCAAATGGCTACATATCCGTAATTTTATTCTGACCCCTTTAGTGGATGGCTTTATGCGGCGAGATGTGGTCAAAACCTTTGTTCAAGATAATCAAGCTGTCAAAATTCAGGCAGGGGCAGCACCCGATGACCTCACAGTCGAAATTCATGCACCCTCGGATGCTTTAGAACTGGCATATCGCAAATTTTATAATCAAGCGGTGGAGATGGGATGGGTTTAAGGAGTTTTTCCCTTTCATTTTCATCTCATGAGGATTGAATTCATGAATCATCTTGCGGAAACCCAAAGTCTTTATTTGCGGAAACATGCGGAAAATCCAATTAACTGGTGGTATTGGTGCGATCAGGCTTTGGAATTGGCGCGATCTCAGGACAAGTTAATATTTCTATCCATAGGCTACTCTAGCTGTCACTGGTGTACGGTGATGGAAGAAGAGGCATTTTCCGATACCGTGATTGCCAACTATATTAACGAACACTTCATTGCGATTAAAGTTGATCGAGAGGAACGCCCTGATCTGGATAGCATTTATATGCAGGCGTTGCAAATTATGGGGGAAAATGGCGGCTGGCCCCTCAATATGTTTTTAACCCCCGATGATTTAATTCCTTTCTATGGTGGTACCTACTTTCCCATTGAAGCTCGCTATGGTAGACCTAGTTTTCTGCGGGTTTTACAATCTTTGCATCAGACCTATACAAATAAACGGCAAGAACTACTAACCTATAAGTCGCAGATTATGCAAAATTTGCAGGCTATTAACCAACTCCAGCCGTCACCTATTCCCCCACAGGAGATTTTAAATCTGGGAGTGCAGAAATGTAGTGAAGTTGTGCAGAATCGGGGACAGGGAAATTGTTTTCCGATGATTCCCTATGCTGATTTAGTCCTACGTCGCAGTCGATTTCAGGATGCGGATATTTTAGGAAGTAAAGCGAAGCAGAGAGGATTAGATTTAGCTTTGGGCGGAATTTTTGATCATGTGGCAGGAGGATGGCATCGCTATACCGTCGATTCAGATTGGACTGTACCGCACTTTGAGAAAATGCTCTACGATAACGGACAGATTATGGAATATCTGGCAAATCTTTGGTCTGCAGGGATAAAGGAAGATGGCATCAAAGTGGCAATTGCTCGCACTGTGGAATGGTTGCAAAGGGAAATGACTGCTGAAGAGGGATATTTTTATGCTTCCCAAGATGCCGATAGCGAAGGGCGAGAAGGAAAATTTTGGGTATGGAGTTATCAAGAACTAGAGCGAATTTTGACAAAATCAGAACTCCAAGCTCTAACAAAGGAATTTACAATCACGCCCGCAGGTAATTTTGAGGGTAATAATGTTCTAAAACGCAGATATGGATCGCGGTTATCATCTAACACGGAATCAGCCTTGGATAAGCTATTTAATCATCGCTACGGTCAAAATTTAGCACGAACGGATATCTTTCCTCCCGCCTGCGATCGCCAAGCTATTAAAAATCGGATTTGGCAAGGTCGAGTTCCCCCAGTTACCGATCCCAAAATGATTGTGGCTTGGAATGCGTTGATGATTTCAGGTTTAATACGGGCATATATAGTATTTGATCAGGAAATTTATCGTCAATTAGCCGTAAATGCGATCACATTCATTTTGCAAAATCAATGGCAAGTTCCGCCTCAAACCCAAACTGCCAACCTTAAAACTAGACTGCATCGAGTTAACTATGGCGGTAATCCTGCGGTTTTGGGACATTCAGAGGATTATGCTTTATTGATCAAGGCACTTTTAGACCTTACCCAAGCCTGCCCTAATAGTATTTACCTTAATCATGCCATACGGGTACAGGCGGAGTTTGATCAATATCTGTGGGATGCCGATCACGGCGGCTATTTTAATACGGATATCAATCCCGATCTGCTAATTCGAGAAAAAACCTACATGGATAATGCTACCCCTGCTGCTAATGGCATTGCGATCGCTAATTTAATTCGGTTGAGCTTACTTACAGAAAATTTAGAATATTTGGATCGAGCAGAAAAAGCCCTTCAGGTATATGCAGGGGCGATCGCTAATAGTCCAATTGGTGTCCCTAGTTTAATCACAGCCCTTGATTGGTGGTATAACCAAACCCTTGTCCGCACCACTAAAAAACTATACCTAGAGCTTCAAGCTAATTACAATCCTGTGATTATACTGCAAGAGGTGAATGAGTTACCCCAAAGAGCGATCGCTATGGTATGTAGAGGATTAGCCTGCCTAGCACCCGCCACTAATATTGATATGTTCAAGTCACAGGTTGCCATTACCCAAACCCGCACTTGATTTTAGATTTGATCCAATACCGATCTGCTTTGGTACCTACCAGATTATTGAAATATTCCAAAAATATACCAAGATTGAGTTAAAAGTTAGCAAGTGTTAACAATCCCATCACTGCCAAAATAAATTTTTAGATATTTCTGAAAATAATTTTCCACAGAGTTTTCCACAACTTTAGCAAAGTTTTCCACAGGTTAACCATGGGTTTCCACAGGTCTAAATTTGATGATCTGATGCTAGCTATGGGCTAAGGGGAAAGTGCGATCAGGGTTGGGGAAAACAATGTAAAGCATGAAAATTATTGCCAAATGTAACAATAACAGCTTGAAAATATCGATTATAAGCTGTCAAGTCCCCTAAAAAGCTCTAAAATCCTACTAGGCGATCGCATTGACAAGCCCGATAATAAGCCACAAAATGTAAAGCCTATTAGCCCATTAAGTCCAAGTCATCATTATGAATTCTAATGTCAGCATTTTGGCGGAAATCCCTGAAGAACTCCATGAAACTCTAAAAAACTATCTTGAAACGCACCCCGACTGGGATCAAGATCGAGTATTTGCTGCTGCCTTATCTTTGTTTCTATTGCAAAATGGGAACTGTGAGACCGTCAACTCATCCAGAAGCTATCGCAGTGCAGCTAAAGTGTACTTGAATAGCCTGTTTCAGCATTCTGCCTAGAATTAGCTTTAACAAGTTAAAGACAAGTTAGAATATTAGCCAGTAAATTTCTGCGAATGACAATAAAAGACTAAAGACTATGGAAGGAATTGATTCGCTGTTTTCAACTCAAGCCATAATGATCATGCTTTTGGGTGCTTACGGTGTCGCCATGTGGATGTTTTTAAGTAGTGCGCCTAAGGTACATACGGTGATGGTGTCGGACTTGGAGCAAGCCAGAATCTTTTATGAAAGTCAGCTAGAATTACCGATCGCTGATATACCGCTGCATTATTACGGTTATGAGCAGACCCTTAGTACTACGATTGATCCCATTTATTTACCCAATGAAGGTCGCCGCAGTCGCAAAATTAAACCTGAAGGACTCTGGTACCAGCTAAAAAAGAATACGCAACTACATATTGTTCCGGGTGCTAATCAGGGCGATCGCAATCGAGACCGTCACATGTGTTTTAATCGGGACTGCGTGGAACAGGTACTATTACGGATTCAAATGCGAGGAATCAAGCATAAAATTCGCAGTGAAAAGCCCCTCCAGTTTTTAGTTAAAGATTTTGATGACAAGGTGATTGAAATTGCTGAAGTTGTAAGCTAATTATGGAATTTAGGCGATGGCAGCCCCTAGATCGATTGGCGATCGCTTTAATTGCAGTTTTGACTGTATTAATTGGGTTATTACTTCTCAATGGTGATCAAACTGTTCCCTATGTGCGTAATTTTAGCTGGGATCAGCAGCAGATTAGTGCCAATGATCAGGCTTTTACCATTACCTTTAGTCGTCCGATGGCGCATCAAAGTGTGGAGCAGCACCTAAAACTAGAGCCACCTGTAGGGGGTAAATTTAGTTGGTCAGGACGAAAAATGGCTTATACGGTTACCACTCCTCTTATCTATGGTCAAACCTATAAACTCACCCTAGACAATGCCCACGATGCCTTTGCCAGTAAGTCTGTAATTAAACCCTTTAATAGTAGTTTCTCTACACCTGATCCTGCTTTTGCCTACATTGGCTTATCCGCAGATGAGATCGGGCGTTTAGTTATTTATGATCTACCTAAAAATACCAAACAAATTTTAACTCCTGCTAACCTAACGATTTTAGACTTCAGAATCTATAGCGATCGCTCCAAAATCTTATTCTCGGCTGTACCTAAAACCTCTGGGTTTATTAATCCGTTAGAACAAAGACTTTATACAGTTAGCCTATCTTCTAGCAATGAAGTCAATAAGCCTAAACTAGTTTTGGATTCAGGAGATTTCCAAAATCTAAAATTTGATCTGTCTAGTGATGGTAAGGCGATCGTGGTACAAAGATTAAGTCGAGTTAAAATCGGACAATATGGGCTATGGGTAATTCGGGATGGAGAAGAACCAAAATCCTTAGATAATCAACCAGGTGGAGATTTTTTAATTGCCCCAGATAATGAATCCGTAGCGATCGCCCAGGGGGAAGGTGTAGCGATATTACCTTTACAGGAAGGCGGTACCCCTTTAGATTTTTTACCCAGATTTGGTACGGTTTTGAGCTTCAGTAAGGATGGGGCAGAGGCAGTAATGGTAAAGTACAACAAAGATTACACGCGATCGCTATTTCGAGTCACAAATCAGGGAGTGCAAACTGAAATTTTGAAAACTAAGGGATCGATTCTATCCGCCGAATTTGATCGGGCTAAGCAAAATATTTATGGCATCTTTACCGATGTTAAACAAACCGCAACTAGCTATCAAGAAACTCCATATATCGGCACCATTAATCTTAAAACTGGTCAATTACAAAGATTACAAAATCTCCCACTATGGCAAAGAGATACTAAGCTCAGCCTTGCCCCCGATGATACAGCGCTGCTATTTAATCAAGCGTTAGAGGCATCAGCTAATCCCTTTAGTCCAAGAACTAAGATCGATTTTCTGGCTCTGCCTGATAACTTGTCTAATAATCCTAATCATAAAGATAGGGTATTAAGTGAAAATCCAACGGAGAATTCTGAAAATAAAATTGCTCAAGTTACATCTAAAAGCCAGTTATCCGATCGCTTTCCTGAAATTCTCGGTACCCATCCTGAGTGGCTTCCCTGATATACTGCTTTCCATTAATTACAACTAATTAAAACCAGTAAAAACTATGATTCCCGGTGAATACTTTGTCGAAGTAGGAGAAATAATCCTCAATGCCGATCGCCCCACTACCAGACTAACCGTGGCAAATACAGGCGATCGCCCCATCCAAGTTGGATCACATTTTCATTTTTATGAAGTTAATGATGCCCTAGAATTCGAGCGAGAAATTGCCAAAGGAAAACGTTTAAACATTCCTGCTGGCACTGCTGTTCGCTTTGAACCGGGAGATCAAAAGGAAATTATCATAGTACCCTATGCAGGTCTTCGAGAAGTCTATGGATTTAATGCCAGAGTGGAAGGCAAACTAGACTAAGTAAACCTGTGAAGACTTAGGTTTGATCAAGTGCTGGGAACTGATCGTAATTGTAATTAAGCTAGGGTTTCAATCACATCAGAAATAGGAAAGCGCACCTTTGCCAATTCAGCATACTTATCATCACTGGCACGATACCCAGCTGCACAGGCTACCACCGTGGCATAACCCTTAGTAGGCAGTTCCAGCACCTTATCATAATTAGCTGGCTCTATGCCTTCCATAGGGCAGGTATCCACACCCACAAGAGCGGCAGCCGTCATAAAGTTACCCAAGGCAATATATACCTGTCGAGTTGCCCACTCATTTACAGTCAGACTTCTAGGTCCATTTACCACATCACTGACTATGATATTACGATAGCCACTCAAAGACTCTGGAGCAACACCTCGTACTTCTGCTGTTCTTTTGATAAAACTATCAACATGATCAGTAGTCAAATTTTTCTTGATCGTAAACACCACAAAATGTGAACAATCAGTTACTTGGGATTGATTCCATGATACAGGCTTCAGCTGTGCTTTAATCTCAGGATTAGTAATTACCAAAAATTTCCAAGGTTGTAAGCCATAAGAAGAAGGGGTCAAAAGTAAAGATTCACTTAATGCCTCCCATTTGGACTCAGGGATAACTTGATTAGGATCAAATTTTTTCGTTGCATACCGCCATTTAAGGGATTCTAGAAGTTGAGAAGTACCTATGGACATAGACTTTACTCTTATAAATTTGGAGCTTTCATGTACTCGATTAGTTTAGCAAAATTTTCGGAATCATAGACAATATTCTCGAACTATCGAACAACTGACTGAATTTGTAAACTGAATTGTAAAAAGAGCTAAATTTGCAAAAACAAACCTATATTTAGGTTATATCTCCACACTCTCTTGCAGAGACTATAAACTTTAGAGTTTTATGCCTAATCTACTTGATAATTATCTATCCCATGCTCAGTTAGTTCCCGATCAGGTATATTCATTTGCGGATTTAGCATTCCCCACTGACGGAATCAAGTTTGAGTACCAATCTCAAGTTTATACCCGCCCTTACATCATTTTTAATATGGTGTCTAGTGTTGATGGCAAAGCTACGACTAATCACGGTGAACTGACAGGCTTAGGATCAAGAATGGATCGGAAAATCATGAACCGTCTGCGATCGCAAGTAGATGCGGTTTTAGTGGGTGGGGAAACTCTAAGGGTTGATCCATTTATTCCGACCATACCCCCAGAGCTTTTAGATGAGAGATGGCAAAACTTTTCAGGGCAGCCCTTAGGCATTGTGATTAGTAATAGTGGAAATTTACCCTTAGATCATCGTTTTTGGCAGGCAGGCAAAGAATTACGGATTGTATTTCTTGGGGTACCAGCTAGTTTAGAGGCAGAGAAACTATTGGCAGAGAAAGCACAGGTATTTAGACTGTCAGATACAGGTATAGCAGGGATGTTAGATTTCCTATGGCAGCGATTTTCTGTAAAAAGACTTATGGTAGAGGGTGGTGCCAGTGTGAACTACGAATTTATTTCCCACGGTTGGAGTGATGAGATATTTTTAACTTTATGTCCTAAGTTAGTGGGCGGGATCAAAAATACCTCGATTTTGGGCGGAAATGACTATGGATTATCAGATGCCCTTGGAGTTTTGCCTGATTTAGAATTGCGATCGCTCTATCATCATGAAAACGAGTTATATTTACGCTACAAAATTGAATTTGCTCAAGGCTAATATTTATTACAACTGCACTTAAACTGGGCAGCGATTTTGCATGGTATTTCTCCGAGCTTGATAGGCATTTCTTCGTTCTTGGGCAATCGCTTTTTGGCAGAGATTAGTAGTTCTTTTAAGCTGAGTTATAACCTTAATCACACCGACATTCCCAGTTGATTGCAAGATCGGGATACTTTGGTAGGACTGTGCCGAAATCTTTTGTAAATAAAGTGTGGTGTTAGGCATTGGCTAAATTTAAGAATTACGCTACACCATAACCATAGCAGACAAAAACAGGCTCTCACTGTTGTCAGTAAGAACCTTGAATCCTAGTTATAAACTTAATACTAGATAATTCCCCAAAAGTGAAGAACACCTTGTCCAGTTATCAATTCAACAGCGATCGCAGCTACGAAGCCGATCATAGCAAGACGACCGTTCCAGTTTTCAGCACCGTTAGTAAATCCAAAAGTCCAAGCGTTACGATTATCGTCTGACATATTTTTTAGCTCTGTTAATTTGTTAACACTAAGAAATGTAACATAATGTTGAGCGGTTTGCAACATATTTATCTAATCCCATTGCAAATATCTAAAGAAAAACTTAAATATTAGCTGCTTGATCACGTTCTGAGCTACTACTCTACTGAGCTAATAGTCAAAGCAATTTGATAAAGCTGACGGCGGGGTAATTTTGTCACTTCTGCTAGTTGCCGACTTGCCTGCGATCGCGATATGCCATCTGCCATAATTGCTATGAGTTCTGATTTAAGCTGCATTTCTGTCCACACTTTGGTATCACTAATAGGTAGTCCCGCTATAACTAGGGTAAATTCGCCTCTGGGAGCATGATTACGATAGTGGGAGATCGCCTCTAATAAATTTCCTCGCCAAAATTCCTCATGGAGCTTGGTTAATTCTCTGCCGATCACGATTTGCCGATTTTCACCTAAAGCATTGATCAAGTCTTGTAGAGTTTTAATTAGCCTATGGGGAGCTTCATACAAAATCATGGTGCGTGGTTCCAGTCCCAGTTGTTCTAGTTGCGATCGCCGTAATTGGGAATCTGTTGCTAAAAAACCAGCAAAGGTAAAACTGCTAGTCCCCAAACCTGAAGCCACCAAAGCTGTGGTACAGGCACTAACTCCAGGAATTGGAATTACGGCAATATTTGCTCCTATGCAGGCTTGAACAATCTCTAACCCCGGATCAGAAATACTGGGCATCCCTGCATCACTCACAACTGCAATATTTTTACCTTCCTGTAAAAGGGCTAAAAGTTCAGGAATGCGACCTTGACTATTATGACTGTGATAACTAATTTGCGGAGTTTGAATCTGAAAGTGATGTAGGAGTTTACCCGTATGGCGAGTATCCTCGGCGGCAATTAGATCGACATTTTGTAGGGTCTTGATCGCCCGCATGGTCATGTCCTCAAGGTTACCGATGGGAGTTCCTACTAAATAAAGTGTACCTAACGCCAATTTTTATTCTCCAACTCTCTGACCTGTCGTTCTAGGCGATCGATCCGCCCTCTCAGTTCATCCACCTCATTTTGTCTTGGCACACCTAAGTCCTGTAGGGTATTGCGAATTTGCTTTTGAATTAGGGTTTCAAAATTTACCTGTTCTGACTTAAAGCGATCAGCAAAGTCATTAATAAATTCCGAAGCTTGATCCGAGTTAATTTTGCCATCTTTGACATATTCATCGGCAACTTCTTTCAGTTTCTCTACCATTAAAGAAGTAGTACCAACCCCAATCATTAAAAGTTGCTTGAGTAGATTATTGTTGTCCATAGTGCCGATAGTTCCTAAGTCAGTGAGCCGATATTACCTACAATTCTGCCTTAAATTCTGCATTAGGTTGAGAGAGAGTTTAGGGTGATCGCCTCATAGTTAGATCGGTTTTCTTCCCCAAGTTTAGCGATCGCAGTGCCAGAATATATGAATCTTTATGAACTCTAACCGAGGAACTATCCAAAATGTTTGAAATTCAAGATACAGGTTCTAATAATGCCTTACTAACATACTTAAAAAGTCAATCTCCAGAAGCTATTGAGTTAGCGGCAAAAGGCGTTAGTCCAGAAATTCGCCAAATTATTAATCATAATATTCAAGGTTTAGTGGGAATGTTGCCACCGCAGCAGTTTCAGGTCTCTATAACCACCACCCATGAAAATCTCGCTAATCTGATTGGGTCAGCGATGATGACAGGCTATTTTTTAAGCCAAATGGAAACTCGGATGAAACTTGATTCAGCTTTTGGTAATAGCTTTTCCCTCTCAAACCCAGAGCAGATTAATGAATTTAATGAAGTAGATAAACCTGCCGCCGAATAGTCATACTACTTATGCCCGTGAAACCTAATTCCTAGGAATATATCGTATAAAAATCCACCAAAATCATTAAGCTTTAGTAGTCCTAGGCTTTGGGGGGCATCATTAGCATCTAGTAACGGCTTCATTTGACTGTAGGCACTTTTATAGTTATACCAAGGGACAGAGGGCCACAGATGATGGATAAGATGGTAGTTCTGTCCTAAGAGTAGGATATTTAGTAAGGCACTAGGATAAACTCTGGCATTTTTCCAACGGGAAGTTTCCTTAAAAGGTCGGTGGGGCAGATAGTCAAAAAATAAACCCAAAGCTAAGCCCATGATTGCAGCTGGGACAAACCAGAAATTGAGAATATAGCTTAAAAAGTGAAATTCATACCCTGCAATTAATACACATACCAATATTAATCGGCTAATACCCCATTCTGCCAATTCATACTTGCGCCAGAGTTTTCTTTGAAAGAAAAATACTTCATGGTAGAAAAATCGCACGGCAATTAACCAAAGTGGTCCGCCTGTGGAAACAAAGTGATCGGGATCATTCTCTGGGTCATTAACATTGGCATGGTGCTGCATATGTACCCTTGTAAATACAGGATAGACAAATCCCTGCAATACGGCAGAAATATGTCCCATAGCGGCATTAACAATGCGATTGCGGTGAGCTACTCCGTGGGAAGCATCATGAATAACTGTGCCTAAAACGTATAAAGAAACAAAATTTGCGATAAACACTAGCCAATGCGCCCAATGCCAGACCCAATAGCCAGTAGTTGAGGCGATCGCTAGAATAACAGAACCAATCAGTAGGCATAAAGTGGGATTAAAGCCTTGAGGAGCTCCCATTAGACTAATTGGTACAGTCAGGGTTTTCCCTGTCTGCTGCATGTTTACACTCCTTAAGTTATCTAAAGTTATCTAATAAAAATGTCTAATAAAGATTAGAGTTTGGATAAATAGTTTGTACAAAAAATATAAATGGAAAGCTGATCCAAGTTAATGGAAACTTCCTTTCGTAGTATAGGTTAATCCTCGGTCATTATATATAGATTTGTAAAGGATTTGGTGTGGTTATAACTAATTTCAATAGGTTTAGGAATTGAGTTCAAGATTAAAGTAGTAGTTGGGATTAGTAATAGATTAGTAATTCTTAATCAAAAAAAGCTGTAATTATGGCACAGGTTAAATTAGAAAAAATTTTTAAGCGTTGGTCATCAACCGATGGAGTAGAGTCAATTAACTTAGATATTGCCGACGGCGAGTTTGTGGTTTTAGTCGGACCTTCAGGCTGTGGTAAGTCTACGATTTTACGCATGATCGCTGGCTTAGAACAACCAACCTCTGGCAATTTATATATTGGAGATCGCCTTGTCAATCAAATTCCCGCCCGACAACGGGACGTGGCTATGGTGTTTCAGAACTATGCTCTCTATCCCCACATGACGGTGGCAGAAAATCTGAGTTTTGGGTTGAAAATGCGAAAAATTGGCGATCGCACTGCAATCAATCAACGCATTCACACTGTCGCCGCATCTCTGGGCATTGAGCAATTACTCACCCGCAAACCTGCCCAACTATCGGGAGGACAACAGCAAAGGGTGGCATTAGGTCGAGCGATCGCCCGTGAACCCCAAGTATTTTTACTAGATGAACCTTTATCTAATTTGGATGCTCAACTGCGAGATGACACCCGTGGTGAACTGAAACTACTCCACCAAAAACTAGGTATCACCATGATTTATGTCACCCACGATCAGACTGAAGCTATGACCCTTGCCGATCGCATAGTTGTCCTTAATCGGGGCAGAATTCAACAGGTGGGCAGCAGTAGCGAAATTTATCATAACCCCCAGAATTTAATGGTTGCCACATTTTTGGGTAGTCCTCCCATGAATATTCTGACCGTCGTTTATCGTAATCACTCATTTGTAGTGGATAGTAATACAGGTGGCAGTAATGGAGCTAGTCAAGTTATAGATTGTCCAGAAACCATGCGATCGCTGTTAATCTCAGCAGAGGGACAGTCGCTAAAATTGGGAATCCGCCCTGAACATTTACAGCCTTTAGTCCCCCACGGACAAGGCACTCGTATAGATTTAAAAATAGTGATTGTTGAGGCTTTAGGCAATCGAACTTTGATTAAAACTTGTTTAGTTGATGATCCTGAGCAGTTTATATATTTAGAGGATCGTACTAATCGGCTTTGGCATGCAGGTGACTCAGTATGGGTAGAGTTTAAGCCAGAGCATTTATTTCTGTTTGATCCCACCAGTGGCGATCGCATTAGTTGATCCTACTAGTATTAGTTGCAAGTATTTACAATTGCTTGAGCTAATCCCTCTAGGGTAAATTCCTGTGCCTCAATATCGACTCTACCTAATAATTCTCTACAGGCGATCGATGTTTGCGTGCCAATAGAGGCGATCTGGACTGAGTCTAATAGTTGATCCCATTCGTCTGGTAAGGCTTTAGAAATTAACTGATGGAAGTTTCTAACGGTTTTGGAACTGGCAAAGGTAAGAATATCGATTTGGTGAGTTTGGAGCGATCGCAATGCAATTTCATCTATATCCTGAGGACAACCCGACTCGTAGGCAGGAACAGCATCAACTTTTGCCCCTTTCTGTTCAAGTTCGGTAATTAACACTTCTCTGCCGCCCGATTGTACCCGTGGGAATAAAATCCTTGAGTTCACACATTCAGGAAACCTAGCAACTAGAGAGTCGGCAATAAAATCTGAGGGAATTAAGTCGGGAATAAGACCTTGGATTGATAACAGTTCGCCAGTTTTGCGACCAACCACAGCAATTTTAAGATGATGTAAGCTGCGACTATCTAAATTATGAGCATGGAGGCGTTGGAAGAAGAATTCTACGGCATTGGCAGAGGTTAAAATTAACCAGTTGTAGGTTCCAATTTGGGCGATCGCCTGATCCAGAGGTTCCCAGCTAGCTGGCGGAGTAATTACTAAGGTCGGTACTTCCACAACTTCTGCGCCTTGATGTTCTAGGAGTTGTCTAAACTGGCTAGATTGCCCTGCGGCTCTAGTAATCAAAATTGTTTTTCCTGCTAAGGGCTTAGGTTTAAGAGGCTGATAGAGCCATTCATGATACTTAACCACATCACCCACAACAATTACGGCGGGGGAAAGCTGAGTTGGAAGTTTTAACTGAATATCCGCCAAGGTACCTGTCCAGATGCGTTGATTAGCTCTACCTGCCCATTGAATTATGGCGATCGCTGTTTCTGGGGATTTATACTCTTTTAACTTAGCCAACAGGCTGGAAAAATTAGCTGTCCCCATGAGAATCACTAGGGTTGGGATTTGTCCTAAACCCTGCCAAGGCAAAATTTCTAAATCATGTCCAGTTAACACACTAAAGCAAGAACTCAAGTCGGCATCAGTAACTGGAATACCTGCCAACATCGGCGCAGCGATCGCTGAAGAAATCCCCGCCACAATCTCGAATTCGCAATTTGCAGCATGGAGGGCAGTCACCTCGGAAACCGTCCGCCCAAAGATCATCGGATCACCACTTTTTAGCCTTACTACTTGATAATTCTCTGAATGATTAGCCAGACATTCTGTAACTAAAATTTGATTAATTTCTGCCTGGGTAATTGCCGTCTGTCCGCCCCGTTTGCCCACAGGGATTAACTTACATGACTTGGGGACTATTTCCAGAAGCTTTGGATCGGCAAGGGCATCATAAATTAATACTTGCGCTGTGCTGAGAATCCTATGTGCCTTGAGCGTTAAATATTCAATCCCACCAATACCTGCCCCGACAATAAAGACTTTTCCCATAATTTTAAGTTTTCGTCAATTCGCCGATAAGGTCAGTTCATCTAGGTTCCATAATGCTCCACCAATGGGGGAAAACTTCACGCCTTGAATGCGATCGCGAACCGCAGAAAGAGATAACGGTGTAACTAAGTGAATTAGGGGTAATTGTTCCTGTACTAATTGTTGAAACTGGGCATAAATTGCCTTGCGCTTATTTTCATCCACCTGTTGTGAGGCATCAATCATTAAATTCTCAATTTGCTTTTCCCAATCTGCCACTTTATAACCGGGAATGGGTGGTTGTCCTTCATCTGCACCTTTATTAAACATGTGCAGGTTACCCGTAGTTGACCACAGGTTAATACTGCCGTGGGGTTCAATCCCACCTGTAAAGCCTAGAATTATGGCATCCCATTGCTTAGAGTTATCCAGCTTATCAACCAGAATATTAAAATCAATGCCCGTGAAATCTACAGTAATGCCAATGTTTTCCAGATCATTTTTGATTTGCGATCCCACCTGTCCCCGCACAGGATTACTACCAGCATTAGTGAGTAGGGTAAATCTCACTAAATTTCCGTCAGCATCCAATAGTTGATTTTGAGAATTATAACGATAACCAGCATCCGTGAGGATTTTCTTTGCTTTGGTAGGATTATATTCGTAAACCTTTAAGCCTTTAGCAGGAGATAAATAGTAGGGACTAGGTACAGAGATTGGGGAATTTTGTTCTTCTCCTAACCCCACATAGAGATTTGTAACCATCGTTTGTCGATCTATGGCATGGGCGATCGCTCTACGGAAATTGACATCATTAAACCATTTAGATTTTTTAGGTTCCACGAAGGGTTGATTAGTCTTTGCGTCTCGCCCTTGATTAAGGTTAAACATCACAAATAGTTCCCCCGTGGCAGCACCGCCATTATAGATTTTAAATTTATCCCTTGCCTCGGCGGATTTAAGCAGTTGAAAATCTTTGACTCTGGCACCAAGATCAAAAATATCTAACTCCCTAGAGCGGAATTTTAAGAGGGCAGTATCACTAGAATCGAGAATTTGCAGAACAATATTTTTAATAAATGGTTTAGGTTGATCCCAGTAGTTGGGATTGCGTTTATAGATAAATCTTTCGCCCGGACGATAATCAGCAAACATATAGGAACCACTGCCCACAATCTGATCTAAGGGAGTCTTGATCGACCACGTTTCTAGGAATTTAGGCTTGCCTGCGGCATCATTTTCCTGAAGCGTTTTTTCTAAAATATGTTTTGGTAAAATACTGGTACCACCCATATACCGCACAAAGGGGGCAAAGGGTTCAGAAATAGTGAACTTGATCCTTCGGGCATCCAACTTTTCTAGTTTAGGTAATTCTCGCTTTTTGCCAACTCTCAAGACATCTCGGCTGCTAGTGGGAATCCTCTCATCGAAAATTAGATTAAAAGTGAAGACAACATCATCAACGGTTAAGGGCTGACCATCTGACCATTTTAGGTTATCCCGCAATGTAAAAGTTACCTCTAAGCCATTGGGAGCAACTGCCCATGATTCTGCTAATTCTGGTTCTAACTCCGCCGTCAGTCCATTGGTTTTGAGTAAGCTGCTAAAAATATAACCTAGCACTCCAGAACTGGTAGCATCGGTGGTCAAAATTGGATTGAAAGTTTTGGGGTCTTGGACAATAAAATCGACGAGGCGATCGCTCCGACTAGAATTAACTGCAGGGGAACCACAACCAATAATAAAAATTGAACAGACAGCCGTTAGCACCAATAATAAAATAACTTGAAACTTTTTACTGACTTGGCGTTTACGGTATCTACTCATGGTGACAAATCATAGGGACAAAATGCGGAATTAACCTAATTATGATTGACCTAATTATAGAGAGTCTTAAGTAAATTGTGTAAAGGTAAATTCTGTAGAGGTTGCAGATGAAAGTTAGAGATGAAAGTCATATTGCGATCGCAGTCCCGTATGATCGATCAGTAAGTATGCTTGACCTCATTTTGATTCCTACTATCCATGATTACCGTTGCACTGCCCAAAGGCTCTTTACTCAAAGATTCGATCGCTATTTTTCAATCAGTTGGTTTAGACTTTAGTGCCTTTCTTGATCCCGCTAGTCGGCAATTACAAATTACTGATCCCACAGGCGTAGCACAGGCATTATTAGTCAGGGCGCAGGATGTTTCGGTATATGTGGAATATGGACAGGCACAGCTTGGAATTGTGGGAGAAGATGTTTTACGGGAAAAAATGCCCAAGGTGGCACGGTTACTAGATTTAGGATTTGGTAAATGTCGGATGTCGATCGCTGTTTCTAATCAAAGCCCCTATCGTTCTGCCCTGGATTTACCGCCGCATTCCCGCATCGCTTCTAAATCCGTAAGAATTGCCCGTGAATATTTTCAAAGCCTAGATTTACCCGTAGAAATTATTCCCCTCTATGGTTCGGTGGAATTAGGTCCAATTACAGGCATGTCGGAGGCGATCGTGGACTTAGTATCCACGGGTAGAACCCTCAAAGAAAATGGCTTAGTGGAAATCGAAGTTTTATTTGAAAGTACCGCCAGATTAATTGCCCATCCTTTAAGTTATCGAGTTAACAGCGATCGCCTTAGTGATTTAGTCAACAAACTAAAAATTACAGCAGCGAACTAAAAAAAGGTTATATTCTACTATAACTGTACAAAAACATGCTTTCCGCTCTTGTATGCCTGAGCCTGACATTAGTCTTTACAGAAACCAAATTTTGCAGCTAGAAGCAGAATTAAATTATGTTAAAGCTCAGTTGGCGCAAGTAACACAACCTGGTAGTAATTGTGGGCTGACCTGTGATGACTATGTGCAGTTACTATTTGAGGTTGCCTTTGAGGGTTTATGTATTCATACCAATTTTGTAATTGTTGATGTTAATGCTGCCATCTGCAAACTCTGGGGCTATGAGCGGCATGAAGTAATTGGCACGAATGGCTTAAACTACATTGCGCCTGAATACCACGAGATCGTTAAAACACACATTAGGAATAACTACCCCCATACCTACGAAGTTGAAGGGATCAAGCGAGATGGTTCAAGGTTTCCTATGGAGGTTCAAGGTAAATCTATTCAGTGGCAAGGACAAACAGTTCGCGTAACCGCCGTTAGAGATATTAGCGATCGCCAAAAAATAGAAGCTGCCCTCATTGACGCAAAAATCAGGTATCAAGCTCTGTTTAACCATAAATCTGAAGCTGTATTTATTAATAGTTTTACAGAAACAGGAAGACCTAGCCAATTTATCGAAGTTAATGATACTGCCTGTAAAAGCTTAGGATACACCCGTGCAGAGCTTCTGAATATGAGTCCTAGTGACATCATGCCCAAGGATTTCTTTTGCAAAAGGGAGGTGATTGAAACCCTGCGTAGTCAAAAGTATGCAACCGAAGAAATTTTACACCAAACCAAGGATGGCAGAATTTTCCCTGTAGAACTGAGCCTGCATGAAATAGAAACTGTTGAAGGTAAACCGATTGTGATTGCCTTTGCCCGTGATATTAGCGATCGCAGGGAAGCCGAAACCGCCTTAATCGAAGGGGAAAAAAGGTATCAGGCTTTATTTGACGCCAAGGCAGAATCCGTATTTATTCATAATTTCAACCATGAAGGCATACCCAGTAATTTTATTGAAGTGAATGAAGCTGCTTGTATAAGTTTGGGTTACACCAAAGCAGAATTGCTGCAAATGTCGCCACGGGATATTACCCCCAAAGGTTATAAACCACCCATTAACATTCCCCAAAAATTAGCTCTGGATCAATTTGCAATCTTTGAAGCTCAACACCAAACCAAGGACGGCAAAGTTGTTCCCGTAGAAGTTAGAGCAGTTTTACTCGAGTCCACTGAAAATTTAGTTATAGATTTTGTGCGGGATATTAGCGATCGCAAAGCTATGGAGATGGATTTAGAACTAGTAGCATCCTTAGACTATTTAACCAAAATTCCCAATCGGCGACAGTTCGATCATTTTTTAGAAATAGAGTGGCGGCGCAGTTGTCGAGAGCAAACAAACATATCGTTAATTTTGGCGGATATTGATTTCTTTAAGCCCTATAACGATTACTATGGACACCAAATGGGGGATGAATGTCTGCAGCAGGTTGCCCAAGCGATCGCCCAAACCATCAAACGCCCCGGAGACCTAGTGGCAAGGTATGGTGGTGAAGAATTTGGCATTATCTTACCAACGACTAATCGAGATGGGGCAATTTTTGTTGCTGAAAACATCAGACAGGCTGTTAAGGATTTAGGCATTAAACATGAACGATCAACTATTAATCCCTATGTGACCCTAAGCTTAGGTATAGCTACTTTGACTTCCACCTCCGATCAGTTCTCAATTTTAATTAAAGCTGCCGATCTCGCCCTTTATAATGCCAAGCAATCAGGTAGAGATCGCTGCTGTACTAACTAACTTAATAACTTATTAACTTACCCCTGCCTTCATCAGGTCTTACATTCAGGTCTTACATAAAGTTTTAAATTTGGCAGATTTTAAGCTCAGAATTATAAACAACTAAGCTGTTCATTAAATCAGGCTTACAGGAATTTCAATCTAAACCCCAATTATATAAGTGACCTATGACTCAACCCAAATTGGCAATTACCATTGGCGACCCTGCAGGCATTGGCACGGAAATAGTGCTTAAGGCTTTGGCAAAAGTTTCCCATGATCTTGCTAGTTTTACAGTGATTGGCGATCGCTCGGTAATTACTAGCACCTATCAACTCCTTAAAAAATATGATCTCCAACTAGCCGATCCCGACTCCCTAGAAATATTAGATACCAATACCCATCTGCCAATTACTTTAGGTGAAGGCAATCAAAATAGCGGAGAAGCAAGTTTTCATTATCTGGATACAGCGATCGCTCAAACCCTAACAGGTAAATTTCAAGGTATAGTCACCGCCCCCATTGCCAAATCCGCATGGAAATTAGCAGGACATTACTACGCAGGGCAAACCGAACTGTTAAGTGAACGCAGTGGTAGTAAAGATACAGGAATGTTATTTGTCGCCCGATCACCTCATACAAACTGGGTAATGAGAACTTTACTAGCAACCGTCCATATTCCTTTAGCTCAGGTGCCAAAAGTTTTAACCCCGCAGTTAATTGAACAAAAATTAGAATTACTCAGACGATCGCTATGTACAGATTTTCAACTTACAACTGCAAAAGTGGCGATCTCTGGACTAAACCCCCACAGTGGCGAACAAGGACAACTAGGTACGGAAGAACAGGAATGGCTAAACCCGTTAATCGAGAGCATACATCAATCATGGAGCGATCGTAATTCTAAATTTGAACTGATCGGGGCAATTCCCCCTGATACCCTGTGGGTAAATCCCAATTTAGCTTGGCATAATCCTCATAAAGTTCATCTTGGCTATGATGCCTATGTAGCCCTATACCATGATCAAGGCTTAATTCCTGTCAAGCTGCTGGCATTTGATCAAGCCGTTAACACCACAATTGGACTCCCATTTATTCGCACTTCCCCCGATCATGGTACTGCTTTTGATATTGCAGGAAAAGGTATTGCCAAATCAGATAGTTTAGAAGCAGCGATCACCACTGCCATAGAACTAGTTCAAGTTAGAGTTGTAAATAATCCAAATTAAATACTAGACAGGCTCTAATAATTAAGCTATATTTAATTTCCGTGTAAAAAAGGATACTGAAAGTTTGTGCTTTTAAGTCCTTGCAGGTGAGTAGTAAATCGCAGCCCTACCGCATTAAGTTTCTGAGAGCTAGGCTTTACCCAAAGTTCTAAACATTACGTCAGAAAGTTCTACATTCATCTTCGTATTGAAGTAAGAGGATTATTTTCATGTCTGTTGGTATTCTTGGTACAAAACTTGGTATGACCCAAGTCTTTGACAGTAATGGTAATGCTGTTCCAATCACAGTGGTTCAAGCTGGTCCATGCACAATTACGCAAGTTAAAACTCCTAGCAAAGAAGGCTACAGTGCCATCCAAATTGGCTATGGGCAAACAAGAGCAAAATTAGTTTCAAAGCCAGAATTAGGACATCTTAAAAAGTCCGACTCTTTGCCAGTCAAGCATTTACAAGAATATCGAGTTGCAGACACATCCAGCTATCACCTTGGGCAAGAACTCAATGTTAGTCAGTTTTCCGAAGGGCAAGTAGTAGATGTAATTGGTACCAGTATTGGTAAAGGTTTCGCAGGCTATCAAAAACGTCATAACTTTAAGCGTGGACCAATGGCTCACGGCTCCAAAAATCATCGTGCTCCTGGTTCTACTGGTGCAGGTACAACTCCTGGTAGGGTTTATCCTGGTAAGCGCATGGCAGGTAGATTGGGTGGCAAGCAAATCACCACTAAAAAGCTAATTCTTGTCCAAGTAGATACGGAAAAGAACCTACTTTTAATTAAGGGTGCTTTACCTGGTAAACCTGGAGCATTAGTGAATATCGTACCTGCAAAAGTTGTAGGCAAGAGGAAGGAAAAATAGATGATTACTGTACAAGACTGGGATGGTAATAATACTGGTGAGATTAGCCTAGACCTTAAAACAGCTAAGGAAACAACAGCTAATGGTATTGTTCACCGAGCTTTGATTAGACAACTAAATAACCAACGTCAAGGCACTGCATCCACTAAAACTCGTGCTGAAGTTAGAGGTGGAGGACGTAAACCTTGGAAGCAAAAAGGTACTGGTAGAGCCAGAGCAGGTTCTAACCGATCGCCCCTGTGGAGAGGTGGAGGCGTTATATTTGGACCTAAGCCTAGGGATTTTGACATTAAGATGAATCGCAAGGAAAGACGCTTAGCCATAACCACTGCACTAGCAGGAAGAGCAAGCGATCTAGTAGTAGTTCAAGACTTTAATGGGCAACTACCAAAGCCAAAAACCAAAGATTTGGTAAATGCTCTAAGTCGATGGGGTGCAGAGCCACGTAAAAGAACTCTTTTGATAACCGATCAAAAGCATGAAAACATTGAACTGTCTGCTCGCAACGTTAGAAACTTAGTTTTAATTACAGCTGATCAGTTAAATATCTTTGATATAGTCAATGCTCACAAACTAATTGTCACAGCGACTGCCCTCGATAAAATTCACTCTATCTATTCAGCTAAAGTCACAAATAACGTACAACAAGAGGTAGAAAGTCATGGGTAGAAAGCTTCAAAAAGTTTTTGATCAAAGAAGACTGCCAGATGTGATCCGTCGTCCCCTAATCAACGAAAAAGCTACACTTTTACTTGAAAATAATCAATACACCTTTGACGTTATTCCTGACGCCAATAAGATCGAAATCAAGGTGGCTGTTGAAACTCTGTTTTCAGTAAAGGTCAAATCTGTAAATACTCACACCCTTCCTGCTAAAGCTAGACGTGTCGGTAAATTTGCTGGCAAACGACCTCAATACAAAAGAGCGATCGTGACCCTTGCTCAAGGCGACAAAATAACTCTATTCCCAGACGTATAAGGAAAAAATCAATGGGCATCCGCATATACAAACCCTATACTCCTAGCACCCGAGGGCTAACGGTATCCGACTTTAGCGAAATCACTAAATCAGAACCAGAAAAATCTCTAACCAAACATATTCACCGTGCGCAAGGACGTAATAACCGAGGAGTTATTACCAGTCGTCGCCGAGGTGGAGGTCATAAACGGCTCTATCGTATCATTGACTTTAAGCGCAACAAAACTAGTATCCCCGCCGAAGTTCTCGCCATTGAATATGATCCCAACCGTAATGCTCGTATTGCTTTAGTATCCTACGCAGATGGCGAAAAGCGATACATCCTTCATCCCAAAGGGCTACAAGTCGGAGCATCTATTCAATCTGGTGAATCTGCTCCCCTCGAAGTTGGGAATGCCTTGCCACTATTCAGTATTCCCCTAGGTACCATTGTTCATAATGTCGAACTGGTTCCTGGTAAAGGTGGGCAGTTGATTAGAGCTGCGGGTGGTGGTGCACAAATTGCCGCAAAAGAAGGTAACTTCGTTACGCTTAAACTCTCTTCTGGGGAAGTACGAATGATCCGAAGAGAATGTTACGCCACAATTGGACAGGTAGGTAATACCGAACAAAGTAACTTCACCTTGGGTAAGGCAGGGCGCAATCGCTGGAAAAATCGCCGCCCAATGGTTCGTGGTTCAGCTATGAACCCTGTGGATCACCCCCATGGAGGTGGTGAAGGTTGTGCTCCAATCGGTCGTCCTGGACCAGTTACACCTTGGGGTAAACCAGCCCTAGGCTATAAGACTAGGAAGAAGAAAAAACTTAGTAGCTCATTGATTGTGCGTCGTCGCCGCAAGGGTTCCAAACGTGGTAAAGGAGGACGTAATGCTTAGTAGTTTTGACAAACTTTTTGACAAATTTATGATTTTTAATCAAGACTTGAGGATACTTTTATGTCTCGTTCGTTAAAGAAAGGTCCATTTGTGGCTGATAGTCTCCTTACTAAAATTGAAAATCTCAATGCTAAGGGTGAAAAAACGGTAATTAAAACTTGGTCGAGAGCTTCTACGATCTTGCCTCAAATGATTGGACATACTATCGCTGTTCATAATGGGAAACAGCATGTTCCAGTCTTTGTAACAGAGCAAATGGTTGGACATAAACTCGGAGAGTTTTCCCTAACTCGTACATTTCGTGGTCACGCTAAAGGTGACAAAAAGGCAAGGAGATAAAATATATGATCTTATCTGAGAATGAAGTTCCAGCCATAGTTAAGTTTATACGGATGTCTCCCCACAAGGTAAGACGAGTACTCGATCAAATTCGCGGTCGTAGCTACAGAGAGGCTCTAATCATACTTGAGTTTATGCCATATCGAGCTTGCGAACCAATATTAAAACTTTTACGGTCTGCAGCGGCAAATGCTGAACATAATAATGGATTTGATCGGGCTAACCTTGTAGTTAGTCAGGCCTATGCAGACATGGGAAGTAGTCTAAAGCGGTTTAGACCTCGAGCACAGGGTAGAGCCTATCAAATTCTTAAGCCCACCTGTAGTATCACCATCACAGTTAAACCAATGGAGGAATCATAACTATGGGACAGAAAATTCATCCAACTGGTTTACGGCTTGGTATTGTCCAGCCTCATTTATCCAAATGGTTTGCTGATACTGATAGATACCCTATCTTAGCTGCAGAAGATTATGAAATTCGTCGTCATATCGAGAAAACCCTAAGTAGTGCCGGAATTTCCAGAATTCTAATTGATCGTAAAGCCGATCAAGCTGATATAGAAATTCGTACGGCTCGACCTGGTGTTGTGGTTGGAAGGCAGGGAACAGGTATAGACCAGCTTCGTAAAGGATTATTTGAATACCTAACTAAAGTAGGTAGTATTAAGAAGTCTGGTACCAGCCAAATTCGGATTAACGTTGTGGAAGTTGCTAAGGTTGATTCTGAAGCTCCTCTCATTGCTGAATATATTGCCCAACAATTGGAACGTCGCGTTTCCTTTCGTCGCATAGTCAGACAGGCAATTCAAAGAGCCCAACGAGCGGGAATTGAAGGGATAAAAGTTCAAATTGGTGGTCGTCTTAATGGTGCTGAAATTGCTCGTAGCGAGTGGGTAAGAGAGGGGCGAGTACCCCTACATACTCTTCGCGCCGACATTGATTATTCCTATAAAACTGCCCAAACTATTTATGGAGTAATTGGAGTCAAGGTGTGGGTATTTAAAGGAGAAATTATTCCTGGAAGAGAGGAATCAACACTCCAACAGGAACAACCACGCCGCCGCCAGCAACGCCGTCGTACACAATTTGAAGATCGCTCAGGAGTTGGGGAGAGTTAATTTTATGTTAAGTCCTAAACGTACTAAATTTCGTAAAACTCAAAGGGGTAGAATGTCTGGTCCCGCAACAAGGGGTGCCAACATTGACTTCGGAGACTTTGCTATGCAAGCTCTAGAACCAGCCTGGATTACATCTAGACAGATTGAATCTAGTCGTAGAGCCATGAATCGCTACATTAAAAGAGGTGGCAAGATTTGGATTCGGATATTTCCAGATAAATCAGTTACCCAACGTCCAGCAGATACTCGTATGGGTTCTGGTAAGGGAGCCCCAGAATATTGGGTATGTGTAGTCAAACCCGGACGGATTATGTTTGAAGTTGCTGGAGTGACTGAAGAAACTGCTAAAGAAGCTATACGTCTTGCTGCAGCCAAAATGCCTATAAAAACAAGATTCATTAAACGTGAGAAGGAGTAAATAAATGTCACTCCCCAAAATTGAAAAAATTCGGGAATTATCTGATGCTGAAATATCCACTGAGATTTTGGCAATTAAAAGAGAGTTATTTGAATTAAGACTAAAAAAGGCAACTCGTCAACCGTTTAAGCCTAGTGATTTTGGCTTTGCCAAGCATCGTTTAAGTCAACTATTAACTATCGAAAATCAACGTAAACAAGCTGTGAATGGAGGGCAAAACTAATGGCTATTAAAGAGAAAGTCGGACTAGTTGTTAGTAATAAGATGGATAAAACAGTAGTTGTGGCTGTAGAAAATCGTTCATCCCACGGCAAATATGGAAAAATTGTGGTTCAAACTCGTAGGTTTAAAGCCCATGATGAGCTTAATGCCTGCAAAGAAGGTGACCAAGTCCGTATTCAAGAAACTCGCCCACTCAGTCGTACTAAGCGTTGGCAAGTGGTTAATGTAATCAATTCCACATCTACTTGATTTAAAGTTTATTTGATTAAAAGTCATGATTCAACAAGAAAGTTACTTGAATGTAGCGGATAACAGTGGAGCTAAGAAGTTACTTTGTATCCGTGTCCTTGCTGGAGGAAGTCGTAAGTTTGCTGCGGTTGGAGATGTAATCATAGCAACTGTCAAGGATGCAACTCCTAATATGCCTGTTAAGAAGTCTGATGTGGTAAGAGCTGTGGTAGTTCGCACTAGGAATACAATTAGACGAGACTCGGGTATGAGCATCAGGTTTGATGATAATGCTGCTGTTATTATCAATGCTGAGGGTAATCCTAAAGGTACTCGCGTATTTGGTCCCGTAGCTAGAGAGCTAAGGGATAAAAACTTTACCAAAATTATATCTCTGGCACCGGAGGTACTCTAAATGTCTAAAAAATTACCAACATATCAAGGCAACGCTACATCTTTCAAGATGCATGTTAAAAAAGGTGATACTGTTCAGATTATATCTGGAAGCTATAAGGGAAAAGTGGCAAAAATTCTAGCTGTCTTCCCTAAGACTAGTACTGTTTTAGTTGAAGGCGTAAACCTCAAAACAAAGCATGTCAAACCTCAAGGTGAGTCTCAACCAGGGGAAATCGTTACCCGAGAGTTCCCGATTCACAGTTCAAAAGTGATGGTGTATTCAGATAAGGAAAAATTAGCAAGTCGCATTGGCTATACAGTCACTGAAGCAGGCAAAAAGGTCAGAACTCTGAAAAGAACCAACGAAATTCTCAGTTAATTAAATTTCTGGATTAAATTACTGTTAAATTTCAATTTATTTTCCTGACCAAGACCAGGGTATCCACTCAATTAGTTCATCAAAAGCAATGTCAAATCGATTTAAAGATAGTTATTATAGCCAAGCTATACCAAAGTTGGTAGAGCAGTTTAAGTATACTAATGTACATCAAGTACCTAAGTTTGAAAAAGTTGTTATTAATAGAGGCTTGGGGGAGGCAGCTCAAAATTCTAAGTCTTTAGAAGCATCTCTAGTTGAAATAGCTGCTATTGCTGGTCAAAAACCAGTAGTTACAAGAGCTAAAAAGGCGATCGCTGGCTTTAAAGTAAGACAAGGTGTTCCTGTTGGTATGATGGTGACCCTAAGACGGGAACGGATGTACGCATTTTTAGATCGATTAATTAATTTTTCCTTACCTCGAATTCGTGACTTTCGTGGGGTTAGCCCTAAAAGTTTTGATGGTAGAGGTAACTATACTTTGGGTATACGCGAACAGCTAATCTTTCCAGAAATTAGCTATGACAGCATTGACCAAGTTAGAGGTTTAGATATTTCAATTATTACTACAGCAAAGACAGATGAAGAGGGGCGAGCTTTGCTTAAGGCTATGGGTATGCCCTTTAGAGATCAAAAGGATCAATAGGAGGTAAAGATGGCAACTAATGATACTATTTCCGACATGCTTACAAGGATTCGTAACGCAACTAGTGCTAAGAACCAAGTTACAGCAATTCCTGCAACTAAAATGACTCAGAGTATTGCGCAGGTATTAAGACAAGAGGGCTATATCAGTGATTTTGAGGAAATTGGCGAAGGCATAGATCGACGTTTAATGCTTTCCCTAAAATATAAGGGTAAAAATCGCCAGCCGATTATAACTATGCTTAAAAGGGTTAGTCGTCCTGGTTTACGAGTTTATTCTAATCACAAGGATTTACCGAAGGTTTTAGGAGGAATTGGTATTGCCATTGTGTCAACGTCCAAGGGAATCATGACTGATCGCGAAGCCCGTAAGCAAGGTGTAGGTGGAGAAATACTCTGCTTTGTTTATTAATTTTAGTTTACTGAATTAGGAGTATCACTTATGTCCAGAATTGGCAAGCGCCCAATCAATATTCCCCCTAAAGTTAGCGTGGCGATCGCAGGTCAAGATGTTACCGTCAAAGGGGCTAAAGGGGAGTTACATCGCACATTATCTCCCAAAATTGAAATAGTTCAGGATGGTAATAACTTACAGGTAAATCGTCGTGATGATTCAAGATCAGCAAGACAGCTACACGGTTTATCTCGTACGCTTGTGGCTAATATGATTGAGGGAGTCTCTAATGGCTTTCAGACTCGCCTAGAGATTCAAGGTGTGGGTTATCGTGCTCAGGTACAAGGTACCACACTAGTTTTAAATGTTGGTTATAGTATTCCAGTGCAGATTAATCCTCCTTCTGGCATTGATATTAAAGTCGAAGGAACTACCAACGTTATTGTCAGTGGTATTAATAAAGAAGTAGTTGGTAATGTCGCTGCCCAAATTCGCTCAGTCCGACCACCTGAAGTTTATAAAGGTAAAGGTATCCGCTATGCAGGTGAGGTTGTCCGTCGTAAAGCTGGCAAGACTGGGAAGAAGTAAGTGAAATTAATATAATAATTTTGAGACGTTAAGGATATGAAAACAAGTCATAAAGAGGCTACTCGTAGTAGACATAAGCGGATAAGACGGAAGCTTTCTGGCACTCCAGAGCGTCCTCGCTTATCAGTTTTTCGCTCAAACAAACATATAGTTGTGCAGATAATTGATGATGCCAATCAACATACTCTTGTTGCAGCATCTACCTTAGAGTCGGAGCTAAAAACTAGTCTAAGTTCCACCGCAAATTGTGAAGCCTCTGCTAAGGTGGGAGAGTTAATTGCCCAACGAGCGATCGCTAAAGGAATATCTCAAGTTGTATTTGATCGTGGCGGCAATCTTTACCACGGACGTATAGAAGCATTGGCTGAAGCAGCACGGGCATCGGGACTAGTTTTTTAGTATCCTGTGAAGGTAAATAAACAGTAAGTAATTAGTTAAATTGAATCAGTAAATTGAATTAGTTAAATTGGTAAAGTAAAGTGGCAGAACGTAAAAATAAAGACAGTCGTAATAGCAGTCCTAGAGATGCTGGCACTCCAGAGGGTGGACGCGAAGATAAGCGTGGTAAAGGTAAGCGCGGCGAAACCAAAAAAGCCAATGATCGTAATGCTCGTGGGGAAAAAGAGTCCGAGTGGCAAGAGCGTGTTGTGCAAATCCGTCGTGTAACCAAGGTAGTAAAAGGTGGTAAAAAGCTTAGCTTTAGGGCGATCGTCATTGTTGGTAATGAAAAGGGACAAGTCGGTGTTGGTGTTGGCAAAGCCAGCGATGTAATTGGTGCCGTTAAAAAAGGCGTTGCCGATGGCAAGAAACACTTGATTGAAGTACCCATCACTAAATCTAATTCGATTCCCCATCCCAGTCATGGAGTTGGGGGTGGCGCTCAAGTTATGATTCGTCCTGCCTCGGCTGGTACTGGAGTAATTGCTGGTGGTGCGGTCAGGACTGTTTTAGAACTAGCTGGGGTAAAAAATATTCTTGCTAAGCAACTAGGTTCTGGTAATCCATTGAATAATGCTCGTGCTGCGATCAATGCTTTGTCCACATTACGGACTTTTAGTGAAGTTGCCAAGGCTAGAGATTTAACGCTAGAAAATTTATATACTTAATTAACATACTTAAACGGTTATGAAATTAGAAGATTTAAAACCACAAGCAGGCTCACAGCATCGTAAGCGCAGAGTTGGAAGAGGTATTGCTGCTGGGCAGGGTGCAAGTTGTGGTGTGGGAATGCGGGGACAAAAATCTCGATCTGGAAGACCAACCAGACCAGGATTTGAAGGTGGTCAAATTCCTTTGTATAGACGGATTCCTAAGCTTAAGCATTTTACGGTAATTAATAAGCGTGAATATACTCTTATCAATATTGCCAAACTTGAGCAACTAGCTCCTAACTCTGAGGTGTCCCTAGAGTCGCTAATTGCATCGGGAATTATTACTCAAAATGACGGTGACTTAAAAGTTCTAGGAAATGGGGATATATCTATTCCCTTAACAGTTCATGCCAGTGCTTTTTCCGCAAGTGCTAAAGCCAAGATTGAAGCCGCAGGTGGAACTTGTGTTTTAGTTTAGTATGATTAGATATAACTAATTTACTTTTTTACACTGGTTTTTATCTTGGTTTTATATTCAGAGGTAGGCTAAATAATGGTAGTCAGTAAAGGGAAAGCACCTTCTGCTCAAGAAACATTTATGCAAATGGCTCAAGCAAGTGGCTTAAGAGGTCGCCTGCTTGTAACTATAGGTATGCTAATTTTGGTAAGGTTAGGGATATTTTTGCCTCTTCCGGGTATTAATAGGGCGATCTTTGCTGAAGCTGTTAAGAATAACTCCGTAGTCAATTTTCTAGATATTTTCTCTGGAGGGGGATTGTCGGCTTTGGGTATTTTTGCCTTAGGAATTATTCCTTATATTAATGCCTCAATTATTATGCAGTTAATGACCACTGCCCTGCCAACTCTGGAAAATCTTCAGAAAAATGAAGGAGAGGCAGGAAGAAGAAAAATATCTCAATATACAAGATATGTGGCGTTGGGCTGGGCATTATTGCAGAGTTTTGGTATATCTATTTGGGTGCAGGGGACTGGTGCAGTTGTAAATCCAGGTATTGGATTTTCCCTTGAGACTATGGTTGCTTTAACAGCTGGTTCTATGTTTGTAATGTGGGCAGGCGAACTGGTTACGGAAAGAGGAGTTGGTAATGGTGCTTCTCTGCTAATATTTGTGAGTATTGTTTCTGGGTTACCGCGATCCCTTGGCAGCACGATCGCCCTTGCTCAGGCAGATAGTTCTAGGGTTGGTGGTGTTCTCCTTTTATTATCAATCTTCTTAGTAATGATTGTATGTATCGTCTTTGTCCAAGAGGGTACCCGCAGAATTCCAATTATTTCCGCCCGTAGGCAGGTGGGGAGAAAGCTATATCGTGAGCAGTCTAGTTACTTACCCTTGAAGTTGAATCAGGGTGGAGTTATGCCAATTATCTTTGCTTCATCGGTTTTAATCCTGCCTTCTTTTATAGGGCAAACCTTTGCTAGTAACCAGATTGTTGCCTCAGTGACTAGTTTTCTCGCCCCTAATACTTGGGGATATGTTTTATTCTATCTAGTCCTAATTCTAGGGTTTAGCTATTTTTACTCTTCTTTAATTGTTAACCCTGTGGACATGTCCCAGAACTTGAAAAAGATGGGTTCAAGCGTGCCAGGAATTCGTCCAGGTACTGCCACTTCTACTTATTTAACTAAAGTTTTGAATCGTTTAACTTTGCTGGGGGCGATCTTCTTGGGTGCGGTGGCAATTATTCCTACGGCGGTTGAAAGGGCGACAGGTGTGGCAACCTTTAGTGGGATTGGGGCAACGACATTATTGATTTTGGTGGGTGTGGCGATCGAGACTTCCAAGCAAATTCAAACCTATGTGATTTCTCAAAAGTATGAGGGTATGGTTAAACAATGAGTGTTTTAAACAACCCAATTAGAGTAATTTTAATGGGTCCTCCTGGTGCTGGGAAAGGAACTCAAGGAGAGATACTAGCAGCATTATGGCAAGTACCTCGAATTGCGCCAGGTGATATTTTTCGAGCAGAGATTAAGGCTGAGACTGAATTAGGACTTAAAGTTAAGGCTTTTAGTGATTCTGGTAAGCTCGTTCCCGATGAAACTGTGATTGAACTTATGCGATCGCGGCTTAATCAACCTGACACAAGTTCTGGCTGGATATTAGACGGATTTCCTCGAACTGTTGTCCAAGCTGAGTCCCTTGATATGTTACTAGCAGAGATGTCTCAAGTTTATGATTATGTGATCAATTTAGAGGTACCTGATCACATTTTAATTGAGAGGCTCTTACTTCGAGCTAAACAGGATGGCAGAGTTGATGACACGGAAGATGTGATTAAAAATAGGCTTCAGGAATACTATGCAAAAACTAAACCTTTACTGGATTTTTATGGTCAAAGGGTTATAGTTATTGATGGAACCCCAGTTCTTAGTGAAGTCACCAAAGATATTCAAAATAAGCTAGGCTCACTATAAATTAGTATATTCATTCATATATTCGGAGAAAGATTTTTTGTCTAAAGAAGATTCAATTGAAATGGAAGGTACTGTGACTGAGTCACTGCCTAACGCTATGTTTAGGGTGGATTTAGATAATGGTTTTAATGTCTTGGCTCATATTTCTGGCAAGATTCGTCGTAACTATATTAAAATCCTGCCTGGTGATCGGGTTAAAGTTGAGTTAACCCCCTATGATTTAACTAAAGGTCGAATTACCTATCGACTAAGAAATCAAGGGGGAGGAACTAAAAAGGGTATATAGATAATCTGACACTCAACCTATATGGCGGATAGAAGTTCTGCTTTAGGAGTACTATTTACTTTATCTATAAAACTTTTAAGATTGCTCATGAGTTGAGGGTCTTTATCTTGGGGCGTGAATACTTGTAAGATCATTTCTGAACGGAGCTTGTAAATATCTTGGTTTTTCGGTTCAGTTTCGAGTTGATTAGTATATATACTCAAAGCATCAAACCAATATCCATACTGACTATAGAGTTGAGCTTTTTCAATATTTGTCGTGGCTTTAGCGATCGCCTTCTGCATATCACCATCTAACCTACTTAGTAAGATTGAACCAACGGTTTGTAAATTACTACTTGCTGTACTGCCTCGCATTCTTAATTGCCAGACGTATAGTTTATCAGGCTTTAAAGCTGGTGCGTTTTTGGGAAGAGTTAACTTATACAGTCCACTTTTTTCAGCGATCCCTTCTACTTTGAATAGAACATTGCCATCTCGATCTGTGGGGTCTTTTAATTCAAAAATAGTTTTATAGGGGAAATTAGCACTATCAGCTAAATACCAATAAAAAGTGGGTCTTTCTGAGGCTGTTCTGCCGCCATCATCAGGAACCAAGGGAATTACCAGGGACGTATTAATGGAACGAACAGCACCCCCAGTACCACTAGAAATAGGGATTCCCAGTCCGTAGGGCTTTTGAGTTGGGGCAGAAATTGCTACTCCACTTAGACTCAAGAACACGGATAAAACTGAAGTAGCTAAGATTTGTTTAGTTTTTGATAGGTTATTCATATGGAAATCTCACTGAGATGAGTTTGGCTGTAAGCTATGACAATAATTGGGAGCTATAGGTTGCCAGCTTGTGATGATTGCTGACTCTGAGTATAAATCTTAAGTCTGATCTGGATGATCTTAAATGATGATAATCACTATGGAGTAAATTCTTAATCACTTAACTACAGTGATATTTTTTTATCCTAGCAAGATTAATATATCTATGATTTATTAATCTTGCTAGCAATATAGTTCCTAAAGCAAACTATAGAATTAAGTATAGTTCTACAGCTAAGGCAATGGGTGAACAAGTACCAAAAACTATGCAACCTTCTAATACTTTTATAGTATGTGGACTAGGGAGTCTCGGACAAAGTTGTGTGCAGGCAATCTGTGATTTTGGTGGTAGTGTTAGGGCGATCGAGCAGGCGCAACCATTGACATGGGAAATTCCAGAACTACCAGTATTGCTGGATAAATTGGTTATTGGTGATTGTCGCCAAGCAAGAATTTTAGAGGAAGCGGGAATTTATGAGTGTAGGGCGATTTTGCTGGTTACTAGTAATGAAAGAGTTAACCTAGAGACGGCTTTTGCGGTGCGATCGCTTAATCCTGATATTCGTTTGATTGTGCGATCTGGTAAACAAAACTTAAATGATCTACTCCAAGAGCACTTAGGTGATTTTATTGCCTTTGAACCCACTCAGCTACCTGCACCTACTTTTGCCTTAGCTGCTTTGAGTGATGAAATTGTCGGTTTTTTTACCTTAGATGACCAATTAGTAAGAGTTGTGCAAAAGCAAATTGATCAAAGCCATAAGTGGGCAGAAGTAAGAATAATTTATGAACTCAATACCCGTAATCGCCAAATTTTAATACATAAATCCGCACAATTCTCTGATCAAGAAACAACAAATACCTTATTTAATCGCTTGGAATTAGATACCCGTATTAGGACTGGAGATACTTTAACCTATATTGAGTTAGCAGATTCCGATCTATTAGAGCGATCGCAGGCGAATCAAAAACAGGACGGAAGCCAAAAATTTGATTCCAACTTAATCTGGACAAATTTTCAAGCCAATTATATCAACTTTCAGCAGTGGCTTTCTGAGAGTCGAACCCGAATGGCAGCAGCGTTATGTGGGGTAGTAGTTATCGTATTGACTATAGTCGGGACTATTCTGTTTAGACTCTTCTATCCTGGGATTAGCCTTCATGACTCTTTCTTTACTACGATTTCATTAATCCTAAGTGGCTATGGAAATATTTACAGCGCAATTGTAAGTACTGATCCTGGACCACAGTGGTTAAGATTTTTCGGGTTAATTCTTACTATAATTGGAACTGGACTTTTAGGTTTACTCTATGGGCTTTTGACAGAGAGCCTTTTAAGTGCAAGGTTTCAGTTTTTATCGCGCCGTCCGCCTATACCTGAAACAGACTATGTGATTTTGGTGGGTTTGGGAAGAGTGGGACAGAAAGTAGCAAAATTATTGCAGGAATTTAGTCAGCCCTTAGTTGCCATTACGAATTTAGAGATTGATCCCACGCTTTTACCTAATATTCCAGTGATATTTGGCAATATCAATAGTGCTTTGGAAAAAATTAGCCTTACTAAAGCTAAGAGCCTAGTTGCTGTTACCGATGATGAAATGCTGAATTTAGAATTGGCAATGATGACCCATGCAGTAAATCCCCAAAGTCGCCTAGTAATTCGGACATTTGAACAAAGTTTTAGTAAAAATCTTGCCCAATTACTACCCTATGCTGAGGTTCTCTGTGCTAACTCAATTTCTGCGGAAGCATTTGCGGCGGCAGCCTATGGAGAAAATGTGATTAGTTTATTCCGGCTGCATAATCAAACGGTTCTGGTTACAGAGTACTTTGTGGAAACTGGTGACACTCTTAATGGCTTAATTTTGGCTCAAGTTAAGTATGGCTACGGGGTTGTACCTGTATTGCATCAGGAACCTCATAGTACAGCTAAGTTCATGCCCAGTGATGATACAAGATTAAATCATAGCGATCGCTTGGTGGTTTTAGCTACGATTAAAAGTCTACAAGTAATTGAAGTAGGCACATTAATTGAACCAAATTGGTATGTGTATATTGAGAAGCCTATGAATAAAGAGGCAATATTTGAAGGCGCAAATGTGATTGTACGAGTTTGCAACTGTTCGATGCCTAGGGCAAGGGAAGTAATGGAAAATTTACCGAATCGTCTGAATTTTGCTTTATATAAGCTACAGGCTCAAAGGTTAGTACGAGAATTGCTTAAAGCTCAGGTGACTGGATATATAATTATCTGATTGTGCTAATACTTAAGTATTTCAGGAACCTAAAAGTCTAACTTTCAAGTCTTATTTTTAGAGTCTTTGGGATTGCTAGTTATTTCTTGAATATGATGAAAAGTATTAAGCGACTGGTTGTATATGCCCTGCGTCGTTGTCGTAAATTTCTTTTGGCAGTAGTAATTACGACGTTGTTAGCAATTTTGGTCAATCCCTATTCAGCCCATTCATTGGATTTATCAGATTTATTACGCATTGTGCCTAGTGTAATTCAAGTAGTAGAGATTTCTAATATTTCCGATACCGATGAAGTTAAATTGGGTAGCCAGATTAATCGTAATATTTTGTCTCAGGTGCGTTTGAGTCGAAATCGGGAAGCTAATAATCTGGTTAAAAGCATTGGTGCGGAGTTAGTCCCTCAGAGCGATCGCCCCAATATTCCCTATACATTTCAAGTTGTAGATGATCCTGATATAAACGCTTTTGCCACGATGGGGGGCTTTGTCTATATAAATACTGGTACTATTGCCGCCGCAGATAATCGAGCGCAATTGGCTAGTGTGATTGCCCATGAGATGGGTCATATTGCGGGTAGGCATGCCCTAGAACAGGTGAAGCAACAGGCAATTACCCAAGGGATTGTGTCTATTGTGGGTGCTGATCGCAATCAGATTGTGAATATTGGCACTGAGTTGGCTTTGCGGTTACCTAATAGTCGAGAAGCAGAATTTGATGCCGATCGCCGTGGACTCCAAAACCTGAATAATGCCGATTATGCTGTGCAAGCTATGCCAGATTTTATGCAAAAGTTAGCACGGAGTTCTAATAATGCCCCTGATTTTTTAAATACACATCCTGCGGTTAAAGATCGAATTGTGGCTTTGAATCAAATGATTAGAGATAATAGCCTTCAGGGATACAAAGGTTTGGATAATACTGCATATCAAAAACGCTGGCGATCGGCGAGATTTTAGGACAATTTATTTGACATTACGTTCCGAACTCTCCCAGCCTGCGGGTGCCATGATAATTAATTCTCCCGTACTTGTTAACTCTAGGCGCAGATCGGGGTTTAGCTGACACAAACGCTCAAATTGAGAGTGATCGGCATGGAGAACCATATCACTGACGTTTAATATTAAATCCGTTGGAGATTGAGCTACGGACATAGACCTAAGAGTATTTAATGGTTTAATTTTATATTTTAAAGAGTCTTAAGAACATCTACCAAAAGCTTAATATCATCCATAGTGTTGAGATATTGTAAAGAAGCCCTTAGGCAATCTGGCGTGGGAATTGAGCGGATAATAATTTGATGATTTGTCTCCAAATATTGAGAAACCTGAGCATGGGACTGATTAGCGATCGCAAAACTAACTAATCCACATTTTGGTGGTTCCTTTTTAATACATTCTACGTTAGGAACTTCCTGTAAAGCTTCCCATAGATATTTACTGAGTTCGCAAATACGAGCATATCTTTCAGTCTGATTTCCAAAGGTATTCCCTTGGGCGATCGCTGTTTTTAAAGCTCCATAGAGAGGATAGGTAGAAGTTGCCACTTCAAATTTTTGAGCATCCTGTCTCCATGCCACTGTAGGAGAGCCATAAACCAAACTGCGCCAACCCGCAAACGTAGGCTGTGAACTAGCAAAAATGCGAGGATTAATATAAAGTCCACCCACGCCTAAAGCTCCATTCCACCACTTATGACCAGTGAAGGCATAAAAATCCACATCTAAAGCTTGTAAATCTAAGGGTAAAACTCCCACGGACTGAGCCGCATCTATGGCTACTAGGACATCTTGAGCATGGCAAACCGTAATGATTTCTGCTAAAGGTAACACTTGTCCTGTATTCCAGCAGATATGACTAAACATGACCATGCGAGTTTGCGGCTGGAGATGCTTTTGAATGGTCTCGATCGCCACGGACTGATCGGCATTTACAAATAATGGAAAATAGTCAACTTCAATGCCAAACCGAGCTTGCAAAGATTTAGCGATCGCCAAAATACTAGGATGCTCACAATCAGAAATTAGTAACCGATCTCCTTTTTGCCACTTAAAACTCCACAGGGCAATATTACAGCCGTGGGTCGTATTTTCAGTGAGGGCAATGGTTTCAGGTTTTACATTAAGTTCGTGGGCGATCGCCGATTTTAATAAGCTAGTCTCTTGGTTTACCCAACTATTAGCAGCGATGGAAAAAGAACCAATGGATTCGACATAGGCAAAGTTTTCCGAAATTTTAGCTAAGACTTGATGAGATAAGACCCCTTGTCCTCCAAAGTTAAAATAGGTTTTGTTTGCTAGGGCGGGATAGAGCGATCGGATAGCTGCGAGGTTAAAAGTATGCGGGGCGGTCATTTTGAAAACTCCTGTGTCAGTCACTGTCTAAGTCATATTTGTGATCTTTTCAGTTATCTTCGCATGAGCCTTGGTAGTCGGTGCTTAAAGCCACAGAGAATTTCCCAAGAAATTGTACCGAGAATCTCTGCCCAGCGATCAGCATTATTGTCTTCACTATTTCCGAGGATCGTCACCACATCGCCAATCTTCACTTCAGGTACATCGGTCACATCGATTAAGCATTGATCCATCGTAATGGTGCCAACTTGAGCTACTGGTTCAGAGCGATCGCCCACAGTGACAAAAAGCTGATTAGATAAGCCCCTAGGCACACCATCGGCATAACCGATCGCTACGGTGGCAATACGCATATCCTTAGGAGCAATAAAGGAATAGCCATAGCTAACTCCAGTACCAGCAGCAATATTTTTAACTTGAGTAACTCGAGCCTTTACCTGCATGGCGGGACGTAGGGATTCTTTTAACTGTGTTTTTAGATGTATTTTTAAATGAGGAGCAGGATAAAACCCATATACACCTAGACCACAGCGTACTAAATCATAATGCAAATCTGAATTAGTCATCATGCCCGCCGTATTAGCAATGTGTATAAGATGGGGTTGAATATTAAACTCTTTGAGTAAACTAATTACCTGCTTAAATCTCTGGTGCTGAAGCCGCAAAATAGTCTGATCAGACTCATCCGCCGTTGCCAAATGGGAATAGATACTATGAATTTTTAGGTAAGGCAAACTGTGAACCAGTTTTATAAAATCCTTTGCCTCCTGCCAAGAGGTTCCCAGACGAGACATACCCGTATCAATTTTAAGATGAACTAGCACAGGAGAATTAATGACAGTACTAACAGAATGCTCCTCCCATGCTTCATTCAATATCTGGTTAAATGACAGTGCTTGATCAATGGTGCAAATCGTGGGTTGTAATCGGTTCTCGGCGATCGCTTTAATTTCATCGGGACTATTAGTTGCTCCCAAAATTAAAATTGGGGCGGTAATTCCCGCATTGCGTAACTGCACACCCTCGACAATTGTAGCTACCCCCAGCCAAGTTGCCCCTGCTTCTAATACGGCTTGACTAACAGCGATCGCTCCATGTCCATAGGCATCAGCTTTAACCACTGCCATTAATTCTTTGGAGTCAGATAATAAACTTTTTAAGGTGCGAATATTATGCCTAATTGCGGATAAATCAATCTCAACCCAAGCTCTATAGTTTTGCTTTAGCATCAGCTTAAAATTATTTATTTTAGAAATTATTTATTTTAGATACTTACTTTACATATTCACTTTATATATTCACTTAGTTGAATCCACTGCTCCACACTGAGGTCTTCTGCCCGCACCTGTGGATTAATTTGGATTGCTTCTAAAATATTTACGAGACGATCGCGATCAATAATTGCCCCCAAGTTATTGCGTAACATTTTACGTTTAGTGGCGAATCCCAGCTTGATGATGGTTTCTAGGAATTTTGGATCAGAGGCAGGTTTAACAGGCGATCGCGGTAATAAACAGACTACGGCTGAATCAACCTTTGGCGGTGGGGTAAAAGCTTTGGCGGGAACATCACAAATAAAATGACATTCTGCCAGATACTGCACCCGCACACTCATCGCTCCGTATGCCTTATGTCCTGCCTTTGCCACTAGGCGATCGCCAATTTCTTTTTGGACTAATAATACAATTTGCTCAAACTGCGCCACGGGCTGACTGATGGAGCCTAGAAGTTTTTCTAAAATTGGGCTAGTAATGTTGTACGGAATATTAGCAACGACTTTATTGCAATCTGGCAAAGGTAGGCTCAGAATATCACCTTCAATTAGCTCTAATTTCTGTTCTAAAATTGGTTCAGCAAATCTATGGCGTAGGTTTTGGCACAGGTCACGATCAATTTCTACAGCAACAAGCGATCGCACCAATGGTAAAAGTTTCACAGTTAAAATGCCCGTACCAGGTCCGATTTCTAAAATGCGATCGGTTAGTTGTAAATTTGCAGCTTGGAGAATTTTTGCCAAAGCCTTATCACTTTTTAGCCAATGCTGCCCAAATTGCTTACGAGGATGAATCATGAATTAACGATACAATAAATACCTAAAATAAAGAATTAAAGCTAAGTTCAAGCTGAATCAGATTGAATCAGATCAAGCCGAATCAGAGTATCACACACAGTGGCAGATAAAAGCACAGATAAAAGGGCAGATAAAAACCCAGATAACAGTAAAAGTTCATCTTTTCAGATTCGTCTGGCGCACCAACGGGACGTACCCCACATTTCTCATATTTTAGTAACTAGCTTTTATCATCAATGTCCCCCGTTGCTTTATCCTTTAGCAGTATGGTCGATTTCCCTAGATTTAGGACTGAGGCTTTTAGACTATAGCCCCTACTATGCCTGCCTAGTTGCGACTTCAATTTTAAGTTCAGAAGCGATCGCCACCCTCGAAGTCAACCTTAAAGATATTCCCACCCTAAAATCGGGCAAATCTGACTATTGGTTCAACTGGCATACTACCGAACAACCCTACATTTCCAATCTGGCAGTTCATCCCCATTGGCGAGGGCAGGGCATAGCCTTCAAACTATTGACTACCGTGGAATCTAAGGTGCGTTCGTGGGGATTTAAGTATGTTTACTTGCATGTCCTAGACAGTAATAATTCTGCCTTGAAACTGTATCAACTTTCGGGCTATCAAGTTTATAAGATTGATCCAGAATTTAGCTTTAATCCCTTTACCTCTGGGAAAAGACTATTAATGCGTAAAGCTCTGTAACTATCGGTAGTGCTATACAAAAGTGTAGGCAAATCTGTAACACTTGCTGAAGCTTTTACAGGTAGTCATTTTTACACCATAAAGGCTAAAGCCCAAAAGCCTTGGTAAATGGACATACTACACATATCTGATGCACTACCTAACTATATAACAAAGTCCTTATAGAGAAAATACCTGCCCATCATAGAGCAATCGAGTAATACCTTTTTGAGAAAGATGCGATCGAGTGGCGTAAATTAACGAACTAGGGAACTTAATTACCTTTTGGTTAGGGGTAGAAAACCGCCGCGCCGACCTGTGATTATCAAAAACTGGTAGTGCCTGTAGATTAATTTCATCCGTTGGCACCTTACCTAAGTCCTTAAAATCTCGCATTGGTCTGGTCACAATTTCCGAGGCTTTATCAACCACAATGTAGCAGATATGAGATAGTTCGGCTTCCTCTAAGGGCAGAATCGAGAGAATATTGGCAACCGAATTTAGGTCAGGATTAATCAGACCAGAAGCTGAATCCTCATCAAATTCGTCATCCTCGGGGTCTAGTTCGTCGTCTTCATCAAATTCGTCATCAATAATATCTTCTTCATGGACTAAATCATGAACTAAATCTTCGACTACACTTTTCTGCTCATCAAAATCTTCTAAATCGTCACTATCACTAAAGTCACTAGGCAATTCTTCTTCAGTAATTTCTACTGGAGCTTCTTCAATAATTTCTTTAATAACTTCTTTAACTTTAATAACTTCTTTAGTAAGAGGTGTAATTGGCATAGGTCTGATTGGGGCGGCGGGTCTGCCTAACTCAACCACAGCTTTGGGGCTTTCGGTCTCTTCTATCGCAGCTAATAGTTCTAAGTCAAGTTGGCTGGCTACTTGGTTAGTTGATTGAGTAATGGATTCAGATGCAATGGGTTTGCTCTGGTTCTTGATTTGTTTATTAGATTTTTGGGCAGATTTTGGAGATTTAGTTTGTTTTTTCTGCACAATTTCCTTGTATGCTTCGGGCGACATCATTTCTTGTAATAGGCGAAGGGTAGTACTCGGACTTATGCCAAATTGTTTGGACAACTTAGCTGTAGATAGGTCAGTCTCACAGTACAGACGCAATATTTCTTGTTTGTCGGCGATCGCCAATTTGGAGGAACTCATTTACACAGAAAAAATAAACAGAAAAAATTGAAGCTTCCTATTATATTAGCTCTTAGAACATGGGTTCTTACATTTTTATGTTGTTTTCCCGATGTTGTTTTCCCACAAATGCCGATCATAACTTGCTCTTAACAAATAAATTATGATCCTATGCTTAGATATTGATCAAACGGCAATGGATCAGGGTTATGAATGTTCTGTTTCTCTTCATTTGGTCATTGGCTTTTATTGGTGGCTGCGGAGTTAGGACTTTTTTTGAGGGGACAAGCTTTCCTTGGTTAGCTGCTGTGATTATGCTGGGACTGGGAGCGATCGGGGCGGGGCTGATCCCATTTAGGTTGATGATGGTTAATCGATGGGTGTGGCTGATGGCAGGGTTAATCGGAGCATTTGCCACTTTTTATATCCAGTTTCGAGTTCCTCAACCTTTGCCCAATGATATTTCTAAACTGGCACCGCTAAATCAGGTAACGATTAGGGGAGAGTTGTTGGATTCACCCATGACTTCGGGTAGTGGCAGAGGTAAGTTTACCCTCGCAGCAAGGGAAATAAAACTAAGTTCGGGAGAGCAGAAATCTGTAGAAGGTAAACTCTACGTTACTACCCCTTTGACCCAGGTTACGGGTTTAAGACCATCTCAAAGTATTGCCATCACGGGCAATTTATATTTACCTCAACCTCCTAATAATCCTAGTGGGTTTGACTTTAAGGCATTTTTGGGGCGATCGGGAATTTTTGCTGGACTTAGTGGCAAAAGTCTGAAGGTGCTGAGTGATCCGCCTATATTCGGTGATTGGTGGATTCGGAATCGAATTGTGCGTACCCACGTGACTGGGGCAGGAATGCCTGAAGGAGCCTTACTCAGTTCTTTGGTATTGGGAAATCGAACTATAGATTTACCCTCAGATATAAAGCAAACATTTATCGAGGTTGGTTTAGCAGCAGCACTGGCAGCCTCAGGCTTTCAAGTTTCTATTATTTTGGGAACAGTTTTAGCAATTACCAGTGATAACTCTAATAGGCTTAAATTTATAGCTGGAACTATTAGCTTGGTGGGATTTTTGCTCCTAACTGGCGTGAGTCCATCGGTTTTACGGGCTGTGGTCATGGGTATGGGTACTTTGACAGGTTTAGTTATTGGTCGCCAAATTCGTCCCGTTGTGGGTTTAACTTTAGCGGCAATGATTTTGTTAATAATTCAACCCCTATGGATTAAAGATTTAGGATTTCAGTTAAGTTTTTTAGCTACCTTGGGTTTAGTAGTTAGTGCTGGGGCGATCGCCAAAAAATTAGAATGGCTGCCACCTTTGCTTGCAACTTTATTAGCTGTACCGATCGCTGCTTATTTTTGGACTTTACCTCTGCAACTCTATGCCTTTGGCAAAATTAGTGCCTATAGTATTCTTGCCAACGTCTTAACTACGCCTTTAGTATCATTGGGAACCATAGTGGGGATAGTAAGCGGTCTGCTGGGGATATTTTTTGTACCTTTAGGGGCTGTAATTAGTTGGCTACTAACTGCTCCCATGTCATTAATGATAGCGATCGCTAATGGGATTCGGTCTTTACCTGGAGCTATTACCAATGCGGGATCAATTGCTCTATGGCAGGTACTACTAGGCTATGGCATTATTTTGGGGATTTGGCTTGTGCCTAGGGTTAAAAAACTATGGCTCCCTTTTTCTGTGATTTTTCTAATGATTCTATTTATCCCCGGTGCTATCACTAGATCATCGTTATTTCAAGCTTTAGTAATCTCTAGCGATCGCACGCCTGTCATGCTAATTCAAGATCAAGGCAAGGTAGCTTTAATTAATAGTGGAGATCAGCAGATTGCCAATTTCACCCTAGTACCATTATTTCAAAAGGTGGGGATTAATCAAATTGACTGGGCGATCGCCACTGGTTCGGAGCGTAACATATCCGCAGGATGGCAGGTTATTAAGGATAAACCAATTCCGATTAAAAATTTTGCTAGTTCTGTACCTATTAGCTTAACTGACTCTTTAGCCGATTCTGGTGCCAGTGTTACTGCTTTAAAATTAAACCAACCTTTAGAATTTACCAATCAGAGTCAAATTGAACTAATCAATCAAAGCCCCAACCTGATTCGGATTCAAACCGCTGATACTTCTTGGCTGCTAATGACTGATGCCAAACCAACTTCCCAAAAACAGTTACTTAATCAAGCTCAATTACTTCCCAAGCTAAAGGCAAAAATATTCTGGTGGACGGGAGAAGATTTAATTCCAGAATTATTAGAAGCAGTTCAACCTACTACAGCGATCGCTTCTACTTCCAGTCAAAATAAGGCAAATCAGAATAAAGTTACAATTTCTGCCGACACTATTAGTAAATTAAAAGCTGCCAATATTGATTTCTATCAAACTAATACCGATGGGGCGATCTCATGGACAAATAATCAAGTTCAGGCACTTAAGGATCGAGATGATACTGAATCCCCAATTTAACGAGATTGACGTTGTGCAGTTAAAATTTGGGCTAGAGCCTGTTGAATTTCCTCTGATGTCATAGAATTTTCCTGAGGATCAAAATTATCTTAGCCCAGTCCAAGGTAGTAATTTAATCCTGAGAGACAAATCCGCGATCGCTATCCAAAAATGCCACAGGTTCAGTTAAGGTAAATTCTCCTGCTAAAATCCATGATTTCAAAGCTTCAGCTACTTGTTCCGAGCGATAAATACTGGCAACTGGCGCAGTTCTTACATTTATGCCATCAATTCTAATTGTTCCAGACTTCAATGCCGCATAGCTTACAGTCCCAAAGGAGGGTTTAACTCGGCGGGCGATTGCAAAATCAAACACCGAAGTCACAATCTCCGAGTCTGGAACCGCAGCTTTAGCCACAACTTCTTCATCAATCACTGGTAAAGGAATCCCCACACCTAGCATCAGCGATGAGCCATAATTACGAAAATAGCAACCCCTTACCCATTCAGGCTGCATTTGCTTAGCATCACCGATTAGAGCTAAAGTTGCAGCAGGAGCTACAGGTGTACGATTCGGTAGGCGTTTTTGTAAAGGAAAATGTTGAGTTCCTTCCCATGCCACATAGCCAATACCACCGCCCATAAAAATTTTGGTACCAATACCAATTAGGCGTAAATCTGGATCATTCCATAATGGCGCGATCGCTCCCGGATTAGCATAGACAGCATTACCTAAACGGGGATTTAATGCCCCCAGATAAGTATAAAGAATCTGATCTCCACTGTTTACACCCACAATAAAATTTTGATATAAGTTACGCGGATTAAATAGGTAAAACTGATTAATACTATCTTTAGTAATTGTTGTCTCAAAACTGGCACGAGGATAACAGTCATTAGGCTTACCAAGTACCTTAAGATTTACAGATTTACCAGCAATCAAGTCGGCAATAATATGACCACCTCCACGATTGACCGTCATCTCACTATCAGGTTCTTGACTTGCTCCTAAATATAAATCTACGGCTCCTAAGCCTCCATAAACTGATACCCCATCTAGCCAGCAGCTACGAATTTTAATCGGTGGATCGGTCTGTCCCAAGTTAATAACTGCTCCAGAAGATTCCATCGGCTCAAAGGTACCTGTGGTAATTACATCGACTTGGGTAGTAGCCTGTTTAACCCCAACTTCCAGCACTAGTTGCTTTAGTTCTGTAACAGTAAGTACCTTAGCTGTAAGGTTTTGAATCTTGGCATTAATTTCGGCAACGGTTTGAGCCATAGAAATAACTCTTTACATTTTTGTTTACACTTTTTTAACAAAGTTTCTGTATCAAAAGCTACTATTAGTGTTATATTAAATTAGTAGCAATACACACAGAAACTTATAACTTAAAAGAGCTTAATATGAACGACACTCAAAAACAAAGAAAGGTTGAAGCCTCCTTAAACCACAAGGCTAACATTGCTGCTTCTCTAAAACACCGCTTGGAAGTAGCCAAGAATAATAAAGACAAAAATCTTATTAGCCTATTAGAGCAAGAAATGAACCAAGTTGGTATCTAGGTAGTCTATACCGAAGTAGTTAGTAACTTAGTTACGAAGAGCCGCCAACCTAGGGCGGTTTTTTCATGTCAATGTTGATCTTAAACTGTTGATCTGAAATAGCTGCTAAAGCCAGTTGAAATTGTAACCTAAATACTTTGATCCATACTTGCTAAAGCACAGCCTATAATTAGTCCAGAGAATTATCAAGAAATTATCCAGATCATTAAGAGCCATGCCCCAAACCTATTACTTCATTGCTGCTAGTCGTAAATTTTTGGTTGAGCAAGAACCATTAAGTGAATTCCTGAAAGAAAGGGCTAAAAATTATAGCGATCGCCGCAAAGAAATTGACTTTTGGTTTATTGAAAATCCTGCCTTTCTCGAAGCTCCAGAATTAGCTGCAATTAGAAATATTTGTCCATCCCCCTCTGCCGCAGTTATCTCTACTGACCCCCAAGTGATCCGTTGGCTCAAGCTAAGATTAGAATTTGTCGCTGTGGGTGAATTCATAGCTCCAAGTACATCCATACCCGATCCCTTAGCTGTATTAAGCTTTAGTTAACCTTATAAATTATAAATTTTGATCACTAGCCAATACTAGGTAGGGAATATCAGGAATGATAAAATTAGGCTAAACAAGTAATAACCCTCAAATCCATGACTATAGAAGAACTAGACATACGACTGTATAGAATTACTGCCCTGACAGAGGCAAATACCGCAAATATTGCAAAACTTGAGGTGGAATCAAAAAAGTGGGATGAAAGATTCTTTCAACTGATCCGAGATACGCTAAATTTCTCCCGCAATATTCCCGCAATATTATAGTCACGGCGGCTGTGGTTACTGTAGTAACACCTTTGCTTAAAGAGTCGGTAACTTTTGCTCTACAACTGATTAGGGAAGCACGATAACAGAATTCCAATCGGAGCAGGAATCATCTCCCCACGACTATCTAGAATTTGTACCAAAACCAAGTAGCCCACTCCCAACAAAATGGCAATAGCCCCCGTAAACACTGCTAACCATTGCGATCGCTGCATAATTACCTCAAATTTATCTCTGAAATATATTGAATTTATCTAGGCTTGGCGCAGATTTTCCCATAGCTGTTTATATTCTTGATTACTAGTTTCTGACAAAGGCAAAATCAATTCACTTTTAGCTAAAATCTGATCAGGTGGAAACTTAAGTATATTACTCGTAACACTTTTCGGGAGTTTTCCTAGATCAGGATTAGTGGCAGTGGCATCGGTTAGGGCAGTAATTTGATTGGCGATCGCTGGTGTTAAACATAAATCCAACCAATCTTGACCAAAAATTTGATTTTCTGGACGGTTAACTCGCTGGGGGAATACCCAAAGATCACTCCAGAGAGCAGTTCCCTCCGCAGGAATTACCACCTTAATATCAGAATTTTGTTCTGCGGTATTAACTATGTCCTGAGACCAGCCCACTGCTAACCAGCTATCACCAATTAAGAGAGGTTGCAAATAGCTATCAGAGGTATAGGTTAAGACCTGTTGATTTAATGCCTGTAATGCTGGTGTTAATGGAGCGATCGCCTTAATATTGGCAGTATTGTAGGAATATCCTAGCTTTTTTAAGGTTAAGCCAATTACTTCACGAGGATCATTAGGTAGGGTGATTTTTCCTTTTAGCTCCGTCCGCCATAGATCAGCCCAGCCATTAATCGGTATATCCAGCTTATCTGAACGATAGGCGATCGCCGTTAGTCCCCAACGATAGGGAATACCCCACACTTTACCATTACGCGTAACTGCTTGCTTCCATAGAGGCGATAGGTTTTGCCATTGGGGAATTGAAGTTATAGTAAGAGGAGAAATTAGGTGCTGGGCGATCGCTAAATCTAGCCAAGCATCACCCAAACTGGCAACATCAGGCACTTTAACTGGTTCTACCGTATCTTTCAGGAATTTCCAAATGGCATCGGGAGTAGGTTCAGTTTTCAGTTCCGTCGGCTTATTAAACTGGGTTTCAAAGGCTTTAACTATCCGACTGGGAATTGCCCCTGCTAATCCTAATATTCTTAATCGCTTTGGATCGGCAAATAGGTCACAGCCGCTTAATCCTCCCCCTAGAGTGATCGCTGCCCCACCAATTAATACATCTCTTCTCCGCATAACTCTAGTCATAATTAAGGAGCTTTAGGAGGAGTTGAACGCCTTGTAATCGGGATTAAATAAGCAATAATTGCTCCACCGATAAAACCTGCAACATTACGAGTAATTGGCAACCAATCTGCGGTGCGACTAATCACTGGGGCGATACCAAATGCTACAAATAGCATTCCCCACAGAGGTGTAAGAATTAATGCCCAACGCAGAGCAAAGGTTTCCCCTTCCCGTCGAGGTTGACCTGCAAAGCCAAAAATTAAGCCGCCTAAAATCGAAGTTAATAAAGTTAAAACCCATTGCTCCTGAGGTAGTCCCGGTACAACATTACAGCCATCCTGTGCCAAGCAAGTGGTAATTGCCGCTAAAGATGCCAGAATTGCCTGATCCTGCCCCTGTTCTCTAACAAAAAACTGATTGCCATAGCGTGACTGCAACTCAATCCAAAATCCCCTAGGCAGAAGGCTGTACACCTCATCACCCACATTGAAATTGAGAAGATTGCGATCGCGGGAATCTGCGACTAACAAAACACTGCGCTCATTCAAATCCCAAAAATCTTTTACTGCCCGTCCCGGAGTCAGATCAACTTGGGTAAGTACTCGCAATTTCCAACCCGTCTTGGCTTCAAATTCGGTAATGTCCTTATTTAACTTAGTCTCTTGAAAATCACTTAAAAACTTACCTAAGTCAATCACATTGGTCATTTGTTGAGGCAATAGTTCGGGTGCATCAATAGCATAGGAAGAATTAGGACTACTAAGGGTGATGATTAGCACTGCTAAACAGGCGATCGCCAAAGCCAGATAACGATGGAGGAAATTGAACATAAACAGCTTTATTAAATTAAGGATGAATTAATAGTGAAATAGCAGAAATAGATAGTTTTAATAAATCTTTACTTAATTGTAGGCTCAAACCTATCCCTATGGGACACTTCTACCAGATTAAAGTCCCAATCTTGCGGTAAATTGTGAACAGTCCATTACATAAATCATAATTTCAACCCTAATGAAGGCATATCTAGCAGCAGCCATACAAATGACCAGTCTTCCCGACTTACACAAAAATCTGGCACAAGCCGAAGAATTAATCCAACTTGCCGTCAATCGTGGGGCTGATCTGGTGTGTTTACCAGAAAACTTTTCTTTTTTAGGGGACGAAGAGGCTAAAACCCAACAGTCACAAGAAATTGCTGAGCAAAGCATGAAGTTTTTGCAAACCATGGGAAAACGCTATCAAATTACGTTACTCGGCGGCGGTTTTCCCGTACCTCAAAATACCAATAATCCCAAATCTGGCAAACTTTTTAATACGGCGGTCTTAATTGGTAAAGACGGACAGGAACTGGCTAGGTACCATAAAATGCACCTATTTGATGTAAATCTACCCGATGGTAATACCTACCAAGAATCAGAGACGATCGAGGCGGGTTCCATTGCGCCACCAATTTATTACTCTGAAGAATTAGGGAATTTAGGCTTATCGGTTTGTTACGATGTCAGATTCCCTGAACTCTATCGCTACCTCTCCCTTCATGGTGCCAATGTTTTATTTGTCCCCGCCGCATTTACTGCCTATACAGGTAAAGATCACTGGCAAGTTTTGTTACAGGCACGGGCGATCGAAAATACTTGCTATGTAATTGCTCCCGCTCAGGTGGGTCGTCATAATCCCCGCCGCCAGTCCCACGGTCATGCCATGATAGTTGATCCTTGGGGGGTAATTTTAGCGGATGCTGGAGATCAGCCCGGGGTAGCGATCGCCCCCATAGAACCATCTCGATTAGAACAAGTCCGCAGGCAAATGCCTTCTCTCCAACATCGGGTATTTAAAAACTAGGAAATGCCAGATTCCTATAACCCTAACGCCTCTGCCATAACTGCAATCGGGGCTGGTTTTTCTATCCAAAACTCCAAAGCGATCGCTCCTTGATGCAGTAACATTTTTAAGCCATCTATGGTAACTAAACCCTGAGCCTCAGACATTTGCAAAAACTTAGTCGGACGGGGTGTATAAATTAAATCGTAGGCGATCGCCCCTTGGGGAATTAAACCTAACTGAGATGCAGTCAAAGGTGAACCTAAATCATGCCCCATTCCAATAGGCGTACTATTAACCACTAATCCTGCTGAAGGTAATAAATGCTCAAGATCATGCCAAGTATGTACCCGTAAATCATCTACCTGAAGTTGCTCCGTCATAGCTCGCCTAAATTCCCGTAGTTTAAGTTGATCCCGTCCAATTACATGCACCACAGGACAACCCAGTTTCAAGCAGCCTGCCACCACCGCCTTTGCTGCCCCGCCATTCCCTAAAATCACCACGGGTATACTTTGCCAATCTCGATCAAGGATTTGTAAAGGCACTAAAAAACCATGCACATCGGTATTAGTCCCAATCCAGCCCCGTTCAGTGCGTTTAACCGTATTCACAGCCCCCACTGCCCTAGCTACTTCCGTAATTTCATCTAGTAACGGGATAATTTCTTGCTTATGGGGAATTGTCAAATTAAAGCCAAGGACAGAAGTGATCGCACCTAAACCCTTAAATGCTATTGCCAAGTTCTCAATCTTTACTGGCAACGGTATGTATACATAGTCCAAACCTATGGCTGCGATCGCCGCATTATGCATTACTGGAGATAAACTATGACTCACTGGATCACCAATGATGCCTAAAATTTTAGTAGTTCCTACAACTGTCATTTTTTAGCTATTCAATTTAACTTTTCTGCTTTCTAATATTGTTTTAGCAGCAATAAACATTAATAAGACAGTAAATAACCCGATCCAAAGTTAAAAACCTTCAAAGAAATTTCATAAAATCAAATTTTTTACTAAATAAATGCTATGTAAATATATCTACGATAGAATAAGCCCTAAGTATGTTTAACATAAAGGAGTGGTGTGATGCGTAATCTTTATCTAGCAACGATTTTTCTGTCCACAGTTTGGCTGGGGGCTTGTACAACTGACAGTGGAGTTACTATTAAATGTACCATTAAGGGAGAAACCAAAGAATTTGTAACATCTCCCGGCAGAGAGGACTGCGATAAAATTAGAGCGAGCGGTCAAACTGATACCCCCGGACCTGTTACGACAACGACTGCACCTGCCAAAACAGAGCCAGACAAAAAAGAACCTCCCATCTTTGCTAATCCTGTAGTCTCGAAAACACCCATTAGTTTTGTGGAACCTACCAACAAAAAACAAAGACAAGATGAACTAGTATCCAAAGTTACAGGTATAGAGCGAGACCCATTTATTACTATTCCTGGTAGTGAACCAGCCCCCGCAGTCTCTGTCCCCCGCCCTGTTATCCGTTCCACCAATCGTCCTCAAATATCGATAAAACCAGTGGAGCCGCCCTCTACAGCTGAAGCCAGTGCTGTTCTTGTCAGTGGAATTTTAGATATTGCTGATGGTAAGTATGCGATCGTCAATGCTCCCGGTGAGCCAACATCTCGCCCCATCTCTCTAGGGCAAACCTTTGCAGGAGGTAAGGTATTATTCAAACGGGTTGAAGATATCTCAGGAACTACCTTTGTAATTCTTGAGCAAAATGGGGTCGAAGTTTCAAGACCAGTAGGTAAGCAAACTGTCGCTGAAGCCCCAAAACCAAAATAAATCTGCAATTCTGGTTTTATTCAACCAACTTGAAGAGCAACTCTAAAATCAAGTGGGGAGAGCTTTCTACCCCATAGTTTTTTTGACTTACTTTCTTTTTATCTTATTTTTTAGGAGCCATTAACATGGTGATATTACGTCCTTCTCGCTTAGGAGCCTGTTGAATTTCAGCGATCGGTCCTAGGTCAACTGCCATACGGTTCAATAGTTCTTCAGCAAGATCAGCATGTTGGATTTCTCGCCCCTTAAACATTACGGTTGCTTTAACCTTATCTCCTTCTTTTAAAAATCTTTCGGCATGATTAATTCTCACTTGATAGTCATGCTCTTCAATTTTGTAGCGCATCTTAACTTCTTTGACATCAACTGTATGCTGCTTTTTACGAGCCTCACGGGCTTTCTTTTCCTGCTCAAACTTAAACTTGCCATAGTCCATAATCCGACAGACAGGGGGATCGGCTTTATCACTTACCAACACTAAATCCAGCTCTTTTTCCTCAGCTAGTTTAGATGCTTCACGCGGGGTCATAATTCCTAGTTGCCCGCCATCGGCATCGATGACACGGACTTTTGGGAAGCGAATACGTTCGTTGATTGTGGGTAGATCTCTGGTCGGTTTTTTCATGCAGTAATTTTTAGGTGGTAGTTTAGTTTAAGTTGTTGAATGAATTAAGTTAGCTAAATTGATAATTAATTGTAGCACTTGACATAAGTCGATGTTTACAGTATTGAGGTTTTTAACTTAATCTTAACAGGTGTTTTAGTTAACCTGCCTAAAGAAGTCTATAAATAAATCTGCTAAATGTATCGTTTGACTATAAGAACGTAATATAAACATAAAAAACAAGTTTTGCGAATTGATCAGACGTTAATATATTCTGTACAAAATCAAGAACTCAGCAATTAATACAATTAATATTTGTTCAAGTAATCCCATGACTCAAACTGAAAAAGAAAAAACTGAAAAGAAGGATATTCCCGTAAATATCTATCGACCTGCTAGTCCATTCGTGGGTAAGTGCATTTCCAATGAACCATTACTCCGTGAAGGGGCAATCGGTATCACGCAGCACGTTAAATTTGATATCTCTGGTAGTGAACTTCGCTATCTAGAAGGGCAAAGTATTGGTATTGTTCCTCCCGGCACTGATAAAAACGGTAAACCTCACAAACTCCGCCTTTATTCTATTGCTTCTACTCGCCTTGGTGATGACCTTGATAGTAAGACTGTATCTTTGAGCGTAAGAAAGCTCGAATACAAAAATGAAGCTGGGGAAACAGTTGAAGGGGTCTGCTCTAGCTTTATTACAGGGTTAAAACCGGGTGATGAGGTTAAAATCACTGGTCCTGTGGGTAAAGAAATGCTATTACCTGATGATCCTAATGCCAATATCATTATGATTGCTACTGGAACAGGAATTGCACCTTTTAGAGCCTTTTTATGGCGGATGTTTAAGGAAAATCATCCTGAATATAAGTTCAAAGGTTTGGCTTGGTTGTTTTTTGGAGTAACTACGGAAAGTGCAATTTTGTACAAGTCCGATCTTGATTGGCTATCCTATAAAAATAAACTCAATTTCCGATGTGACTATGCCCTCAGTCGGGAACAAAAAACTGCTGATGGCAAAAAAATGTATGTACAAAATCGGATGGCAGAGTACGCTGATGAGCTATGGACATTAATTCAAAAGCCTAATACTCATACCTATATTTGTGGGTTGAAGGGTATGGAAGATGGTATTGATGAGTTTATGATTGCCACTGCCGCTAAGAGTGGAGTTGACTGGAAAACCTATGAAAAGGAAATGAAAAAAGCTGGTCGTTGGCATGTGGAAACTTACTAATTCTAATCTTTGATTAAAAATAAAAAAAGCTATGGGGAGGGTTAATCTTCCCCTTTTTAATATTTATCAACCAGATCAACTAGAACTGCTTTTTCCCAAATACTAAAATGGCGATCGCCAAAACTAAAAGGGCATAACTCAAGATATAAATTCCATTGCTAAAGAGATCGGTTAAAGGGGGCAGAACTCCATAGACAGCTTCGTTTTTAAGATTGGCACGGGACAGATCGGGCAGAACCAAATAAATGATCCGAGTCACCGTTTGTAGGCTTTCATTTTTAGAAATTTCCCCCAAAGCTAATAAATCTCGACTAAAGTTGCCCATTAGATAGGTAGCAAAGGTCAGAAAAGCTGCTAGTAAAGAACTACTAAATGTACCAAATAGGATGGCGATCGCTCCTAGTAACATTAACTGCCCAAATATATAGAAATTGGCAACTAAAATTGAGTAAATGGGTAAGGAAATCTTGGCTAAACTTAGTACTACCACATAAATTACTGTCATTATCCCAACGATCAGAGCTAAAACTGAGGTAATACCTAAATGCTTACCCAAAATAAACTCGGCACGACTCATGGGTTTAGCAATCAACACAAAGATGGTGCGCTTATCAATCTCTTTATTCACCAACGTCGTACCCACAAATACTGCTACAATCAGCCCGACTATTTCAATTGCGGCAATGCCAACATCAATAATTATCTTTTTTTCGCCGCTAGCGGAAAGCTGGGGCAGGAGATTAACAGCAGCTACTAAGATTAAAGTAAATAATAAAGTTAGGTATAGTACCTGTTCGCGCAAGGTTTCACGAAAAACATTGAAAGCAATGACGCTAATTCGACCTAAATTCATAATTCCGTGCAATTTGTAGTTTACTTAAGATAGATTTTAAGCATTTAGTTGCACCAATTTTTTAAATCCTTACAGGGTATTTTTATGATCACGGAGATAGAGCCAATAAACCCACTAAATCCGCAGGTAACCACGATCGCATCTAATAACGAGAATCCAGAGCCTAATCAGCCAACTAATCTCAAAAATAAGTTAATTAATAGATTACTGATCGGCATAACTTTTCCTTTAATTATTATTAATGGTTGGTTGGGGCTAGAGTTTTTTCGATTTTTTCAGCCTATTTTCAGCATTCTCATTGCCGCCTCGATTTTGGCATTTTTATTAAATTATGCAGTGGGCTTGGTAACTTCTACCCTAGGCATGAAGAGAGGTAGTGCTGTTTTATTGGTGTTTTTATTGGCAGTTTCGGTGTTGGCTGCGGTGGCAGTGGTGCTAGTCCCGATCGCCTTAACCCAGCTTAATGAATTAGTAAAAGGTTTACCGAGTTTAATTGAGTCGGGTAATCAGCAGTTAAATAGCTTGCAACTGTGGTATCAAGAGCAGAATATTGATGTGAATATCCGTGGCATTGCCATTCAGCTTACTGATCGCCTGTCGGGACAGTTACAGTCACTGACGGGAAAAGTCTTGGGATTTGCCCTAGATACCGCAGGGAGTGTTGTTAATCTGTTATTGATTTTAGTAATGACCTATTACCTGTTATCCTATGGCGATCGGATTTGGGCGGGTATTTTTAGTTGGTTTCCCAATAGCTGGGGTGGACAGGTACAAAAATCCTTACGGCAAAACTTTAAAAATTATTACATTGGACAAGCTACATTAGCATCCCTTAGTGGCAGTTCTGTGACTCTGGCATTTCTAGCGATGAATGTGCCTTTTAGTATTTTATTTGGCTTGGCGATCGGAATTATGGGTTTAATTCCCTTTGGTGGTGCCTTAACTGTAAGTATTATTTCGTTTGTATTGGCACTGCAAAATTTTTGGCTAGGGGTAAAGGTTTTAGCGACGGTAATTATAATTGACCAAATTATTGCTAATGTGATTGCCCCCAGAATTTTAGGAGATTTGACGGGTTTAAACCCTGTATGGATTTTAATTTCTCTGTTTGTGGGCTTGCAAATTGGTGGCTCTTTAGGTTTAGTAATTGCTGTACCGTTGGCGAGTGCGATTAAAAGTACAGTCGATAGCCTTAGAAGTCTTCCAAGTAATTAAATTTATAATTAACTTTTTTTAACTTGATCTAGGCTGGATTTAAGTCCAATCACCAACAAAATATTAGTAATAGTCAAGAAAGACTCAGCCCCACCATGCAGCCAATCCACATTAGCTAAAGAAGTGCCATAGACAGTTTGAGCGTAAATCCCCGCAGGAATGGTAATTGCTACAAATACGAGGGTACCGTAAAAACCCCAGAGTGATAGTTTTGGTAATCTTTTCGATCTGGTAATGAAAAACAAAAATAGCAAATAGGGAAAAAGGGATAAACCGAACAGAGATTCTTTTGTCATTAGGCTTTTCATTCAATATAGAGTTTACAATCATACGGAATTAATCCGCTTTGTAGCAATCTCTTAAAATATAGGGAGTATAGCGAGTTGCAAATATGGAGGAGCAAATAAAATCATACCTACAGCAGAACAAAAAACTCGATGTTATGTTTTATGTTGCTGGTTTACTTAGTTTTACTTGCCCGTAAACATAGTTCGCATGGATGAGCGTACAGGAAATATATTCTTCCTTGCTGGTGAGGAGAATATTATAGAGAGATATCCCAACGATAATTGGAGGTACATTGGACGAATAAGCCCAATTTTCAAGTAATGAGTCGAAAAGAGTTGCATAGTTATGTTCTCGATCACCGAGAAGATCAAGAGGCATTTTATATATATGTAGATAAACTTCACGCAGAAGCCAACTGGGTTGAGATGCCAGCAGTAGAATCTTTGGAGGATTTGGAAAAATACCCAGAATTTACTAGACATTTTCAGCGCGGTTCTGGGGTAAAAAATAACGCCTAAACATAATTTTTGAATATAGCTTAATGACTCGATCGCTCACAGTATTATTAATTATTCCCACTGGGATTAAAGCGGCAATTGGTGGCTATGCTGGAGATGCTTTACCTGTGGCAAGGGCGATCGCTGCGGTGGCAGATACTGTGATTACCCACCCTAATGTCTTAAATGGGGCAAGTTTATTTTATCCCATGCCCAATGTTTTGTATGTGGAGGGCTATGGGTTAGATCAAGTCGCTTTGGGAAATTGGGGGCTACAGCCAGTGCATTCCAACCGAATTGGGGTAATTTTAGACCGAGGTATAGAACCAGAATTAGAATTACGACATCGACAGGCGATCGCTGCGGCTCAAGCAACTTTGGGATTAACTATTACTGATACTGTAATTACCGATCAAAATTTGGGAGTAGAACTACAAATTGGTAAATCGGGCGCAACCTGGGGAACCATTGCTCATCCTGATAGTTTGCTTCGGGCTGCTGATTATTTAGTAAATGTTTGTAAAGTGCAGGCGATCGCCGTAATCACGAGATTTCCTGATGATACTGATAGCCTAGCATTACAAAATTATCGCCAAGGACGGGGAGTAGATGCCCTAGCAGGTGCTGAGGCGGTAATTAGTCATTTACTTGTACGGGAGTTTGCCATTCCCACTGCCCATGCTCCAGCCTTATCTCCATTACCCCTTGATCCTAGTGTTTCAGCTCGGGCGGCGGCGGAAGAACTAGGCTATACGTTTTTACCCTGTGTTCTGGTGGGGTTAAGCAAAGCACCTCAGTTTATTACTACTAAGGGAAATACTGATTTAGTTATAAATTTAACAAAAGCGATCGCCCGAAATCATATTGATGTCATTATTACCCCAGAAAGTGCCTGCGGGGGAACAGCAATTTTAGCTTTGCAAAAACTTAATCATATTCACTACATTTTTGTACGAGAAAACACTACAGCGTTGCAGGTGTATCCCCAAATGTTGGGCTTAACGGGAACTACTGTGAATGGATATTTAGAAGCGATCGGGGTTTTAGCCGCAATTAAAGCTGGTGTTAATCCACAGGCACTGAGATGTTGATTATATTTTGTGGGCAACATGAAAAGCAGATACGAAGGAGAGATGGAGGCGATCGCCTCGATGATGATGTAATATTTTTCGTAACTGAGCAAAGAGGTTAATTCTGGTCTCGGTAGTTAGGGCAATGTATGGAGATAGAGTACTTAATAGCAAAAGATAGTCATCGAGGCTATAAACAACTTCGTAAATGGAGGAGTCATAGCTCAGATGGTTAAAATAGCCAGAATCAATAATAATTTGACTAAATTTTAGAAAATCGGCTTGATGATTTATTCTACTTTCATATCGCGCATAGACAGGGATAGAGGGTGCTAAAGCCTGATAAGTGTTATTAACTAACTGATAGGTTTCTTCGTCTACCTGTGGTGGAGTATTCCATAATAGGATAAGACTGCCTTTGGGTTTTAATGCTGCTGCTGATTTTGCATAGGCGATCGCAGGATCAATCCAATGCCATGATGTGGCGGCGAGGACAGCATCGAAGTAATTAGATTTCAGTTCCCATTCCTCAAAAGCCAAATTTTGGATTTCCACAAGCGGATAATTCGCACAGTTCTGTTTTGCCAATTCTGCGGCTTCATTATTTGGCTCCAGACTCAATAACGAAAACCCCAGCTTCGCAAAGTCGACAGTGGCGATCGCTGGACCACAGCCTAGTTCCAAAATTTGAGCATGGGGTGGCAGTTGGGCAAGTTCAATTGTGCGGTCAATAATTTCTGATGGATAGCGAGGTCTCACCCGATTATAGGCATCGGCAACTGAACCATGCCAAGTCTTTCTTTCATCTAAATTTTTTCCAGCATATTCCTTAGCTACCTCTGTCCAACTTTTTTGATCACCACTCTGATCACCATGAATTGTAGTAGTATCGGTCATTTTAGCTTTCGGACTGGATAAATTTTGCAAATCAGTCATAAAATTGACTTTAGCTAGTAATGCTAGTTTACTACTTCTTAATCGCAGCTATTTACAACCCCATTTAAGTAAACAATAAGCATTGCGATCAAAATCCTAGGCTTAAAGTGTATTTTGGAGCTTTTAATACCAGAGAACAAAGTCCAGTAATAGAGGCTGATAAAATTTGCGATCGCCTTGACTAAGTATTAACACTGACGAGTCTTTGCTCAAATATAGCTTCAAATATAAATTTTGAAGACATAGGCTTAACATCCGTTAATTAAGTTCATGGACGTAACCTTAATATTTTAGAATTGCTTCAATATAAATAGTAAATAAGCTTTGGGTGCAGCAAATTTTATGCGCCTTCATGGAAAAAATAATATATGACTATTGGATACCTTGCCCTAGTTCTACACGCTCACCTTCCCTTTGTACGGCATCCAGAAAGTGACTATGTTTTAGAAGAAGAGTGGCTATACGAGGCAATTACTGAAACCTATATCCCTTTATTAAAAGTTTTTGAAGGCTTAAAGCAGGATGGTATCGACTTTAAAATTACCATGAGCATGACTCCGCCCCTGATTTCTATGCTCAGCGATCCTTTATTACAAGAACGCTACGATCTACATTTAGCCAAGTTGCAAAAGCTAGTTCAAACTGAGTATGAAGTTAATAATCATGGGCATTTGCGTTATCTAGCTGATTACTATGTCCAAGAATTTGCCGAAGTGCGATCGCTCTGGGAAAAATATAAGGGTAACTTAGTTATTGCCTTTAAACAATTTGTCGATAGCAATAATCTGGAAATCATTACCTGTGGGGCGACTCACGGCTATTTACCCCTGATGCAAATGTATCCACAAGCAGTGTGGGCACAGTTAAAAGTGGCAGTCGATCATTATGAAGCGGCGTTTGGCAGACCTCCCAATGGGATTTGGCTCCCTGAATGTGCTTACTTTGATGGCTTAGAGCGTATGATTGCCGATGTGGGCTTACGCTACTTTCTCACCGATGGACATGGCATTTTATATGGAAAACCCCGCCCCCGTTATGGTACCTATGCCCCCATTTTTACGGAAACTGGTGTAGCAGTATTTGGACGAGATCACGAATCCTCGCAACAGGTATGGTCATCGGAGGTAGGTTATCCGGGCGATCCAGTATATCGAGAATTTTATAAAGACCTTGGTTGGGAAGCAGACTACGAATATATTAAACCCTATATCATGCCCAATGGACAGCGCAAAAATACGGGGGTTAAGTATCATAAAATTACTGGTCGTGGTATGGATTTGAGTGCAAAGCAACTGTATGATCCTTACTGGGCAAGGGAAAAAGCTGCCGATCATGCCAGCAATTTTGCTTTTAACCGTGAGCGTCAGGTGGAATATTTACACAAAGTCATGGGACGCAACCCGATTGTAGTTTCTCCCTATGATGCTGAACTATTTGGGCATTGGTGGTACGAAGGCCCTTGGTTTATTGACTATCTAATCCGTAAGTCTCACTTTGATCAAAGCACCTTTAGTATGACCCACCTTGCAGACTATTTACGCCAAAATCCAAATCAACAAGTAGCTCGACCTGCCCAGTCTAGTTGGGGTTATAAGGGCTTCCACGAATATTGGCTGAATGAAACTAATGCCTGGGTTTATCCCCATTTGCATAAAGCGGCTGAACGCATGATTTCCTTATCCCATCGGGAGCCTGTCGATGAATTGGAATTAAAGGCACTAAATCAAGCAGCGCGAGAACTTTTGTTGGCACAGTCTTCGGATTGGGCATTTATTATGCGAACTGGGACTATGGTTCCCTATGCTGTCCGCCGTACCCGATCGCATTTATCCAGATTTAATCAACTATTTGACGATATTAACGCTGGCACCATAGATAGTGGCTGGTTAGAAAAGGTGGAATTTATGGATAATATTTTCCCTGAAATTGACTATAGGGTTTATCGCCCCTTGGTATAGCTTATGCCATTGCTAGTGCCTAGGGTAAAGATAAAATGTTAGGGTATAGTCAAATCTAGTCAAATAGATAAGTAGTCAAACAGTAAGAGTAAATTGATTCTATGGCTCGTCGTCGCAGTTCATCCCCTAATTCTCCTAATTCCTTCACATCCTCTGGTATGAGTTCAGGGGTAAAGTTAGCGATCGCTGCCGCTATTTTTGCCTTAGGACTTGGCTTAGGAGTGGCACTATCTACCCTTAACCCTACGCCCCAAACCATTGATGCCATTAGTTTAGATGTAAATGCTCCCAGTCGGGATTTTTGTAATAACTATGGAGCTTCGGCAATGGTGATGACAAGCCACGTCTATGTTACCTTGAATCCCTTTAATGTTTATGTCAGCCAAGCAAAAGCTGTACCTGGCTGTGTGGTTTTACCTAACAACTGGAACTTACTTTTACAAAGAAATGCCATTAGCGATCAAGATATACGCGACTGTAAAGATCGGATGAATACCTTTGGCTATACCGGTGATTTAGAAAAAAGTCCCCGTGTGGAGTGTGTGTATGAGAGCAAAGATGCTAAAAAACAGCTAACGGGGAATAATATTGCTCAGTAATATTAACTATGGTTGAGAAATTGGTAGAGTTAGCGCAGAAAATTATTAACCAGTCTTCTTTGCAGCTTGCCAGAGTCAGAACCATTCCCAGTTACTAAAAATAAAACAACTCCCTTGTCACTGATACATCTAATGGCAGCTCTGTAGTCATCATTAACGCCAAAGGTGGAAACATCGGGAGAAGTGCCTACGGTTTCAACACTATCATTAAATCCTGCATCTCTAATGGCAGAGTCAGCCCGATCAAGGCATTGTCTATGACTAATTCGTACTTCTCTCCATGTCCAAGACATCCCCGGAGCATCGGCTGCGGCTTTAGGAGTTGTCATTGTCATCATCACTGCGGCTAAGGGAATCAAACCGAAAAGCTTTTTCATATTCTGACTAAGGTTAATTAAATTAAACTGGGTAATTTTTCCTAAAATTTTACTCTATGTGATCGGGATTTTAAACGATCTAAATCACCCACAGTCAGTGCTTTTCACTCTTTGTCCATCTTCGGAAGTAAAAATATAGGAATTACGCAAATACAAACCAAAACCTTGATATTAAGTGGGGCGCAGCCCTCAAACTCCCTTAAATATATAGATTCTAAAAAAGAAAAAATAAAGACTAAAAAAAGGGAAGTTTATAAAAGCTCCCCTTAGTTTGATGTAACTATTAAAGAATTGATTATAGTAATCCAGCTTGCCCTAAACCCAGAATCAGCCCTATTCCCAAAATATGTCCAAAGCTAGTTACAGCCAATAACTCAGCCACGCCAAAACCCTGAAATAATCCGGGTAATTGTATAGGTAAGCTGGGACCAACGCCTTTAACTTGGATGGCTTTGCTACCGATCGCCAGTACAAAAAGATTAGCGGTAATCATAATCAGGGCAACACTAAAAGACCAAGTAGGGGTAGCAGGAACTGCTGCAAGTAAATTAAGCATAGTGTTATGTAAATATTAAAAATTTTATGAAAATATCCTATGCCGATTTGTCATGCTTTCCTAAAAATGGGTATGCACTCTCAACTTAAATTAATTAATCTTTGTATTTCTCAAAAATATTGATTGCTTAAATTTTTAATATTGCTGAAGCTCCTAATCTTCAGGCAAATAATCTTCATCAAGAGTCTGTTCTGGTGTAAATGGAGTATTTATAGGAAAAGTTGCGATCGCAATACCAGTTTCCACACTGGCAAGTTTCCTAGCACCTTTATAGCAATCAGCAAATTCTTGTAAAAAATATCTTTTCAGACTTGGACTAGTTTTGAAAGCCTCATCTAAGCGGCGGCGATGTTCCAGTAAAGTATAACGCCAACTGTTAGATCGCTTTTCAGACTGATATTTATACTTTAATAGGTGCATCAAAATAATTTCTAAGTTGCTTTTAACTGCTTGTCTTTCACTTCTCCCCATGCTTTCAACTTCTTCGATTAAACTGTCTATGTCGATCGCCCCTAAATTTCCTTCTCTCAATAATTGTGCGGTTTGCTCTAGCCACAGAGAGAAATCTTGTTCATAGAGTGTATTTTGGGAAGTTGCCCTGAGAGACAAAGTATCCATAGGTTATTCCTATCAAGTTCTAAATAAACTATATCTGGAGTATTAATCAGCAAATTTATCCTACTTTTTAGGATTAGCTCCATCCACCAAAATCGGATTAGTTACCCCTAACTGCTGACGTTGCTGCTTGCGAAATTGTAAACTTGCCTCATCAAGAGTCTCTTTCTGTCCCACAGTAACCTCTTTAGCCGACTTCCCCTCAAGCAAACTAGCACTTTGAATTAGCTGCAACAGGTTTAAACCACTACCACTATTACCAATCGCAAAGTTAGATTGAGCAGGCTGCTGAAATTCCTGTAAGCTCTGTTGAGAAGCAAGGGGTGGTGGAGTTTGGGCGATCGCTATATTACTAAAGCCAGAAATTCCCACAACCGTAAGGGCAGAAACAAAAAACTTGGGGTATTTCATATTAATCTCCTTCTAATTTTCTTCCAATCTCCTTAATTGTCGCTAATATCAGGTAACAAACCTAGTCCAATGAAAGTTGTTTGACTATATTTGAAAGCGGACATTTCCCTTAATTCTTACTTCAATGTTACCATCGCTAGAACCTAATTGGGTTTCAATAGATACAGGAGTAGCAGGAACTTGATAACGCAAACTCACCCCATAATTAGAAGCGGTTTCACGGGTATCAATACCTTGATTAATATCAGTAAAGTTTTTATAAAATGCCCCAACTGTAAAGTTAGGAGTAAGTTGTTGAGTTCCCTCAAATGACCAAAAGGTATTTTGATCAAATTCCACACTAGAGCGAAATCTTAGTCCATTCCCTATATCTATACTGCCTTGAACAAAACTTATGGTTCTATAACTTGTCTTTTGATCTGCCACCGTTACCCCAGGGGTAATAGAAAAGCTAAAGCCCGGAATCTGGCGAGAAAACGTGCAAGATAGACTATAGGTGGATGAATTATTAGAATTTGGAGAACTATTCCATGCCAGTCTGAGCAAAGGTGAAATCGTCATAACCGATAGTGGATTATTTTTATCATCTCGTTCCACCATAGTTGAGTTAAATGTCAGAAAAGCATTGGCATAGACCCCAACGGACGGTTCTGAAGTCCCCAAGGTATTATTTTCCACGTTTCCTGCATTATTTGGTGCAGTATTGAACCACAAACCTGACGTAACGCCATAATTTAGACCTTCATTAGAACCATTCCAACCCAACTCGACACTAGGTAAAGATACATAACCAGAATAAACAAAAAATTTACTAGTCTGGCGATCGCGGCGGGTAAGTTCAATGCGATCAAAAGCTAACTCTGCTCGTTTAATACCTATGGGAATTGCCACAAGTCCGGGATCACTAGAGTTAATATTCTGGACAAACTGCCTACCATCAGGAGCAGTCAGAACCACCTGAGAGGCAAAGGCTTCATTGGCAGGAATACCCGTCACGTTGCGGGGAATGTTACTACCAATAAAGGTTAAAGGACCAAAATTTTCAAAGGAGACACGGGCAACGGAAACAGTCGTATCACCTTTAATTACTTCACCGATTTCACTGCCCACAAACTGCACAGCCCGCCGATATAAACCTGTCCTCACTTGAAACACATCAGAACTTGTGGGGGCAATATTACTAGCAAAGGTGAGGGTGCCAGATACTTGTTCTAGGCTACTGCCTAGGGTGCTATAAAACAGGCTGCTATTCAAGCGTTGGTTAATTTGCTGTCTTTGTTCAGATGTAGCGACAGTAACTAGGGGTGTAAACTTAGCCTTTTCATCTCGTAATTGCTTTGCCTGATCCACCTGTCCTTGAAGATTTTGCGGATCAGCGAATAAAAAAGTCCCACCGAGCAGCATCCCAATCGTGCTGTTTAGTGACTGTTGGTAGTTAAATTTGCCCGTATCGTTGGAATAGCTAACGGAAACTCCCAGATTGATAAAGCGATTATTGTAGGTGGCTCTAATTTCCTTTGGATCATAGCTAATTAGGGTTTGATTGACAGGTCGGCTAAGATAAATGCGCTGCCACGAATTTGTTGTTTGAGTTTGAGTAGTACTAACTAACGGCTGGCGAATGCCCAAATCTGACCAAAAAAGGGAATTTAGGTAATAGAACTCTCTATCACTCCTGCTTAAAAAGGGATTAGTTAAAATTTGCAGTAAATCCTGATTATCAAATCTATTAAGCTGCAAAATTTTGAGTCCGGGCGATGAAGTTGTCCCCCCCAAGGTGTTATTTGGATTATTGGGACTATTAAATGAGAGTCCAAGGGGTAAAAGATTTGCCTCTGGAATCACCGATCCCACAGCTATGGGAATTGCGCCATTGCCAAATAGACTTTGCAAATTATTAGTTGGAAAGCCTTGGAGAACTTGAGGGGTATTATTCGGCTCCAAATTACCAAAGTTGGAACCACCACCTTGGCTATTATTAGTTGAGCCAACACCAGCACTGATAACCGTAACATTGGGGCTGTTCAGATTAATTCCCGTATTCAAAACAATGGGGGGGGCGGGAATCCCGGGCGGGTTAAATACCTCTGCAGAAGTGGATTGAATGGTAAATGTAGATGGATTTATATCTTTGGTAATTTCCGCAAAATTTTCGGGCAGAGTTGTAACTACCTGCCTACCTGACAGCGCCCTAGTAAATGTCACAGTTTGGCTAACGGTAATATCTGTACCCGAACCCTGTTGCAAAACCCCGCCTTGAAAGCCTTGGGTCTCAAAAATCACACGGTTGTCGGGCAGTACCCAATAAAACTGTTCGCTGCGAGGGAAATATCCGTATGTTAGCTTTTCAATGGTGGGATTCTTTTTAGCAAAACGAATATCCGATTCAGAGTAGTTATTGGCATCAGAGGGATTAAAGGTGCTGGGACTAAATGTTAATCTATCGCTAGGATTTGCCAAAAACGGATAACGAACCGCAGTAGTAGTGATAGCAAAACGAATAATCTCATCAATTTGATTGCTATCAAACTTTATTTGGGGTGTTTCTGGAGTGGGATTAAGAAGGTTATTTTGCTGTTGGATTTGATCGGGAATTTTACCAGGGTCAAGGGGAATAGTTTGAGTAATCGACTGTGCTTGTAATTTACTGGGCAGAGTGAAAATAGCGCAGCAAGACAAGATTAAGTAAAAAAGTCCTCTAACCCTGACGGATTTTACCTGCAATTCGGTCATGGTTCATCAGATTTTAGGGGCAAGATTAATTTGGTAATTCGATTAAAGCTAGTTAATAAACTAAACTAATATTTTGATTAATCTAAACCGTTAATCCCAGCCCCTGCTTTGATGACGGCAGCAACCGAGTCAATATTATTTTTAATACTTGCACTACCATTTGCTGCATTTAAAAGAGTTTCAGCCGCCGCCCGATTAAAAGTGGAATTAGGGGATACAACCGTGAGAGTACCGGGGTTTATGGTTAGAGTTTGAACCACATTACCCACACCTGCGGTAGTACCATAAGTAGGACTAACAGTAACACTACCGCTAAAAAAGTAACCTTGGGGTAAAACAGTTTCGCCAGACACCGAGCTAGTATAACCTCCACTACTGATGGTTTGGATAACACCGTTGGTGATGGTTGTGGTTATAGTGGGATTGATAGTCAAGGTTGAGGAACCTGAAGCACTAGCAACTTGGGCAGAGACAGAATCATAACTAAATAACGTAGAACCAGCCGCAAGCCCCAGTAATATCATGATTTTTAACTTGCGTTTGGTGTAAATAAATTGGTTTAGCATAGTTAAAGATTGTTAATTATTAAAATTAAAGGCTAAAGTTTTCTCAAAAAAATAGGAGATACGACTTAACCATACCTCCATGTACTTTTACCACCTAATTTCTTAAGTAAATATAGAACTTAAGAATAATTAGTCTAAGCCGTTAACACCAGCACCAGCTTTGATGATCGCAGAGATGAAGTCGATGTTTGCAGAAGCATAGGTTGTACCAGCAGCAGTCCCGTTACCAGTAGTTCTACCATTATCAACCAGAAAAGTAGTACCCTGAGCAATTGCAGCAGCAGCATCGGTTAAGACTCTAGCAGCGGCTTGATTGAAGGATGCAGGGAAAGTAGTTGGAGCAACAGCACCACTGGAAGCAACTTGCAAGGACTCAGCAGCAACTGAGAAACCTTGTAAGGAGAATTGAGGAAGAACGATCACATCGGGGGTAGCCAAAGAAGCCTTGGCACCAAATGGGTTTGCCGCTGTAGGGTTAGTAGAACCAGTCAAGACAGAACCAGCTGTACCGAATTGAAATCCAGAAGCAAGAACAGACTCGCCACTTGTGGTGGAAGTAAAACCAGCAGGGGAAATAAAGGTGGCAGAGCCAGAAATAGAACCGGGGGTACCAGCAAAGGCAGGTGCGGCAAAGGCACTAGCGATTACGGTGACAAGACCTAAAGTTGATAGACGCATTAGAGAATCTCCAAAAAATGTAATTAAGTTAGTTGAATTAAGGCATCATCACTCAATGGATGAAAAAGCGGAAATTAGTCTAAGCCGTTTACACCAGCGCCAGCTTTGATGATGGCAGAAATGAAGTCGATGTTGCCAGAAGCATATACTGTACCTGTAACAGAACCACCAACTACTACGTTTCCACTACTATCAAGACGAACAGTTCTACCATTAGCAGCCAAGATAGCAAGATCACCAGCAGAACCATCTCCAGCAGTTGCTCGAGCAGCATTAGCCAAAACAATAGCAGCAGCTTGATTAAAGGATGCAGGAGTAACTGTTGCAGTAGGAGCGACACTAGAACCTATTGATAATGATTCAGCAGCGATCGAGAATCCTTGTAAGCTGAATTGAGGTAACACGTTCACTGCAGAACCATCGGTAGCAGGAAGAGTAGCACCAGCATCAGGATTGGTTAAAGATGCCTTAGTACTAAATGTGGGAGTAGCCCCACCAGCAACAGCAATAGAATTAGTGACTGTACCAGAACCATACAATGTGGCTCCTAGGGTATTATAAATCAGTCCAGAAGGAAGAACTGATTCACCACTTACGGTAGAGGTAAACCCAGCAGGGGAAATAAAGGTGGTAGAACCAGAAATGGAAGCAGGTGTTCCAGCAAAGGCAGGAGCAGCAAAGACACTTGCGATTAGGGTAATTAAGCCTAGATTTGATAGACGCATTAGAGAATCTCCAAAAAATTTTGTAGTTAGTAGTTTTGGCTACGAAATCATACTATCTGAACAAATGCAACTTGTCTATTGCTAAATGAACAAAATATAGTAGTTTTTTTAAGAATTTTTAAGAGATTGTGATCTAAAACACAACTAATTCTTAATTTATTTAATTGCCAATAGCATTAGTTAGTTCTTAGTATTTTTTAGACTCAATTTTAGAAATTCAGCCGTATTTGAATGTTTTTAATGATTAAAGTAAATTAAATCCATAGATCGTCTTGTATTTTGACAGAGTAAAAACTCATATCTATTTAATATTTAATTAACCTTTTAGAAAATAATAATATTTAGTTAATAATTGAGTTTGGAGCTACAAATTTATATCACAAATTAGACTTAATTCAATATTCAATCTGGGCTGGGTATGTGTTTGGCAGGGCAATCGTACAAGTTTCTTAACAAACCAGTCAACATTTTTTAATAAAGAAGAAATGCTAAAGACTAAACGGGAGAATTGCATATTCACAGTTGCTGGTCTTCCTACCTTGAATGCTTTTGGCAAAATTGGCGCTTGTTTCCCATTCTTGATCTGTTAAGTCAGTATCGTAAGGTGGGCGCATTTTTTTATTGGTAATATTCTCTCAATGCTAAGTAGAAATACTTTCTTAAATAGATTCTTAAGGCTTTGCCAAAACCCCATTGAGGAAAATATCTGAGACCCCCTCAGCCATAGCTTTTAGCTCCATTGCTGAATCACTAGCAGTCAAGGTTTCATTACTAAACCCTGCTACTGCAAACATCCCCACAAAAACTTTAGCAATAACTTTAGGACTTAAAGACTTTCTATATATACCTTTAGCGATCGCCTCTTCAAAATACACCTCAGCAATATCCGTCATTTTATCCACCACTTCTAACTGAATCTGATCCCGTAGTTCGGGGTGAAATTGTACCTCCATAAAGCAAACTTTCATCATGTCAAGGTTCTCTGCCATATTTAGCATGCGCCGTTGCATCATTTGAGCGATCGCTTTATAACTCCCCATTTCACTAAGTTCGGTCAACAGATCAGTCAACAAATTAATCCAGCCCTGGGTAGCAACTTCAATAAGGATTGCTTTTTTATTGGCAAAATGTCGAAAGATTGTACCTTCAGCTACCCCAGAGGCGATCGCTAAGTCTTTAGTTGTAGTACCATCAAAACCTCTACGGGCAAACAATTTTTGAGCGGATTGTAAAATTTTGGTCTTCGCATCTAGTTCAACTTGGACTGGAGGATTAAAAAGTTTCATGAGATAGTTAAAGTAATAGGCGAAGTAAACAAATTCTTACCTACTTATTTAAATTTTGTTTAATCCTGAATAATTTCTTTATTAATTAACGAGAGCTATTTACTCTTCAACCGTTTGTTCAGTAACTACAGTCACCGCCGTTTCTCCGCTCGGAACTGAACTTAATTCAGGCACAATTGTATTTTCTTCAATAGCCGCAGGAACTAAAGTGACATCAGCGATCGCATCATCGGCATCTAGTCTTTGCAGTCTAACTCCACGGGCGGTACGAGATTGGCAGGCGATCGCATTGGTAGCTTGGCGCATCACAATCCCTCGGCTCGTCACAATCATTAACTCTTCATCAGCATCAACTAGTTTGAGAGCAGCTAATTGATCTTGCCCAGACTTAAATTTTGTAGCTCTAATACCTTTGCCAAAGCGCTTTTGAATCCGAAACTGTCCTACAGGCACTTTTTTCCCGTAACCACCCTGAGTTACAACTAAAACCCAAGGAGCCATACTTTTATCGTCACAAAGCTCTTCGGTAAGTTCTTCAGGGGTATCAGTAATTTCTGACTCTTCTACTTCGGAGACAGAAAGATTATCGGTCGTTTCCACATCTTCAATTTCTGCTAATCCTGCGGGCAGAATATCCATGCCCACGATTTCATCATTTTCACTTAAACGCATTGCCCTTACCCCTCTGGTATCTCTACCCATAGGTCGCAGTTGCTGATCATCGGTACGAAACCTGATCGCCATACCCTGTTTAGAGCCAATGATAATGGTGTTATTCACCTTTGCTCGCCTTACCCAGCGTAGTTGATCATTATCTTCTAGGAAAATTGCAATTAAGCCGTTACTGCGAATATTGGCAAAGGCTGACAATTTAGTTTTTTTGATATAGCCGCCTGCGGTTAACATGACCAAAAATTCATCATCGGTAAATTCACTGATCGCCAATACGGAAGTAATTTTCTCTTCACTGGAAATCGGCAACATTTGCACGATCGCTCCACCTCTGGCAGTACGACTAGATTCAGGAATTTCATAACCTTTGAGACTATAAACCTTACCGCGATCGCTAAAAAAGAGAACTGAATCATGGCTGCGACAGGCAAAGAAGTGATCAATAGCATCATCATCCTTCATGTTGGTACTGGATTTACCCCTAGTGGCACGACTTTGAGCAACAAAGGTATCTACGGGCATCCGCTTAATGTAGCCCTGTTCAGTCACAAGGACGATGGTTTCACGATTAGCGATTAAATCGGCGGTATTAATATCTCCTTCTCCATCTAGGATGATGGTACGGCGAGGAGTGGCAAATTCGGCTTTTATTGCTTCTAGTTCAGTTCTGGTAATTGCTAATACCCGTTGGCGATCGCTCAAAATATTATTTAAGTCCGCAATTTCAACTACTAATTCTTCATGTTCCTTTTGAATCTTGTCCGCTTCTAGGGCAGTCAGGCGGCGAAGTTGCATTTGCAGGATTCCGTCTGCCTGTACTTCCGATAGTCCATAGGTTTCAATTAGTCCTAATTTGGCACTGGCGGTATCATCTGCCCCTCGAATTAAAGCAATAATTGCGTCTAGGTGAGATAGAGCAGTTAACAAGCCCTGTAATAAATGATCCCGTTCTTGAGCTTTACGCAGTTGAAATTGAGTGCGGCGAGTAATAACTTCAGAACGAAAGTCGAGGAATACCTGTAGGGCTGATTTCAGGGTTAAAACCTGAGGCGCACCATCCACGATCGCCAACATATTACAGCCAAAATTCGATTGTAAAGGCGTAGTCTTAAATAAATTATTCAAAACCACTTTGGGATAAGCATCCCGCTTCAGTTCAATTACCAATCTCATGCCGTTGCGATCGCTTTCATCCCGAATATCGGAAATACCATCTAAACGCTTTTCATTGACTAATTCAGCAATCTTTTCAATTAAGGCTGCCTTATTAGTTTGATAGGGCAGTTCCGTAATAATAATTGCTTCACGATCTTGGCGCCCCGGATTAGAGATTACTTCAAAATCTGCTACCGCCCGCATCGTCACAGAGCCACGCCCTGTGGTGTAGGTTTCTCTGATTGCCTCTCTACCTAAAATTAATGCCCCAGTCGGGAAATCTGGACCTTGCACATATTGCATTAACTCCAAATCCGTTAAGTCTGGATTAGCGATCAAAGCTACTAACCCATCCACTAATTCACCTAGATTATGGGAAGGAATATTTGTTGCCATCCCCACCGCAATACCCGAAGAGCCATTGAGTAATAGTTGGGGAATTCTTGCAGGTAAAACTAGGGGTTCTTCTTGGGAACCATCATAGTTATCACCAAAGTTAACGGTTTCGGCATCTATATCTTGAATTAAGCCAACTTGAGCCACACGGGTCAGACGACACTCGGTATATCGCATCGCTGCCGCAGGATCATTATCCACACTGCCAAAATTGCCATGTCCATCCACAAGCCGTTCGCGCATGGAAAAATCCTGAGCCATCCGTACCAATGCTTCATACACCGAAGAGTCACCGTGGGGATGATATTTACCGATCACGTCACCAACTACACGGGCGCATTTCCGAAAAGGGCGTTCTGGGGTTAACCCTAACTCGTGCATAGCATATAAAATCCGACGGTGCACTGGTTTTAAGCCATCCCTTGCGTCAGGTAATGCCCGCCCCACGATTACGCTCATGGCATATTCTAAATACGACCTCGACATCTCACCTCGCAGATCAGTTGGCACAATGCGATCGCTTTGATTTGCAGTTGAGTTGGTCATAGTTATTTATTTAAGTCCAGTCTTGGCGGTCTAGTCAGTTATGATCTATTTTAACCTATGTGCTACCCCCCCCGCCTTGAATCAAGATAAACCATGGCTATAATTCTTAGCTGATTGGTACTATATTTTGTCCCCTTTTCTTGTAAAAAATCCAACAATTATCCACAATGCTCCAATAGCAGCGAGCACATATATACCCTTGTACCTGAACCATCACAGTAAATTATCAAAGAAATTATCAAGTACTTTAAATGCCCATGCGCCTAACTACGAATAGACTGATCACTGCGGCAATGGTATAAGTATTTCCCTTGATTTCATAAATTAGATATTTGCAGATAATTTACGAATTGACTATATTTCCAATTCCCAAAAGATTCTTAAACAGAGTTTTAAAATGGGGGAAGAGGGACTTGAACCCTCACGACTTATAAGGTCAACGGATTTTAAGTCCGATGTACAAATCATAAAAATAGCTTTGAAATAAGAATCTTAGAGATTATTAATTTATAAGTTCTTAAATTTTGCCTTAGAATTTAGGCATGATATTAAAGGCTAAACAAAATGACAGCAATCACACTATCTACAGACATCCCATCAAACATCACAACACTTGAGCAGCTCCATGTCTGGACATCGGTAGCTTTAGCAACCTGCAACCCAACAAAGCAGATAGTCGAGTCAGAAAATAGTACCGAATTTACTTGTCGATATTTTGTTGCACTTGCCTATGACGCAACTACTAGGTGTGTTGATCGAATAAGCATCCCTATCGATCCGACTTATGTATCAGACAAGAGTAAAAAATTCTGGATGTTTGCCAATCCTATTTCAGATACTGCCTTACCATCAACTTTCAAAGCTAACTAGATGTTTGCAGCCCCTGCACTGCCATTAGTTCCACCCGTGCCGGTTGTGCCAACGCCGACGGCACCAAATTCTAATTATTCTTTGCCAGATTTACCACCAATCCCAGCCCCTAATATCCCCGGTCTATCTAACTTAACCAGTGGCACTCAAAAGCTATTAGATTCTTTATTTGGGACACCGCCGGCGGCAGCCCCAACATTGCCAAGAGACTTTAAGGATCGGAAGTTTATAAGTCCTGCTCCTGCAACCCCTGATAGTTTAGGAAAATTACCATTTAGAGGCGGTCAAAGTGTAGGCGTTAACTACACTGTAAATTACAGTTATATATATACTCGCCCCGGTATTAACCCTCAAAGTGGGAGTACTGCAGTAGTTGTAGTAGGTCCACTAAGCGCATTTGAAGTTATTGACGGACCGCCTGACTCATCCCAAATCTCACTAAAAGTAGTTGATAGGGATGGCACAAGATATTTTCTGACTAGGACTGGTAAAGCAGTTGATCCAGCAATTACACTAACCGTTACGATAATTAGTATTACCAGAAATGATAACCAACCTGATACAGGGGGGAATCCGCCTGCTGTTGGTGGTAATCCTGCTGGTGTAGGTAATCAATTAACACCACCACAGGTTTATGGTTTTGGTCCGACTACAGCCCCGCCAGTTCCAAAGACAGCCCCTAAAAGGAAACCACCCATAACACCAAGACCTGATGAGAAACCAGACGAAAGAATAAAGCCATTCCCACGCCCCGGCACACCTAACGAAAAACCTAAAAATCCACCTGCTAAACCAGAAACACCAAAAGAACCACCAGCTAAACCGGGAGAGAAACCGGGGACACCTAAAGCTCCACCTTTAGACCCACCAACATTACCCCCTGTTAGCCCACCTAAGCCAGATACAACACCTAAACGAGAAACACCGTCTAAACCTGCTGACGACCCAAATACTAAACCAGATGCACCAACCAAGCCACTAGATAACCCTAAGATAGATCGTCCTGAGACTCCAAATCAAAGACCCGATCCTGTTAGGATTCCTCCATTAATTCCTTCTCAGACTCCCCAAGAGCCGCAGCAAGACCAAGAAAAAGAGAAGGTAGGAATTCCACCTGCTTTACCAACTCCACCCACAATTACCCCGGGTACAAACCAACCAACTCCACCAACAATTATCTCACCTCCACAATTACCACCGGGTAGTAATCCACCGGGGTCTAGTAATGGTGGTCAAATCACTACAGGTAATCAAAATTCTGGAAATAACAACAATAATTCTAATAATGGCAGTGGTCCAGGGATTGATGAAGTTAGCCAACAAATTAAGGATTTAGACCGCAAAATTGGCTCACTCACGGGTAATAACGTCACCAACATCACTAATATCAATAATCAAGGCATGACCTGCCAAGAGCTTAAAGATTGCCTATCTGGTAATACAGAGACTGCCAACATCAAGAAGTTCAAACAATGTAACTTAACCACTGGGGAACCTGAGTTTGAGACTGTGCAGATACAGGTTAACAAGGGTGATAAGGCTGCTATTGAAGCTATTGCGGAAAGATTAGCTAATGTTGAAGGTCAACAATGTAAAGAGTGTGATGCTGTTGCACTAGTTCCTGAATGGTGGCAAGTCAGAACAGGTCAAAGACCACAATTAGTTGTGAGGTTTCAAAATATTAAAGAGGATGGGACTATTGGTGATTCCAAATGGTCATTATCTATTCCACATTACAACAGAGATCAAAATTTTAAACCTAGGTTTCCTAATTATAAAAAAGGTGATATTCAAGGAATATTAGTACTTGATGATAATAGTAAGGTTATTGTTAATTGCTTTAATATAACTGAAGCAAAAAGGGTAATAGCGGCTATAAAACAATATATTGATCCAAACTTTTTAAAAAATAGTTATGAAAAGTATGGTGAGAGAAAAGGTAACGCATTTAGTCAAGTTCAAGTTAAAGCTATATTTGCAAAATATTTCCCAGATGGACAAAAAAATACTACTCCTGAATGGACTATAAAGTTGGTTGGAGATTAACCACGAACTGAACTTACTTGTCTTTAACTATTAGAAAACATAGGCTTTAGATGTTCACTCACACATGAAAATCTAATGTCAACATTTACCCCCGGAACTGGTGGAACTTTAGAATCTACTAATTTACCATCTGCTTTTCTTGAAGTATCAAGAGTTCTAGTTCAAGCCGAAAATACCCGTAATGCTGCTAACTCTGGCGTAGCTCCTATTAACAACATCACTGCTAGTTTAAGTATTGATGGTGGAGTTGCTTCCATAGCCGCTACTATTCCTATTGCTCCAACTTTATCTACCAGTGGAGTCCCAACAATTGCCGCTCAAAATTATCTCGGTTCAACTTACACAACTTTTGCTCCCGGTACAGGTGGAACTCTTAAAAGCACTAATACCATTGCCGCATTTTTAGAAACTGCTCAATTATTAGCCAGTGCAGAAAAAGCAGTAACCCCTGTGGAAAATCAGCCTAACAACATCCAAATTACCTATGATTTGGAAGCTTCTCAAGCTACTATTTCCGCTAATTTACCTTTTAGTTCCACATCTGTTAGCGGTGATATTACTATTGAAGCTCTCGACTACTTGTAAACCTAATTTCAGGAATTTAATTAACTCAAATTAGCAAAAAATAAGTAGGTGAAATTATGGCAACAACAACTAAAAGAGCAAAGGTTGGACCTAGAGCATCGGTTGTAATTGGCACTGTTAAAAAGACCATTGGCGGTAAATCTAAAACCGTTAAATTGGTTAGTTACATGGCTAAATCTACTGCTGATTTCTTTGGATTCAAGACGGAAGCGGTAAAGAGTACGGCGACTAAAAGCGCAGGTGGTAAGACCGTAGCTCCACGTTTAATTCGTGGCTCTATCGGTGCTGGATCGATCAAGGTTCCAGCAGGCAAAACTAGCGCAGCTAAGGGTGGTGTGCAAAAATTTAAGCAGATTCCTATCCCTAGCGGTGCTACTAATGTCCAGATTGAGGCATTTCTCAAGACTGCCACTAAAAACAAGCCTACAAGCTTTGTTTCGAGGGATGGTAGGACTTATGCAGTAAGCGGTACTAAATAGTGTTTATCTATAGGCAAAGTTTCACTAGGCTTGATTCTTTGCCTATTTATATTCCTGTTTTAATCGACAGCGATCGCATTGTTTTTGGCATTGAAGTAGAAAATCAGCTACGAACATGGAACCGTGCGGGTACTTTAACCAGAAAGGTTTTATTAGATGGGATTGGTTTTGCTGTCGAAGAGCCTAAAACCTTAGCGATCGCTAAAAATATTTTAGAGTTCCAACCAGAGGGTAACTATCGGCTCGAATTTACCCCTTTTAAGTGGATTCAAAATTACACCATATCAATCTGGAAGTTATGACAAGTTCCCAAATCCCAGAACCACAAAATTCTAAAGCTATTCAGTTCCATCAAATCGCTAATATCATCTTAACTGTGATTTTGGGAGGTGCTATAACATCATGTGCATCATTCATAATTCAGACAAATAACTCTCTGATTTTGCTATCGGAAAAGATGCAAGTTTTATCAAGTGTGACATCTAAACTATCGGATAAGATAGATAAATTTGATGATAGGTTGAGAACTCAGGAGATGAGAAAATAGTTATGATTAATCTTTTAGACGTAGTTAAATACTTTAAGTCACAATCTCATCAAATAAAGGCTTTGCAGATTCTCAATAACAAGATTGCGAGTTCTTATCCTGAACTATTAGATGATTCTCAAGAATGGGTAAAGGAATGGAGAAGTGTTAATAATTTCTCTTTGACTGATTCAAAAAGCGAAGGTATCAATTCTAATCTTAAAGCTTTCCTTTTAGCGATAAGAGTACATGAGGGAACTAGTGGAAGTGATGGGTATAATTTGATTTTTACGGGTAAATATCTTTCTGATTTTTCCGATCATCCCAGACAAGAATATTGTGCTGGGGATTTATGCAGTGATGCTGCTGGGGCATACCAATTTCTAAGCACTACATGGGATGTGGTCAAAAAAAGGTTAAACCTTAGAGATTTTTCACCACAAAACCAAGACCTTGGGGCAATTGAGTTAATTAAAATGCGGGGTGCTTATGATTTTGTGATCAAGGGTGATTTACCCAATGCGTGCGATCGCTGTTCTTGGGAATGGGCAAGTATGCCAGATCGTAATGGTAATGGCAGATATGGACAACCTAACTGTAGCTTTGCTGAGTTTAGGAAATTGTTTATAAAATATGGTGGTAAGCCTTTATGAATTCCCGTATGCCAGTAATTTTAAGCTTGGCTGTTTGTACTTTCTGCTTAGTTATGATTGCAAGTGGTAAAAATGAGGCTCAATATTGGAGTACAGTTACAGGAATTTTAGGTTATTGGATGCCTCAACCTTTAGCAAATACACCTAAAAGGGATTAATTATTCTGACAGTCGCCCTGAATCCTGTCTTTTGAGCTTGTGATAAATGCACATACTGAACCATGACAGCCAATAGCCCCAGTAACGTGATATTCCCTAAGAATATAATCTTTCATTGAATATCTGGGATTATTAACATAACTTTCAAAGACTTGCTGCAAAGACATTCCATATCCTTTAGCCATACCACCGCCCCCGAAGGGATAATAGTATGACATTGTTGTTTCAAAAACCTGCTCATCTTCATTAAAGCCAAATTGCTTTTTTAGGGTTATTGCACATATCCCAGTTTTAGGATTTGTATCTGCTATGTAGCCCTCGGTGTCCATATCTTTTGCACGAGCAACTGCAAGACTATATGCTCTGTCATCCCACATAATGGGTTTTAATCCTTTTTTGGCTCTCAGAGAGTTTATATATTCCATGTTTTTATCTGATTCTTGCCAAGAACTAAAGATATAAGCTCCATCAGGTCGATAGTCATAAGCAGTAGTTCTATTGGGAATAGACTGCATATAAGCTGCACATCCAAGTCCCAAAAAAATAAACCCAAAAGCTAATTTCTTTTGAGTATTTGTACTAATTCTGTCTTTTATTCTCATCTTTACCCCACGCTTTCTGCGATCGCATACAATCTATCAGAAACAGCCCGACCTAATAAAGCTAAATCCTTTGCAGGCATATATCTCACCTCTGCAACAAGTCTTTCTACAGATATATTGGAATCTCTTTGACTATCTTTAGAGTTTCCTTCAAGGTAATCCATTAATTCAGTAAGTGTATAACCGCCCTCACTAGCTATTTTAGAAAGGTTCCCAGACCCCGGGGTTACTTCTCCATTTTCCCAAGATTGAATAGCACCATGAGTTACCCCCAAACGCTTAGCAAATTCTTTTTGAGTTTGATTACCCCTTAGTTGCTTTACTAAGTTCGCAAGTTTTAATTTTGACGAGTGGTTCATAGGTATCCACAAATACACATAAACATATATATGTTTTACCACATTTACACATATCTGTATTTGCGAAATTCTGTATTGACACATTTATGTATATGCGTTAATAAATATATATCAGTCTAAGAAATATATTTATGTACACTAAATCCAGATTTAACCTTGTCCTAGATGAAGACCTTGACCTACAAGTCAGGCTCAAAGCCACAGAGAACCGTCAAACCATCAGCGACTTTGTGGCTGAGGCATTGCGGCACTACCTAAAAAACTACGCCCGCATTCAAAAGCAGGCACAAAAAAATAAAGAGCCTGAGATTGAGTACTAACCAGTCTTTGCTCTTTATTAAGTTGTAAATTTACCTAACTAATTAAACATCATGAAACCAATTAACCACTACACAACAATTAGCGAATATACAGAACAAGTTATAAACAATTTAGATCGATCCCAAAAAATATCTCTAATGTTTTGGATACTCTCTAAATTGGTGATTGTGTCAGAAGCTTCTGGTTTTTATTTACTTTCAAAATCCAAAATTGAAATCCAAGAACTAAGTCTTAATGAATCACTGGGTTTAATTAAAGCACTAGCTGACCAGTGCCAAGAAACCCTAATTTCAAAATAAATCACTGGCGATCGCCCTGATGACTTGGGAGCGATCGCCCTTTTTTTTTACCTAAAAACCTATGGAAGACAAACTAAATCAAGCATCAACCCAAATCCTGATCAATCAAATGATTGGGATATACAACGATCCTAACAAAGACTGTTTTGATAAATATTGCGCTGCACGGGCAATAAATCAGGCATTAGGTCAAAACCATGAAGGGCAAAAGCTCAAATATTGGTTTTTAGCATTTTTACTTGAACACAATCAACCTCAAACGGACTTATTTTAGCCATGTTCAAAATTACAGACCATATCGAATTTGACCCCAAGGGCAGAGCATCATGCCCAGTATGTGAAGCAAAGAAAGGTAAACCAAATAAAAATCTTGCATTGATACCTAATAGTGATGGTGCTTATAAATGCCACAACACATCATGTACTACAGATCTGATTAGAGAGGCAATAGGACAACCTAAAGACCAGATTATTCCCAGTGCGATCGCTAAGGCTAAACCAATCAAATACCATGATCAAGAACGCATAGATATAAACAATGAAAAGCTGTTTAACGATTCAAAAATAGCTAAAAAGTGGCTCACAGATAGAGGTATTAGCTTATATCTCATACAAAAATTCAAATTAGGCATTGCACTCAGAGAAATCAAAAAATATGAACAAGGTAAGTTAGTTGAGAGTAAAGCTTTACCCTGTATCACAGTTCCCTATCAGTACCCAGAAGGATACTTACAGAAATACTTTGTAGCTCCTTGGCTAACCAGTGAAGAACGATTAGATACCAGAATGATTCAAGATAGTGGGCTTGCTGCTAGATGGTGGTTTACCCAAAAATCAGACTCTAAAGAGGTTTGGATCTGTGAAGGTGAATGGGATGCAATGTTGATGTCTGAAATTATTAATTGTTCTGAAATTGCTGATTGTGATGTGGCAACCTCAACGGCTGGATCGGGCAATGTTCCCCAAGACCTTAGACCTCTTGACCAATACGATCACATATTTATCTGGTATGACCTCGATCCTGCTGGAGAGGCTGGAGCCGAAAAATTAGCAAAAGCAATTGGTAATAGAGCTAAAATTGCCACGGTTCCATATACGGTAGACGCTAAGTTAGGCTGGGATATTAGCGATGCAATAGTTAATGGCTTTAGTTACTCTGATTTTGCCAAGGCTAGGGATAATGCTAAGTGTGTTGAAATTCAACCAACGCCAGGAAAGAATAAATTAGCAGATAGACTAATAACCACTGCCGAACTAATGGCACGGGCAAAGGATTATACCGATTGGCTGATTGATGAAATATTACCCATCAATGAACTAATACTTTTAGCAGCTTCACCAAGAGCGGGTAAATCTTTGATGGCAATGAATATTGCTCAGTGTGTGGCAAGTGGAACTAATTTTTTAGATCGGCCCGTAACACAAGGTTCAGTAATCTATGTCCAGTGTGAGGACTCAGAAACTAAGACGAAACAGAGAGCGATCGCCCAAGGTTGGGATGAGAATCTCCCAGTTTACTGGTTAGAAAAATTCAAAATGTCCGAGCTCGCTGAACTAATCGAACTGGCAAGAAAGATCGAGCCAAGACTAATCGTATTAGATACTTTGTCCAGGGTGCGTGATGATAACACCACAGAGTCAAGCGCAGAGATGTCTAGAATTTTGGAACCACTCCAAGAATTTGCCCGTGATCACAATTGCTGTATCCTACCAATTCACCACACAGGCAAAATTAAATTAGAAAATGCCGATGCCTTAGATGTTTTTGACACTATTAGGGGTAGCAGTGCCATCCGTGCTACTTGCCGTGGAACCTTAGTAATTGCGGCAAATGATCAGGGTTATCGTCTCTGTGTCGAAAACGGGTATAACAAGCAAGACTTAAAAGTTAGCCTAGACCTAAACTCTCTCACATGGAAACTTTTAGGTAAATGGGGCGTACAAGCTGATGCCTCCCAATCTGATCAGATATTGGGATTTTTAACAAAAGTACAGTCTGCAACCCTTGAACAACTGTATGAATTTACCAACATAAATAAAGCAAGTTTGTACAAGGTACTCTCTAGGCTTGTTCATGATAATAGAATCTCCAAAACTGGCTCTAGGAAAGCAGTTGTGTATTCAAAACTGCAAATCGAGCAGCCTAAAACCCAATCTGACATATCAGACATGTCAGATACGTTGTCAGATTCCGAAATCCAGACAGAGACAAGCTTAGAGGTGTTATCTGACAAAAATAATATTTTATATATATCTGACAACATGGTTAGTAATTTATCAACACATATATCTAACACAGGTGAAGCAAATTTGTCAGATTGTCAGATAAGTACCTCAAATCAAGACACAGCAGGCGATACCGAATCTGACAAGCAATCTGACAAACCCGTTTTTGTCAGATACAAAGTAGGTTGTCAGGTTGAAATCTTGACTGGTAGGTTCGCTGGCATGAAGGCTGAAGTCATTGATATACAAGGCGATGAGGTTGAGGTTAAGGCTAAAAAATGGGTGGTTACTCGTTGCTATCCAACTATGTCGTTAAAACTACTTGTCAGATAAGGAAATTAATATGTCAGATGAAATTTTAACCACCAAGGAAATGGCAAGTAAACTCAAGGTTTCTACCGATCATTTACTTGATTTATGCAAAGATGGCACTCTACAGCCCCAAATTCACTTTATTGACATCAGGAAACAAAGTAGTTCTAAACCCTGCTATAGATTCAAAATGCAAGCCTGTTTAGAGCGTTTTGCTATCCCTGCTGATGTTCGGAGCTAGTGGGCGATCGCTTCGATTCATCAACAGATCGTAAGCTTTTTGATGATGGCGATCGCTAATCCAATGATGATATTGCTCTGAGTGTACCTGTACTGAATGTCCCATTTGTTGAGCAGCTAGGCTAATATCCAGTCCAAACTCTAAAGTCCTAATAGCCCAACAGTGCCGTAGGTCATAGGGTTTAAAGCTAAGTTCATATCTTGAAAATGCCTTAGTAACTCTGCTACCTAACTCTGTATTATTTTTGCCTGTTACCACTGGGAGTTTAATATTTTGCAAATCAAAATCTACTGCCCATTCAGGGTAACAAGCCCATACCCTACGGCGATCAGTTTTAGTCCCATCTGTAATTGTGGCGATCGGGAAGTCTGCAAAGTCTAAGTAAAATATTTCGTGAGGTCTTAACCCGTATGTTGCCAGTACACCATATACCCATTGCCATTGTGGATTTTTAATTTTATAAAAGGTTTCGGCAATCAAGCGATCGTCTGGTAAGTTTCTGGGTGTTGCTCGCTTGGGGGAGTAGTTGCCGCTAAGTTGGGATAAGTCAATATCGATGTGAGCAAACTTAGCTAAGGCTCCTAGAGCCATGCAATATCGCTTTCTAGTTCTGGTATCTGGGGTAGTTGTAAGAACCAAGTTCTTAATTATCTCTGCATTAAGGGCTTGATTTGGCAGATGTTTAAATACTTCTAGGTAATCTTTTGCCCATGTAGTTTCAGATTTTGGTGATCGCTGTCTGCGAGTGAAATAATCTTGCTCAAATTTTGTTACCCAGTCTTTCCCAAGTTCAGTATTTATAGCCTGTTTTAGGTAAGGTTCCCAAGAAAATTGCTCTAGGTCTAATAATGCCCCTATCTTTCTTGCCTGTGCCTCAGCAGTAGATACACCAGCCCCGTTAGCATGAACCCCAAGAGCTAATTTTTGTTGATGTTGTTGTTTTATTTTTGAAGTTGGCTTAGGCGGGAAAGTTGCCTGTAAATATAGCCTATTTCCTTTCAATATGATTGATACGCCGACTTTTGCCGCTTTTAATCTGCCATTTGCCTGTGAAATTTTACCCTCAATCACGGTTCTTAAATTTTGCCTTAAAAAAATAGCGGTATATACCAAGATAAACCACTATAAACCGTTATTAACCAGTATCAAGATATTGGATTTACTGGATTTTAAGATGGGGGAAGAGGGACTTGAACCCTCACGACTTATAAGGTCAACGGATTTTAAGTCCGCAGCGTCTACCATTCCGCCACTCCCCCTTAGTAGAGCTTTGTTATTCTACTGCAAACTTAGGCTATTTCAACATAATTTTTTTCTTGGAATTATGTTAAGTTTAACGAGTGCCGATTTGCAAATTTAATAAGAATATGATTAATCCATCTCTACGGGCAGAAAAGAGAAATAAGCCTGCTGCCATCATCTCCTCCACCCAACAGATTTCGATTTTAGATTGGTTGGCATCTACAGGTCGCCTCATTGCCCGTGAGTCAAACGCTTTTGACTATAGAGAAGATGTTGAAGACTTACAAGAATTAATAGTTGGCGATGATGCTAGCTATTTAGACGAGGAAGAAGAAGATGAAGATATGGGTGCCGATGATGATGAAGATTTAGACTAAGGCTATTTCCAATCATGTCAAATTCAGAGCCAAATTCTTCACAGTCACAGCTTTCTAGCCCAATCGCCAAGTTTCCTACAGGGACACAGTTATCTGGTTTTGCTGTGGTTATGGTTTTAGCTTTGGCTTTTGTTGGACAGTTGGTCATTGAGTCTTTGCCATTAGTCTCTACATTTGTAGCGGTAGTTATAGCTGGGTACTTTGCCGTACCAATTTTGCAGCAAATGAAGGCGGGACAGGTAATCCGAGAGGATGGACCTGAGGCTCATCTTAAAAAAGGTGGCACTCCAACTATGGGAGGAATTTTTGTGGTTCCCGTGGGTTTGGTGATGTCATTGCTATGGTCAGGGTTTAACTTTGATGTCATTGCCGCTTGTGGTTTAACCTTGGGGTTTGGATTGGTTGGCTGGTTAGATGATTGGCAAATTTTACGTTACAAGTCTAATAAAGGAATTTCACCACGCACCAAACTTGGACTACAAGCTTTATTTACCCTTGCTTTTTGCCTTTGGGTTGGGTTTACGCATTCGGAACTGACTACTGTTAATTTACCGTTTATATTGGTTCTGCCCTTAGGGATTTTATTTTTTCCCCTTGCTGCTTTTGTATTGTTGGGTGCTAGTAATTCTACGAATTTAACTGATGGTTTAGATGGTCTAGCGGGTGGTACGGGGGCGATCGCTTTGATGGGTATAGGATGTTTACTAGCTCAGGCTCCATCTTCTAATTTGGAGTTAGCAGTTTTTTGTAGTTGCATGAGTGGTAGTTATCTAGGATTTTTATGGCATAACCGCAATCCTGCTCGGGTATTTATGGGAGATACGGGTTCATTGGCTTTGGGGGGAGCGATCGCCTCCGCTGCAATTCTCGGTAATATGCTCTGGGGACTATTGATTATTGGGGCAATTTTTGTATGGGAAGCGATTTCGGTAATCCTCCAAGTTAGCTACTACAAACTCACCAAAAATGATCAAGGCGTGGGTAAAAGATTATTTAAAATGGCTCCCTACCATCACCACCTAGAGTTAAGTGGCTGGAAGGAAACTCAAGTTGTTGGAATTTTTTACATTACTCAGGCTTTATTAGTTTTAGTAGCGATCGCCCTTAATTTCGTTTCTAAAGCCCATTAACTGCCTTTTTTAGGTTTGATATTGCCTGGTTATAACCAATAATTGCCTGAGTGCGGTTGACATCAGCCTGGGTAAGAGAATTTTCAGCATTAATCACCTCTAACTGCGTACCTACCCCAGCACTAAGCCGCAGACGAGCTAAACGTAAAGCTTCAGTTGATTGCTCCACCGCTTTAGTGGCAGTATCTATTTGCTTAGAGCGAGATTGGGAGTTAATAAATGCCTGTTCCACATCAAACCGAACTTGATTGGCAGCCTGTTGAAATTGACTTTCGGCAAGAGCCTGATCAGCTTTGAATTGATCTACTTGAGCACTGGCAACCCCACCATCAAATAGACTAATGCTGACATTTACCCCAACTCTATAGCCAAGAGCGAATCCACCTGCTTGATTGAAATTATCAGCAGTATCGAGATTTCCAGTTAAGGCTATTTGCGGCCCAAGGCGAGCAATACTAGCACGGGCGCGTTCTCGAGCCACCTCGCGTTGCAATTTCTGGGTATCTAGTTCTGTTCGATTTTTTAAAGCTAGCAGAATTGTATCTTCTATGGTCAGTTTCCAAGGCTCAACGGGGGCAATTTTATCCGCCGCCGCTAGGTCAAGGTTATTGGGATATTCGATTTGACGAGCTAATTCTCTACGGGCAATAAGTTGGCTGGCTTGGGCATCGAGAAGTGCCTGCTGAGCATTCGCTAACTGTACTTGGGCTGTTAATACGTCAAACTTTGTTCCTACTCCTGCCCGTTCCAATGCTGTTGTATCTCTGAGGCTGACTTGGTTATTTTCTACGGACTTTTGTTGAATTCTCACGTTTTCGTCCGTATTTTGAAGATTGTAATAGGCGGTAATTACAGCGATTTTGACGGTTTGAGTAACTTGGTTTAGTGCCAGTTCGGAAATGCGTAGCTGATTTTCAGCAGCTTTAATATTTGCTTCGACTAGCCCAGAGGTATAGATGTTGTAGTTGAGTCCAACGGTACCAGATACAGGTTGAGTGATTGTACTACTACTACCAAAGCCATTGGCAGAGGCAAAGCCACTGGATATATTACCTAATCGGGCTTGAGCAGAGTCATTAAATGTATAACTGCCAGAGGCAGTAACGGTGGGCAGTCTTGCTGCTTCGGCTTCCCTAAGGGAGGCTCTATTTCGATCTACGGTAATTCGGGCTTGAATAATATCTCGGTTACTACGATTGGCGATCGCTATGGCTTCTTCTAGGGTAATGGGTTGTGTGCGTTCGATTTTGACTTGGCTAGGAGTTGTAGGGACAGTTAAAGGAGCCGCAGTGGGAAGATCATTGTTAAAAAATAGTTGGGCGTGAGCAGATGGGGTCAAAATTAAGCCCAGACCAAGGCTAATAATGGAAAGACGCATAAATTATTATTTGTTACTCCTCAATAAGTTTAGTTTACCAGTACAAATAGGCTATTCATTTCTCAGTTTTACTTTGCTGCAAAGCTCTTCCAAGGAAATTTGTAATTATCATGGCTTTGGAATATCTGTAATTAATGAGCAGGAATTAAAGCAAGCGCGGCATCTTTGGCAAGATAACCATCTTCCATGTGGACAATGCGATCGGCTATGTCTAAAATTCGATTATCGTGGGTCACCATCAAAATTGTGCAGCCTTGTTCTTTTGCCAGTGTTTGCATTAAATTAACCACATCTCGTCCAGATTTACTATCTAAAGCAGCAGTGGGTTCATCTGCTAATACTAACTTGGGATGACTAACTAAGGCACGGGCGATCGCTACTCTTTGTTTCTGTCCGCCAGATAGATTATCGGGATAATAATTAACTCTTTCTCCTAGTCCAACTTCGCTTAAAATCGCTTCGGCTCTAAGACTAGCTTCATGATAGGAAAACTGACTATGGAGTTCTAAGGGCATTTGCACATTTTGTTTAGCAGTGAGGGAACCTAAAAGGTTATGTGCCTGAAAAATATATCCAATATTTCGACGTATTTCTACCATTTTCGTTTTAGTTGCCCCTAAAAGCTCTTGTCCGAGGATTTTCATACTGCCTTCTTGGAGCGATCGCAAGCTACCAATTAAAGTTAAAAGTGTAGTCTTACCTGAGCCAGAAGGTCCTGTCATAATCACAATTTCACCTGCATTGATTTCTAAATTAATATCAAATAAAATCTGCTTTTTTAAGACTCCCTGCCCATAGTAGAAGTTCAAATTTTGAATAGAAATAACTGGTTCTAAGCTCATGGTTTATTACTCCTGATGTAAGTCTTTATGTAAATAGGTAGCAAATTTTTGTTTTTGATCTGGCTTAAGGCGATAGGGCTGCATGGTGTCTGGATCAGCAAATATTCCCTTCTGCTTGGCGATCGCCACTAAAATTTCTTCACTCTTTTTTTCACTATTGTCTTCACTACTAGAACTATCGATCTTAAAAAATCTAAAGGACATTTCTGCAGAGGCATGGCGTAATTCTGATACCCATAGTTCAACAGAAACTCGATCCCCAAGGTGTACAGGAGCCTTAAAACTAATTTCCGTACTAACTAAAACTGGGACAAAACCCTCTTGGGCAATTTTATAAACGGGCATAGCGATCGCCTCTAAAAGCTTAGTTCTGCCAATTTCCATCCATTCACTATAAACAATGTTGCTCACATGACCATTGAAGTCAATATTGTAGGCATAGATTTCAAGTTCAAATTTCAGTATGCTCACAGCTACATTTTTAGTTAACTAATTTCTATTATTGGTAATCAAAGGTTCAACAGTGATTTGCCAATCCCAATCACGCTGCCTAATAGCAAAATAATTGCCACTAGAGAATTAATTGCAAAGCCTAAGCCTCTTTTTCCAGCCTCAGCATAGTAGCCCCACGCATAGAGAATTCTGCCGATAATCCAAATTCCTCCTAAAATATTGGCGGCGATCGCATTTACAAATAAGGCAAACATCCAAAGGGCTGGAATAAAAATAATTAACTGCTCTAAGGTGTTTTGCTGAACCCGAAACACCCGTTCAAAGTTCTCATCGCCTGTTATTTGTGGTACAGGAACTTTATATTTTGCCCTAGCGATACCGACATTAAAACTGAGAATAAAAAATACGATTAGACTAAGAATCGTGACTAGCCCAGTTATTTGTAATTGTTTAATATCAATCATATTTTTTATAAATTAGTTAATTTTGAAAAGACAGCTTAAGTCCCATAATGTTCTTTAGAATATATCAGCAGGATCGGCAGCTTGCAGTTTACGCATCGAAATCACCCCTGAAATTACGCACATAATAATGGTTAGAGTCAAGACTAACAAAGCTCGATCGCCTGTCATAGCAATGGGTAAACGAGTAGCATTACGGGTCAAATTATATAAACCAATAGCGATCGCAAACCCCGGCACAAATCCTAAAATTCCCAAAACCAATGCTTCTTGAAAAACTATTCCCAACAGATAAAAATTAGTGAATCCCATCGCTTTTAAGGTGGCATATTCCGCCAAATGATCGGAAACATCACTATATAAAATCTGATAAACAATCACCACACCAACGATAAATCCGATCGCTGTACCCAAACTAAAAATGAAGCCAATGGAAGTATTTTTCTGCCAATAGGTTTTCTCAAAATTAGCAAATTCCACCGCCGTTAAAACTTTGACATCTTCGGGTAATTGAGTTTGGAGCGTATTTTGGAGGCGAGGAATATCGGTATTGGGCTTAACTTTGATTAATGCCACACTGACTTCACTATCGGTACGCCGAGGAAATATGCGTAAAAAATTGCTGTCACTGGTAATTAAACTACAATCAGCCGCAAAGGAAGCTCCAATGGTGAATAAGCCATTTAGGGTAACTTCACGCCCAGCAATCTCTGCTCCAACTTCTTTCCCCTGTTCCAATTTTTTGACTGTAGTATCATATTCGCCCCTAGCTGCGCGATCAAACATTAAAGTATCAGGGAGTTTGATTGCCTCCAGATTGTTTTTGACTTCCTCTAACTTAAATGGAGAAGTCGTAGGATCAAAGCCAATCACTAAAATACTGCTGCTGGCACGGGTGGTGGGATTCTTCCAATCAGCAAAATTGATATATAGGGCTTGGGCAGATTCCACATCCTCAAAATTCATAGCTTGATAGAGCCGCCGCCGAGGAAATGTCTGCATATTGGGTAGGTTTCTTGCCTGTGGGCTAATCAGGACTAAATCCGTATCCAAAAGCCTATGTACTCTGGTATTACTATCAAATAAAGCCGCTTGAAATCCCAACTGAATGAACATCAACATTCCTGCAAACCCAATTCCTAAGAGTGCCACAATCAGGCGAGTTTTCTGGTGAGTTAGTTGCAGCCATGCTAAAAAAATGCGCCGTTTAATCATGGGTTCAATTTTTTAATTTAGTATTTGACCTGTATTTGACCTAAAGTGCGATCGCTACTTTGAGTTGGAGATTAGTTAAATTTTTCACGACCTTACTAGCCTCAGGCGAAAGCCGCACCTTAACTTCTACCACTCTGGCATCTTGATCGGCGGCGGGATCAGTCCCTAACACATCCTGTTTCGCAATTTGCCAACCGATTTGATCAACTACGCCCTTAAGTTCACCTGTAAAGGCATTACTGGTAATAATCGCTGCTTGCCCCATTTTGACTTGCTTAATATCACTCTGATAGACCTCAGCCACCGCATACATAGTTTCGGTATTCCCAATTTCGGCAATGCCTTTCTTTTGATCGCTGATCACTTCTCCCGACTTGGTATGAATCTTGAGAATTCTGCCATCACGAGGCGCACGCACATAGGATAGTTCTAATTCAGCTTCTGCTTGGTTTACGGAGGCGATCGCTCTATCAACTTCAGCCCTAGCTACCTGTACATCCACGGGACGAACTTCCGCAATCCGATTTAAGGTTTCCTTTGCTTCCTTTAATTGATCTTTAACCGTAGCGATTGTACGCTCTTGACTAGCTTTTGCTTCCCTCAATCGAGCTTGGGCAGTTTGCAGAGTTAACAGGCGAGAATCACGGCTAGAGGCGGAAATAGCCCCATCTTGATATATAGATTGATAGCGTTGATATTCTGCTTCTGCATTTCTGAGTTCAGCCTCACTACTAGCAACTGTGGCAGCTTGGGTGGCAATTTGTCCACTTAATTCCGATTCGAGGCGAGAGATATTTGCCTTTTGTGCCTGAATTTCCCCAGACTTTGCCCCTGCTTCAACTTGAGCTAGTCTGGATTCCGCAACTTTAACATCCTCCTGTGCCTGTTCTAAGGCTGAAGCTCGGCGATCGCGACTATCTAAAATCGCTACAACTTGCCCTGATTTTACCTGATCTCCCTCTTTGACCAAAATCTTGGACACACGGGTACTACCACTGGATTCAGTTACCGAAAGTTTGATGGTTTCACCTTCGGGTTCTAGTCTTCCTAAAGCTGTAATTTTATTAGCTTTGGGCGTATCTGAAGCACGGACAGAGCTTTGAGAAGTTTGAGAAGACAGGAAAAAAATAGAAGTCGATCCAAGAATGACAGTCGCCGAAATTACGCCAATAGTGACGGGGTTGATTATGCGTGGGGATATTTGCATAGATTTTAGGCATATATGACTATTTATATACAAATGATTTTATTCAATCTGTTTTATTCAACAAATTTTACTCAATAAATTGTATACATGATGTACGATAAACTAAGTCTTTGAAAATTGTCAAGCAATTATTTATGTCTCTTGGTCATATCATTTTGTCTGTTTTATCTCTTTGCCCTCAAAGTGGGTATGATCTTGCCAAAAAATTTGATGGTACTGTGGGTTGCTATTGGAAAGCGAGTCAGCAGCAAGTCTATAAGGAGCTAGCAAAGCTTGAAGAAAGAGGTGCAGTGTCCTATGAGGCTATTCCCCAAGAAGGACGTTTAGATAAGAAGGTTTATTGTTTAACCCAGCAAGGTACCGAAGAGCTAATTAAGTGGGTAATGGAGCCATCAGAGCCAACTGTAATAAGAGAAAGTCTGGCAGGTAAACTTAAAGCCGCACACCTTGTCCCTAAAGCGGTAATGATCAAGGATATTGAACGTCGTCGTCAAATTCATCAAACTAATCTTGAACATCTGAAGGCAGAACTAGCAGCCTATGAACAAATGTATGATCAAGGACTGCTTCCCCCTAAAGGTAAAATTTATTGCCAAATCGGAATTGGTAGAGGCATTCGCTACGAAAAGGACTGGGTGGCTTGGTGTGATGAGTCTTTAGCTCTTCTTTTGGCAAGTTCTGACTAAAGTATAAATCTGATCTGATGGTTGATTTGTTGATCTCATAGAGGCATAAGGTAAATAATTGCATATTAATTACCAACTATTAGGGCAAGTGGTCGAAATAGATGGCAGAATATGGAAAAAATCTAATTTAAATTCATGGCTAGATCCCAACGTAACGACAACTTTGTTGACCAAACCTTTACAGTTATTGCTGATACTATTCTTAAATTCTTTCCTGCTAGTCAAAAAGAGAAAGAGGCATTTGCATATTATCGTGATGGGATGTCAGCCCAAGGTGATGGAGAGTATGCTGAAGCACTAGAAAACTACGAAGAAGCTCTAAAACTGGAAGAAAACCCCTATGATCGCAGCTATATTCTTTATAACATTGGTTTAATTCATGCTAGCAATGGTGATCATGACAAAGCCTTAGAGTATTATCATCAGGCGATCGATATAAATCCCCGTTTACCTCAGGCATTAAATAATATTGCAGTCATCTATCATTACAAAGGCGAAAAGTCAGAAACCGAAGATGATAGAGAAGACTTTTTTACCAAAGCTTCGGAGTACTGGGTACGAGCAATTAGGATTGCCCCTAATAACTATATTGAGGCACAAAACTGGCTCAAAACTACTGGCAGAGCCGATATTAATGCGTTCTTTTAATGATTTTCAGGGGTTTTTAGAATATTTGTAAACCCCGCAAGCTTAAACTCGTTTTTTCCTAAAGAGTAAACTAAAAATTGCCGATCTTCTACCAGAATTTTGCCACCAAAATCTCAGGAATAGTAAGGCTATAATCACTGCACCAACCACAGATTTAACGGTTCTCTTGCGAATCGACTCATTACTGTTGTTTACAGATTCTTCAATTTGAGACTGAACCGTTTTAATTTGATCATCCAGTTGTTGCAATAGGTTTTCTCTAATCTTGCCAGGGCTTTGAATGGGATTAGGAGTTTCTGAAGTGTTAGGTATCTGTTTTTGAAATACTTCTAGTTCTTGATCCGTAGCGGTATTAATTTTTTTTCGTAACTCTTCAGCCTGGGAAATTTTTTGTTTTTCTTGAATTGAGTATTGAATATTGGTAACTCTAGTCAGTTTTAGCGAGGCAGATACACCGAGAGGAATTAGGGCAAAATAAATCAGGCTCAGAAAGAGAGAAAACCATGCAAAGACTCTAATTAGGGTTTTTTCAATTTTAAACTTATCTAAGTCTTGCTTAAGCTCACGGGATAAAATTAACCAAAACCCAATCAAAGTTCCCGGTGAGCTATCCACAAAGTAATTAAAGGTATTAAATTCCCAACTAAAGTCAAAAAATTTGAGTGGAATTAAGTAAATTATGAGGTCTAACAGCGAAAAAAGGGCTAATCCGTAACCTACGTAGGGTAAAGTAGCTTTGGCATTCTCAGAATTGATCATGTAAATAATAGATTCAGGACTAAATTTTAGTTTGGTTTTTAATCTGGATTCGCAAAACCCTTAAAATATTGATAGCGATTACTATCTATATGTTGCCAAGCAGTAACTAAAGTTTTATAGCTTTCGTCAACATTATTCATATTACTGGGAATAGACAGATTTATCCATAAACATCGCCAATCCCTCAGTCTTTCCATGCCTAAAATTACTGGTATCCAGCGTTTGGGATTAAGATCATAGCGATCACGGTTGGCTTGAAACTGCTCATTAGTGACGGTACTGCCACCTCTAGGATTAATACAACTGGAAAGATAGGCAGTGTTTTGGTTGTAGTACAGCCCGTAAGAGCTTCCCGATTCCTGTGCAATTTTCATTACTGGCACCTCATATTTTGATTTTTTGCTTTGAGCGTAAAGCTTTAAAAAACTATCCACCCCACCACTAGGCGATTGAAAATAAAAAACTTCTAGGGCTAAAGGTAATTGGGAAGCTTGAGAGTAAGTGTAGCGTCTGCCTGGTATTGCCTGAATTTCCCTAGTTCCCCAAGCTCGAGTAGTGAGTGATGTGGGAGTTGAATTAAGATCAGACCATGCAGGTATAGGTATGCGATCAGGAATAGTCGGAGGCTGGATTCTGCCCCAAGTTGGATCAATTAGCGATCGCCCCATAATTGCCAAAACACCAACTGTTAAACCTCCCAGTAACCCTAGGTACCAAATTCTAGATTGTGCAGCCATCAATTAGTCTCCGATTTTTCCTGAGTATGAGTCTGCTCCCATATCCACTCACAAAGTAATCCAAATAACACCATGGAAATAATACTAAATACCTGCTCTCCCATACCTTCATGCCAATAGTCAAACGCTGATTTATTTTGAGCATTAGTTAGTATGGCTAGAATCATGATCCGAAATCCATTGACTAAAAACGCAATTAAAGCACCAGTTAATGGCAGTAATAAAGCAATAAGGCGAGGCACTGGACAATAAATCGCAAATAAGGCTCCCATCTGCAAGAGGATAGCTATAGATGGTAAACCCGAACATCCAGAATTAACTTCGATCGCTCCATTGGGAAGGGCAAGAACTACATTTTTACGAACTACATCAAAGTTGGCGTAGTACAAAATTACTCCAACAAACTTAGCAGCAAGGAGACTAAAATTAAGGACTCTATCTAACAATTGGCATTAAGATACCAAAGGGGATCACGGAAACCAATACTAGAGCTAGCTCACGCTTATATAACTTTAAATTTTTAAAACCACTGGCAAGCAGTACTAACCCCACTGCTGAAAAAAGTGGCAGAATATCTAAAAGAACGTCATTAGATCCCCTGAAAAACCAACTGCGAACTAAAACCAAAGTGATTAGAGTTGCTCCGATCGCTATAGATATTAGATCGGATGAATCAATGGGTAGGGTTTTGCGTCGTTGCCAAATTAGAGAAACCACACCAACCCACGCTAACCCTCGCACAATGACGTAATTAAGGTTAGGACTTAAGACGTATGGCAACTGTAAATGCATAACAAGCAACGCAGAACCCAGTGCGGCAAGCCAGAAACTAGATTTATACAGCCATGATTGCCATGTATTATTTACTTCCATAAACTCTTAGGCTTTGAAGTTATCACAAACACCTTATTTTAGTTCTAATTGTCCTGTACCCAGGGAAATTATTTATTGTTGGATGGAATCTATATTTGAACAACTAAAGCTTAGAACTCTTTGGCTGCGATCGCCGTCTAAAATCAACAAGTGAATTAATATAAGCTCCATTAAATAAAGTGAAATCGGGATAGACATTTATGGCGGAGTCCTCCTACTCAAATAAAAGCCCAAACAAAAACGATTTAGATAAAAATACCTTAAAAGATGATCAGCAAGATGACCTAGAGAATTCCGAACTCCCAATTAAGGAGTCTAAGGGCAAAGGACTAGTGCTGAAAATATTACTGGGATTAGTGCTTGTCATCATTTTAGGGGGAGCAACCTATTGGTTTGTGGGAATGAATAAGCCAGAAACTAACCGCCGAGGTAGGGGGGGAGTGGTAGAACGCTCGAATTTAGAGATTACAATTTCTGCCAATGGCACCATCCAGCCTGAAAAATTAATTAATGCTAGTCCAAAGACCTCTGGTCGGCTGAAAAGTTTGGTTGTTCAAGAAGGTGATCAAGTTAAAGAGGGACAAATTCTTGCCTATATGGATGACTCTAACTTACAGGGACAGATCAAACAAGCTCAAGGGCAATTGGCATCAGCACAGGCAAATCTGCAAAAACTGATTGCTGGTAACCGCCCACAGGATATTATGCAGGCACAGGCAGCCCTTGCCAATAGTCAAGCCACCCTACGTCAAGCTGAAGCTAATTTTAGGCAAAATCAAGACCTTTACAGCAGTGGGGTAATTTCGCAACGGGATTTTGAGACTTCGCGGACGGCAAGGGATAATGCCCAAGCTCAGGTAAAAGTACAAGAGCAGATATTAGCTTTACAAAAGATTGGTTCTCGTCCTGAAGATATTGATCAAGGGCGATCGCAGGTTGAAGCTGCCCAAGGTGCATTGGAAATTGTTCAAGCGCAGTTGGAGGACACAATTATCCGAGCCGCCTTTGCTGGGACTGTAATTAAAAAGTATGCCGATCCGGGGGCATTTGTTACTCCTACAACTTCTGGTAGTGCTGTATCCTCCGCCACAGCCTCTTCGATCTTGTCATTATCGGCGAATAATCAGGTGGTAGCAAACGTGGCAGAACGGGATATTCGTCAAGTTAAGCTGGGACAAAAGGTATCGATCCAAGCCGATGCCTATCCTAATCAAGAATTTAGCGGAGTAGTTCAAGCGATCTCACCCCAAACCACAGTTACCCAGAATGTCACCAGCTTTGAAGTCAAAATAAATATTACCGATGACTCTAAACAGCTTTTGCGATCGGGCATGAATGTTAATGTCAATTTTCAAGTGGGGCAATTGGCAAATGTTTTAACGGTACCAACGGTAGCGATCGCTCGTCAAACTAAGGTTACGGGAGTATATCTACGGAGGGGCAGAGATAAACCTCCAGAATTTGTTCCCATTGAAATTGGACTTACTGTTGGCGATCGCACAGAAGTAAAGTCGGGATTAAAGGAAGGCGATCGGGTACTAATTACCTTTCCCGAAGGTCTGCGTCCCAATAGTGCGGCAGGTCGGAATAATACGCCCGGTTTGCCTAGCAGCCCCAGCGATCCAAGTAGTGGTAGAAGGCGACCTTAATTTTATGTTAGCTTGCAAAGTTAGTTCTAGTAAGAGTTTTGTCTGTGAGGTTCCATCTTAAAAATTAGCCCTGCGCTAAAATTATTCACAGTAAGCAAATAAATATACACCAAACTAAAGAAACTTATGGCTGAAGAAAGTCTTGCAATTGTACTTATACCATCAGGAAATACACCTTCTCAGATTGAGACTTCCATTGGTGCATTCAGTCAGCCTCTTGCAGATCTTCTTCAGCATATCGGCTTGCCAACGGAAAATATACTTTCGCCCATTCAAGAGCGGAGGAAAGTCATTTATGCTTTAGAAAGCACTTTAGAAATCCTTCCGTTAGAAGATAGGGCTAAAGCTGATTATCTGTCTAAGTTTACAGTCGCAATTACAGTTGGCTTATTTGATGGTGCGCTCACATTTTTATGGGACGAGACTATCAAAGCTCTAGGGCGGTTAATAGTTAGTTTTGACCTGCAATATTTTTATAATGTAGCGGAAAGTATATCTCCAAAATATAAGAACCTTGATTCACCAGAAGATCTTGAAGCAATATCATCACATGATCTTCTCGAAATATCTAGGAGAATAGGATTAGTTAACGATATTAATTTTGAAAGATTGCGTCAAGTCAACTATCTTAGAAATCATGCAAGTTCTGCTCACCCGAATGAAAATGACATCTCTGGCATAGAAATGCTCTCTCTGCTAGAAACTTGTCTAAAGTATGCGATAACCGCTCAACCAAATCATTCTGTAATTAGAATTAAGCAGCTTCTGGAAAACATTAGGAAAAATAGAATACCTGATGAAGATTTTACTGTTATCGGTGATGATCTTTCTCACCAGCCTCAAGAGAGAATAGACGATTTTCTCCTATCAATATTCGGTATTTACTGTGATCCCAAGCAAGAGCAGCACGTCAAGACTAACATAGAAAAACTGGTTCCTTATGTTTGGCAATGTGCATCAGAAGAAACTAAGTACCAAATCGGTTCTAAGTTTGGTTGGTATAGGAAAAATGGAGATACGGATAGAAAAAATGCAACTCAAAAGATTTTAGAATTAGTTGACGGTCTTCGATATCGAGATGAAGATAGCTTGGCAGCAGAGCTTATGGAAAAGCTGCAAAATCTAAAAACCGTCCATTTTGAGTGGAATAATTTTTATAATGAGTATCCTCATGCTAAATCTATAGGAGAATCGATTCCAAGAACTGGAGTACCAAGATCAGTCAGGAAGTTGTTTGTAAAAGTCGTATGTATTTGCTATTGCGGCAATGGTAAAGGATATAAAAGAGGCATTGATGAAAATGCTTTACCTTATTACCAAAGCTTTATTGAAAGTTTTACCATTGACGAAATCAAAGAGTTTCTGAAACTTTTCAGCGATAATGAGTTTGTCTATGATCTAGGTACAACTAAAGCTGATGAACGTATGCGGAAGTTAGCGACAGAGTTAAAGTCAAAAACAACGAATGTTCACATCAATAAGGTATTGGACGTTATCATAAGCTTTCCGAAGCAGCTCTTACCTAGACTGTCCAACGACTCTTCTTATAAAACACCACTGAAGTATGTATAACGGAGTAAAGTTTCTTATTGGAAAAGCCAACAAGCTCATGCACTCAGAATGAAGGCATCCACTACCATTTATGATACAAGCATCATTGTCATCTCCTATATTTTTTATTTTTTGAATTTTAATCACTGGTCAGCAGAAAAGTAAAATGCCTAAAACTACTTCTGTATCTTTAATTGAAGTTTTAATCATGTCCTTTGACTCCCTGTGGAGTAATCGCCTGCGCACGAGTTTGACGATGCTAGGGATGATTATTGGTATTGCGGCTGTGATTGCCATTACCTCGGTGGGACAAGGAGTGCAATTGGCGACTGCCCAACAAATTCAGGCTTTAGGCTCTAATGTTTTACTGGTACTTTCAGGAGTATCACGCTCGGGGGGGATTAGTCTTGGCGGTGGTTCGGCTTCGACTTTAACTTGGGAAGATGCGAAGGCAGTACGAGCGCAAGTACCCTCAGCCAAAGGGGTTACCGCATTCCTACAACGGGGAAATATTCAAATGGTCTATGCGGATCAAAATACTGCCACCACCATAATCGGTACGGATATAGATTACAGTGATGTTAAAAATATCTATCCGCAGTCTGGACAATTTTTTGCTCAAACCGATATGGATGCGGCATCGGCAGTTGTAGTCCTAGGCTCAAAGGTACGTGATGATTTATTCCCATCGGGAGAAAGTCCTCTAGGACAAAGCATTCGCATTCAAAATCGTCGCTATCGGGTTTTAGGGGTAATGGAGTCTAAGGGGGCTGTGGGTACTACGGATCAAGATGATCGAGTCTATATTCCTTTAACTAATATGTCTTCGCAGGTAGTGGGAAATAATGCGATTTCAGGGGTTTCCATTAGTGGGTTTTGGGTCAGTGCTAGTGACAGTGATGAACTAGAAGCTGCTCAGTTTCAGGTTTCTAATCTGCTGCGCCTGCGTCATAATATTATTGATCCTAGATTTGATGACTTTCGTATGATCAATCAAGTTGATACAATTGCTGCTTCTAATCAGGTTGTGGGCTTATTTACGGTTATGGTCGGAGCGATCGCTGGTATATCCTTAGTCGTTGGCGGGATTGGCATTGCTAATATTATGTTGGTTTCAGTTGTAGAAAGAACTAGAGAAATTGGTGTGCGTAAAGCAGTTGGGGCAACCAGAGGGGCAATTTTAACTCAGTTTTTAATGGAAGCGATCGTGGTTTCGGCAATTGGTGGCTGTCTAGGAGTAATTATGGGGATTGGCTGTGCCTATGCTGCATCTGGGGTTTTTGCCTTTCCCTTTGTGGTTTCACTATGGTCAATATTTGCTGGGTTAGGGCTATCTGTAGCTGTGGGGCTAGTAGCGGGGGTAATTCCAGCCCGCAGTGCCGCAGGACTTGATCCGATTACAGCATTAAGAAGTGATTAGATTGCTTTTTATTTATATTACTATTCGTGATTTTCCAGTTGATTTTCAAAGATAGTAAGCTGTTGTTTCGGAATTTTATCTTCTTTCTGGGTTTGTCCCGATCGCCTTAAGCCCGTAGCAATACGACTATGACTATCTATTTGTTTTAATAATTCCTTGGCACGACTGATCACCACTGGGGGTAATCCTGCGAGACGACCGACCTCTATACCATAGGAGCGATCAGCACCACCTGCTTGGACTTGATGCAAAAAGATAATTTCATCTGCTAATTCCTTAACTGTAACTTGATAATTAGCGACATTATCTAATAATCCTGCCAGTTCATTCAATTCGTGATAGTGAGTAGCAAAGATAGCTCTAGCTTTAATGCTTGAGGCTAAATATTCGGCAACTGACCAAGCGATCGCCATCCCATCAAAAGTCGAAGTTCCTCTACCAATTTCATCCAAAAGTACTAAGGAATTAGTTTGAGCATGGTTGAGAATATTTGCAGTTTCTAACATTTCCACCATAAAGGTTGATTGCCCGGTAGCAAGATCATCCACGGCTCCTACTCTTGTAAAAATGCGATCGCAAACTCCCAATTTCGCCATATCCGCAGGCACAAAACTTCCCACCTGAGCCATTAACTGAATTAGTCCCAACTGCCGTAAAAATGTACTCTTACCACTCATATTTGGACCCGTGAGAATGATTACATCTGGATGTCCTTCTCTTCCTAAATTAATCGAATTCGGCACAAAGAATCCTGAAGGTAAAGCCTGCTCAACCACAGGATGCCGACCATTAGCAAGTTGAATTGAGCGATTAGATTGCAACTCAGGTTTTACATAGTTATGGGTTACAGCCACCTCGGCAAGACTGGTTAGGGCATCGGCTGCTGCCAAAGAGTTAGCGATCGCTCGACATAGATCAATATGATTTGCGGTTTCGGTTCGCAGTTCCGTAAATATTTGATATTCCAATTTATACAAAGCATTTTGGGAGTTCGCAATCCGTTCTTCCTTTTCTTTGAGTTCAGGGGTGATATATCTCTCTTCGGTGGTGAGGGTTTGTTTGCGAATATAGTCCTGAGGAGCTTGATCGCTTTTGCCTCGACTGATGCTGATGTAATAACCAAAGGTCTTGTTATAGCTAACCTTGAGCGTATTTATGCCCGTGCGTTCTCTTTCCCTTTGTTCTAGGTTCAAAAGCCATTGGGCATCATCGATCGCTTGCTGTTTTAGTTGATCTAGTTCGGGATTAATGCCTTTGCGAATCAAGTTCCCTTCTGTGAGAATAATTGGTAAATCATCAGCCAGAGTTTGAGATAGGCGATCTCCCAGTTGGATAATTTCAGGAGGGATAGTTTGCAGAGCAGTTAAATATGGAGATTTTGCCTTGATCAAGAGCTTAGCAATATCCTTGAGTTTGATTAAAGAAGTAGCCAAAGCCATTAAATCCCTGGCATTAGCTGTACCTGCGCCGATGCGACTACAAAGACGTTCAATGTCATAGATACCACTAAGCTGAGTGCGTAAGTTTTTGCGTAGGGTATGATTTTTTACTAATTCCTGTATAGTATTTTGGCGATCGCAGATGTGGGAAATATCCTTTAGTGGTTGCAATAGCCATCGGCGCAAAGCCCGACCACCCATCGTTGTGCAAGTGCGATCCAAAGCCCATAACAGTGAACCTGTAAACGTACCATCCTTGGCAGTTTGGGTAATTTCCAAATTTCTACGGGTTTGATAATCCAGAACTAAATAATCACTGGTTATGTAAGTGGAAAGAATGCGTAACGGTACTTGGGTATTTTTGTGGGTAGTTGCTAAATATTCTAATAATCCACCTGCAGCTCGGATTGCGAGGGGTAAACTTTCACAGCCCATGCCTGCAAGTGATCGCACCTTAAAGTTCTCTAAAATTCTTTGTTTGGATTCAGTTAAGGAAAAATTAGCTAGCGATCGCTGGGTATAACAAAACTGAGTTGGTAATTGAGGATGAATATCAGTGGATTTTTGCAGAATATTTGGCGCATTTACAGGAATCAAAACTTCCGCAGGTTGTAATCTTAGAAGTTCCTGCACCAGATTATCAGTGCCTTGAATTTGTGTAGTCAAAAATTCCCCCGTAGAAATATCTGCGTATGCCAATCCCCAATTTTGATCCGCATTAGCGATCGCCACGAGAAAATTATTCTTTTTTGCCGTTAGCATTCCCTCTTCCATTACCGTTCCGGGCGTGATAATGCGGGTAACTTCTCTTCGCACTAATAATCCTTGAGCTTCGGCAGCAGTTTCCACTTGATCACAAATGGCAATGGATATGCCTTTTTCCACTAACTGACTGGCATAGCGTTCGAGGGCGTGATAGGGAATTCCTGCCATTGGCACTCGACCAACTTCCTTTCCTGCATCTTTTCCTGTCAAAAATAATTCTAATTCTCTTGATACCAGATGGGCATCCTCAAAAAATGCTTCAAAGAAATCTCCTAGGCGATATAAAACTACAGTATGGGGATACTTCTCTTTAACATCAAGGTATTGCCTCATCATCGGTGTTAATAAATTGCGATCGACATCAGAGGCACGGAGAATAGCAGGTTCAGGCATTACTGAGACTTTTAAAATTTAGAGTAAATCCCATTTTATACTCTCAGCTAGGCTTAAGTATTTAGCCTTGAGATTTTTGATAACTACTCTATTGTAAAAGTGCCGCAGGGACATTATGGGCAGACATTAACCCAACCACATTTCGCCAATTAGTAGCATTCCCACGTCCATCTTTCCCCCAGCGAATATCATCCAGATTTGCCCCCTCTAAATTGGTACGGCTCAAGTTAGCATCCCGCAAATCCGCACCCGATAAGTCCGCATCCCGTAGATCAGCACCCGATAAGTCCGCACCACTTAAATCTGCATCTTGGAGAAGCGATCGCCTCAGATCGGCACAATATAACTTAGCACTCCACAAAATTGCCCGACTTAAATCAACATCAGATAGGTTTGTTTGCCAAAAAATGGCGTGACTAGCATTAATATCCTGTAAATTGGCACCTTGCAGATTAGCACTATTGAAATTTGCAGCGATCGCACTCGATCCTTGGAGATTAGCTTGACTGAGATTGGCGAATGTGAAAGCTGAACTATAGAGATTAGCCAGACTGAGATCAGCATAAATTAGAGAACCTGTAGCGATCGCCCCATTTAAACTAGCCCCAGCTAAATTGGCATATTCTAAGTTAGCCTCAATTAAGTTGGTATGATACAAATCCGCTCCTTCCAGATTGGCATGACTTAGGTTGGCATAACGGAGATTGGCGACACTGAGCATTGCATTTTGGAGAAGGATTGGAGTATCTGGGAAATTTTTGCGCCATTGATTCCAAGAATCTACCCCCTCAGCCAGCAATTGTAATTGTTGTAAATTAGCCACATTTATCTCTTAAAACATCAGCCTAGCTCTTCAAGGTGCTTGTAATTGATTATACCAATTAGACCTGAGTGGAATTTTTTAGTTTTGACGAACTACCATAGGGATAGCGATGTCTATATTAATTAGGACTGATCTTGGGTGTAAGCAGGTGAATTTTTAACAAAAACTAGTATGAGTGAAATACCTGCAAATTCGCCAATTTCGATATGGAAGCGACTACGCAATCAAGAAATTACCTGTGATGAGGCAATTCAACTTTTAGTTGATAAACGGGGTGGAGTTCGGATTGAACTACTTGATGAAGAAGTTAGTTATCGATTTTTTCATCGCTTTGAAGATCGGAAATCATTACCGCCCGTTATTCCCTTACTGCTATGGCATGGCTATTTTTATCTAGGCTCACCCCGTGAACTTACCCATGAAGAAATTAAACAGTTGAGTAATGGAACATTAACAGGTATTAAAAACGTGCTTGTTTCATCGGATAGTTACTTGCTATGGTTTCTGAGGCAAAATCTTCCTGAACCTAGTACTATTGCTCCGCCAATTATCAATCCACTCACAGGGGTAAATGATGAAGCACATTTGGATGAAATTTCTAATATGTATTTATCCCAGGCACTAGACCAAACTCATCGGATTAATGCTCTAATTTCTGTTGCCCTCCAACATCGTGCCAGTGATATTCATTTAGAACCAACCGAAGCTGGATTACGAGTACGCTATCGAATTGATGGCATATTAAGGACGACAAGGGTTTTGCCTCCTGAAGTCAGCCGTAAAACAATTGTTGCGCTTAAGGTCATGAGTAAGATGAATATTAGCGAAAGTCGCCGCCCTCAGGATGGACGCATTAGTCAGCACTACATTACCGCCGATAATCTTGATCTTGACCTAGATATGCGAGTCAGTACCTTTCCCTGCCTTGATGGGGAAAAAGCCGTAATTCGGTTGTTAATGCGTAACCAAATGATTGCAACCAGACTGCAAGATTTAGGTTTTTCGGAGCGATCGCTAAATATTTACCGCAATTGGTTAACTCAACCCCAAGGGCTAATCATTGTTACTGGTCCAACTGGTTCGGGTAAAACTAGTACCCTGTACGCCTCCTTGCAATTCTTAGCAACGGATCAAGTAAATATCGTCACAATGGAAGACCCCGTTGAATATACTTTACCTAATATTACCCAAGGACAAGTGCAGGAAACAGGAGGGCTTACTTTTGCCGCAGGTTTAAAAGCAATTTTGCGTCAAGACCCCGACATTATTATGGTGGGCGAAATTCGTGATTTGGAAACTGCCGAAATTACAATTCGATCTGCGATGACAGGACATTTAGTTTTATCGACCATGCATACCAATGATGCGATTGGGGCGATCGCCCGTTTACATGATTTAGGGCTTCATCCCAGTTTAATTGGAGAATCTTTGTTAGGGGTGGTTGCCCAACGATTAGTACGCAAAGTATGTTCCTTTTGTTCGGAGCCGTATATCCCTACCCAAGCTGAACTGGATTTACTAAATTTGACGATGGAAGATGTCAAAACTCAAGATTGGCGACGGGGTAAAGGTTGTGAACATTGTTTTGGTTCAGGACATTTAGGGCGAGAGGCAATATTTGAGCTATTAAATATCACTCCCCAAGTACGAAAAATAATTAATCGGGGAGTGCAATCGCAATTAACGGATTACTGGATAGATCAAAGTTATGAATCTTTTAGTAATAGTGTACGGGAGAAGATTTGTGCAGGAATCACCACGACAGAAGAAGCTTTACGGGTGCTGCCACGGCAAATGTTTGTCAATGTGAATATGCCTAGTGAACTAAGCAAAAAGTTGATCTAACCTTGCGATATTTAGTTGACGATGCCAGTAATGTAACTTGGTTAAAATCCGAGTGAAAGTAAAAGCTAACTCGATCGCAGGAAATAAACCCTGATTTTGTAAAATATCATCACTTTGGCTCCGTTCATGGCGATGGTGTTGAAATAGTGCCAACATTTGACCAGAAATATGCCGAATCCTTGTGGCAAAACTATCTTGAAAAGCCCAACTGGCAAATCCCCAAAACTTAGCTAAATGATTAATTTCATCTTTGAGTGGTTGAGCGATCGCCTGCTGTAACTCGCCCGTAGAATGTACCATTAACCATAAATAAATAGATACCGCCGACCATTCTGTGCCAATCCGACTGAGGACATGATTATAAACTTCATAAATTGGATTTTCATTAAATTGATTATCTCGAACTGAATTTGGTTTTGGGCAGAGCTTTATCCCCGTCAATTTTTCATAGATTTTACTGAATACAGGAGCATGTTGCCGTTCTTCCTTTTCCCATTCACTTATTTCCACAATTTTGCCATTGTCATCTCTGACTCCACCCATAAAATATGCCATTTGGGGATGCACAGACTTAAAGAAATGCCAACTTTCCGTGGAATACTCTCGAATTGGAGTTTCAATTTCTACAGAACTAGCTAGAACTGATAAAAATAAAGCGGGATCAATACCAACAATCTGATCTTTATTAATGGCATTCCAGTGAATAGGTTGCCAAGGGCGTTGGTGTGGCGATTCAAATTGCTTGGGCAGATCAAATAAATGTGCGGTCAAAATTTCAGGATCAAGGTAGCGATCAATTAGTCGATTAATTCTGGCTCTGGTTTGTAAATAGTGAAGTTGGGGAGCACAGAAACCAGCAAGATCAAAGGTGGGTTGGCTTTTAGTTAGTGAATTCATGGCTTTGAGTTAATTCTGAGTTGATGAAATTAAGTATCAAAGATTTATGGAATTGAGAAATATACCGCTATGCCACTTTTCTAACTGGCTAACCAATCTGGCTAAATGATGATGATTATAAGCACCGAATTTAGGTGAATTTAGCGACTACCTTTTAAAAAATCAAATAGTGGGCGACTAAGCCAGTTAAACCCAACTTTAACCTGATGTTGAAATGTAGGCATCCGCAATAAATAGGCAAGGCGACGGGCAATAAGAGCGGGAACCCCTTCAACGCCAAATTGTCCAAATATAGACATGGCGGCATTATCTTTTCCTAGGCTCATAAATTCTCCCAGAGCCAGATAGGTAAAAGGGATCAAAGCGTGCTGATTCAGGCTTGCCCATACATTTCGAGCGCAGTACTGAGCTTGCTGAAATGCAACCTGTGCTGTAGCTGGAAGAATCTGCCCCGCAGGATCACGACACTCGGCTATGTCTCCTAAGGCAAAAATCTGCTCATGCCCTTGAACCTGTAGAGTCGGCTCTATAATAATTTGTCCACGTCCAGAACTATGGGGTAAGTTCAAGCTGCGAGCTAGTTTTGATAGAGAATTACCCACCGTCCACAGCACTATATCCACAGGTAAAGTATCACTGCCACTAGCGTAGTTGAGAAGAATTTCCCCATCGCCAATATGAGCGACATTTGTGCATAAGTCTGTCCAAATTCCTCGACTTGCCAAAGCCCGTTCTGCTGCAATCCGATTAGAAATAGGAGAATTAGCTAAAATACTAGTATTGCGATCTACAATCCTAACTCTCCCAATTCCTTGCAGGCGATCGCTAATTTTACAGGCAAGTTCGACTCCACTTGATCCAGCCCCAGCAATACAAACTCGGATTTTTTCTGGTTTTGACTGTTCTAGCTGTAGTAGCCGTAGCTGCAACCGTTGGGCATCAGCTAAAGTCCGAAAGGGAATTGCATACTCTAAAGCCCCAGAGACCAAATCTACAGGAGTTTCACCTCCCAACGCTAAAACCAATCGATCATACTTAAAGCTAATTACTTCTGTGGGCAGTAAAGAATTAGTAAGACTGACTTGGCAGTTAGCAATATCTATATCCGTAACATTACCCTGCACAAAGCGCACCCCTGACCCTGATAGTAGTTCACTAAAAGTTGGGGCAATTTCCCAAGTCTCTAGTTCGCCTGTAATTAATTCATAGAGCAGAGGACTAAATACAAAACGATCATTACGATCAATCAAAATAATTTCTGGTTGAACTGTCCAAGGTAGTTGGTTTAGTTGTAAGGCAGTATATAAGCCTCCAAAGCCACCACCAAGAATACAAATACGACTCATAAATTACTTTTTGTTAAGGACTCACTTAAATCATAGCAAGACTGCGATCTTGATCCTGACAGAATTATGATCCAAATAAAACATCAGCAGAGTTAAGCATAAAAAAGCAGCCCCATTATGACTGCTCTATTACTCTTATTTAGTTTTTTATTTCTTTAGAGATTAACTAGAGAGATTAATTAGCTTGGTACTTGGGCAGGGAAGTCTCCAGCTTGGACAGCGATTGTTAAGCCTTGACCATTACGTTTGATTTCCACTTGCAGGCGATCGCCCACAGCCTTAGTTTCAACCAACTGTTGGATTCCATCGGCAGAATTGACGCTAGTGCCATCCATTTTCACAATAACGTCACCAGACCTAATGCCAGCAGCAGCAGCAGGGGAGTTAGGTACGACTCTAGTTACAAGTACCCCTTTATCCTCAGTAACATTAATGCCTGCGTTGGGATCGCTGTTAATTTCCTGCTTGACATTAGCATCCAAGGTCACCATCTGAATGCCGAGGTAGGCTCTTTTTACTCCACCTTTTTCGATAATTTGCTTGGCAATGCGTTGGGCAGTTTCAATGGGAATCGAGAAGCCTAGTCCTTGAGCACCCTGAATAATGGCAGTATTTACGCCAATTACTTCGCCCTGTTGATTTAGTAAAGGTCCACCAGAGTTACCGGGGTTAATCGCAGCATCGGTTTGAATAAACTTAACCCGCTTATCTACGCCAATTTCTGTGGAGTTCCGCCCCAAGGCACTTATAATCCCTGCGGTCACAGTGTTATCTAGTCCTAACGGATTACCAATGGCGATCGCCCATTCACCGGGCTGTAAATTTTGGGAAGTACCAAGAGTCACAGTAGGTAGGTTTTGATCCGATATTTTTACCACAGCAATATCTGTGAGGGTATCACTACCTAGAACTTTACCCTCCAACTTTCTACCATCTTTGAGGATTACAGTTACCTTATTTGCCCCATCAACCACATGGGCATTCGTGATAATATCTCCTTCTTTGTTAATAATAAATCCAGAGCCTGTACCTCTTTCTACCCTAGATTGGGGCATCCGTCGGGGTTGCTCATCGCCAAAAAACTGACGAAACATTGGATCATTAAAGACATCGGGCAGGGCTTCGGAAGTTACAGTCCGAGAAGAGTTAATTCTAACTACCGCAGGACCAGTACGGTTTACGGCTTGAGCAATAAAGTTATAGTTACTATCTGGAATGGGAGCTAACGCAACTGTACTAGATTCTTTAGCTACGGCAACAGGTTGGACGGGTAACGGTGCCAGACTTTGAACAGTCGAAGGAGCAACTCGACTTAAAACTGTCCAAGACCCGATAACCACTCCAACTAGAATGAGACTAAAGTATAGAACTACCTTATTTAGCGGTGATTTGTGTTGATCTTTCATAGCCATCTAAAATTATCCACCTGAGTATTTATTTTACAAAAATTTTTTTAATTTATGCCTATTTTACCTATGCTCATTCAGTTAACTCTCTATAGCAATCACCAGTGAACTGTAAATGGGGTTAAGGGGTAAAGCCCCTAACTAATCAATCCGTTTAGGACTGCTACCGTTAACGATTCTTAGGTAAAGACTGAGGTAAAGGTATAATTGGTTCTTCCATTGCCAAAATTAATTGCTCTTCTTTATTAACGGGACTATTGGTGGTTTCCTCTGCTACTTTCCATCTATAGCTAGTAGCTACTGAACCAAAGGTCGCAATCATAATTGCCACAAATGCCGTACCTATAGACAAATTGCGCTGCGATCGCTTTTTAATTTTAGTAATTACCTGATCCACCACATATTCGGTTTTAACAGTAGCGGGAATCGGCAGATCAATTAGTAACTTTTTCACCTTAAGGAGTTGCTGATATTGATGGCGATAGTTAGGGTCGTCCCTAAGCCACTGCTCAACTTGAATTTTTTCCGCACCAGTGACCTCATTGTCCACATAGGCACTTAACAATTCAAATCGCTCTTGAGCAGGATTTTTACCATGAATGCTCATCTGATTACCTCGTCTATATCATTCCATCTGGATAAATTCATAGCCGTAAACTAGATACTCGATAAATAGGGTTGTAATTGTTCTTGTAGTTTTAGTCTAGCTCTTGCAATGCGAGATTTTACAGTTCCTAAGGATACACCTGTAATTTCGGCAATTTCTTCATAGGTCAGCCCTTCAATTTCTCTCATCACGATTGTGGCACGAAAGCCCTCAGGTAGTTCAGCGATCGCTAGACGTAAATGCTCATAAAATTCCTGAGTAGATAAGGTTTCCACTGGACCTGGACGATCACTGGGTAATTCCCAATCAATTTCATCTCCATCTAACATTTGCAGAGGATTATCTAAGGACAAAGGATTGCCTACCCGCTTCCGCTTCCGCAATTCGTCATAGAATAAATTAGTAGTAATTCGACTCAGCCAGCCTCGAAACTTTTCAGGCTCATTGAGCTTTTTGATATTGCGATATACCCTCAGCCATACCTCTTGGGCTAGATCAGCCCGATCCTGCCAGTCGGGGGCAAGTTTGTATAGAACCTGATCGACGTAGGATTGGTGAAGACGCATTAGGGCAGCAAAAGAAGATTGATGGGGCTGTAAACCTTTCTGACACAAACGCACTAAATCGACACTAGAAAGCTCTGACACAGGGGATGACTCATACCTGATTTTTGTTGACCAAGATAGACTGTAGCTCATTATATTAGTACCGTCTTCAGTTGTTGCAAATTTAGCTGTAATTTTTACCTTAGACCTATGACGAAGCAAGTATAACCTTGTTCCAAAATTTCAGTACTCCCAAAAAAATTGACATGAATTTAACAAAAGCCATCACCATCTTCATCTCTGGCATCTTTACGATTCTTGATGGAACTGGCTCCTAAAATGGCAACAGCCAACCCTTAAAATTTAGTGAAAGGCATGACACAACATATCTCTTCAAAGGAGCAGAATTTGAATATTAAATCAACAAAAGTAACAGGAACTAAAATCAGTGCTTGGCTAGATGATCAGGCGATCGCTGCATGGGTATTTTTAGCACCTGCTCTGTTAATTTTAGGCATATTCGTCTTATTTCCTGTCCTTTATATGGCTTACCTGAGCGTTACTGATGGACATTTAACCTTAGGTGGTGTGCGTTGGGTAGGATTAAATAACTATGTGAGATTACTTAAAAATCCAGACTTCTGGCAAATTCTTGGTAATACCATTTACTTTACGTTTTGGACATTAATCCCCAGCATTGTCTTACCTCTGGGTTTAGCGGTATTGTTAAATCGTAATTTTGTGGGTAAGGGTTTCTGGCGATCACTATTCTTTTTACCCTCTGTAGTGTCAATTGTGGCAGCAGGTTTAGGGTGGCGGTGGCTTTTTCAGCCTGACGGAATTATTAATGGCATTTTTGGACTAAATCCCCCTTTAGCATGGTTTAACGATCCCAACTTGGCAATGGCGGTATTAATCTTGCTCAGTATTTGGAAACAATTGGGATTTAATATGGTGGTATTTTTAGCAGGATTACAGGCAATTCCTCAAAGTCGCTATGAAGCTGCCGAACTAGATGGAGCAGATGCTTGGGCGCAGTTTTGGCATATTACGATCCCTGGATTAAGACCAACAACAATTTTTGTCGTAATTTCTACGGTGATCTTTACCTTTAGAAGTTTTGAACAGGTGTATGTAGTTACAGGCGGTGGACCTTTGAATGCTACAAATATTTTGGTTTATTACATTTATGAACAGGCATTCGGGATGTTTGATTTTGGCTATGCAGCGGCAGCAGCAGTATTAATGCTAGTGGTAGTTTTGGGTTTAGTGTATGCCCAGTTAAAAATCTCTGATTAGGTTAGTACGGTATTAACTTAGATTTTGATCTTGATAAATTGATCTTGGTAAAATAGGCGTACTTGCAATCCTGTATTTGCATTCACCGAGAGAATCAAAATTATGATGAATCCCTTTAGTAACATTGTCCAAAAAGCTTTTTATCTGGGTATGGGACTGGCATCGGTAGCAGGGGAAAAGGCGGGTTCCACCCTGAATGAGCTTAGAACCCAAGCCACAAAATTAGCAGAAGAGCTAGTAGAAAGAGGAGAAATGACTACGGAAGAGGCAAGAAAATTTGTTGATGACATGATCCGTCAATCCCAAAAGTCTCAAGATCAAATTAACCAAGACCAAGTTAAAACTGGAGGTAATTACTCTGCGCCTCGTACTATTAATATTGATGATGAAGGAGACCTAGATCAAAATCCCCAAGCAAAATCCCCTAGTGATGATGATTTAGATGCTCTGCGCTCAAAGGTTCAGCAATTGCAAGCAGAACTGCGTAAAATTCAGCAATGACTACTTCTAATACTTTTTCTAGCACTTTTAAGTCCATAGTTAAACTCCTGCGCTGGGATAAGCCCGAAGGTCGTTTGATCTTAATGATTCCTGCGCTCTGGTCTTTATTATTGGCAGCTAAATCTTTATGGCAACTACCTCCCCTTGATTTACTCGGAGTGATAGTTTTAGGAAGTTTGGCAACTAGTGCGGCGGGTTGTGTGGTTAATGATCTATGGGATCGAGATATTGATCCTTTGGTGGAACGGACTAAACATCGCCCTTTGGCGGATCGATCGCTCTCAGTTAAGCTGGGCATTGGTGTTTTAATAGTTGCTACGCTCTGTGCTTTTTTTGCGGCGGCATATCTTAACCCCTTGAGCTTTGGGTTGGCGGTGGCTGCTGTACCTGTAATTGCAATTTATCCTGCTTGTAAGCGTATTTTCCCTGTACCCCAGTTGGTTTTATCCATTGCGTGGGGCTTTGCGGTGTTAATTCCTTGGGCAGCGATGACGGGATATTTAAATCAAAATACATGGATTTTATGGGCGGCAACTTTGGCTTGGACTATGGGGTTTGATACGGTTTATGCTTTAAGCGATCGCCCCGATGATCTGAAAATTGGGATTAAATCTAGTGCAATCTTTTTTGGTAAGTTTACACCTCAAGCGATCGGATTATTTTTTCTGCTGACGGATTCTCTGCTGATTTGGCTAGGGATTAGCATGAACTTGGGATATTTTTATTTTGGTTGTGTGGCGATCGCCTTGGGTATTTGGATATGGCAATATCTTAAAATTTCGGCACCAGCACCTGAAAGCTCGATTTATCAAAGTATTTTCAAACAAAATGTGGCGATCGGGTTTTTAGTGTTACTAGGTATGTTTAGTAGTGAAATTAGAAACTTAAGCATTTGGTAATTATTAGAACCATAGGTAAATTTACGATTCTGTTACAATGTAATTTAGTAAGTAATAAAAACTATGACTAACATTCAAGAAAAAATCAAAGAAGAGCTACAAATTGCCCGTGACGCTTGTGAAGTTAACGGTACTAACTCCGTCGAATGTGCTGTAGCTTGGGACACTGTAGAAGAGCTTCAATCTGAGGCTGCTCACCAAAAAGAACATGGTAAGAACTCCCTTGAAAAGTTCTGCGATGATAATCCTGATGCGGCTGAATGCCGAATTTACGAAGACTAATAACTTAAAACCCAATCCTAATTTATGTCTGTGAGTCAACTTCACAGGCTTTTTTTATGGCTGCCAAATTGCATTGATAGTTGAGATCGTCTGTTCAATATTTTCATAGTTTTCCATCAAGACAGTAACATGACCAAGCTTACGCCCTATCCTAGAAATATTTTTGCCGTACCAATGCACAGAACAATTGGGTAATTTTTCTAACTGGTGGCGAATATCCACATACTCTGACTCCACGTTTTCATAGCCTAAGAGATTTACCATTACTGCTACGGGCGATCGCATCGAAATATCACCTAAAGAGTTATAGGTTACTATTCTTAAAAGTTGCTCAAACTGGGAAGTATGACAAGCTTCAATCGTGTAATGCCCGGAATTATGGGTACGAGGGGCAATTTCATTAACGCTAACCTTGCCATCAGCAGTTAAAAAATATTCAATGCCAAATATACCGACTGCATCTAGGTTGGTGACGATCGCCTTAGCAATTTCCTGAGCCTGAGTAGCGATCGCTTGATTAATGCGGGCAGGGGCAATGACATGGGTACAAACTTGATTTAACTGATGGGTTTCCACCACGGGATAGGTTAGGCATTCTCCAGTGCTAGAACGAGCAATCATCACTGCCAACTCCACCACAAAATCTACTTTTTCTTCGACTAGGGCGGGAACCTTACCCATGCTGTGCCAAGCATCTCTTAACTCTGCCTCGGAATTCACAATTCTTGTACCTTGACCGTCATAACCATTGCGGCGGGCTTTTAGTACTAGGGGAAAGGAAATTGGTTGAGTGGATAAATCTGCTGCTGTTGTGATTGCCGAGAACTTGGGAACAGGAATTCCATGCTCTTGCAGATAACTTCTCTGCGTATATTTATCCAGTAGAGGCTCTAAGGTTTGCAGACTAGGGATAAACTTTGTGCCAGCATCCGCCAAAACCTGTAATTTTTCCAAATCCACAAACTCATTTTCAAAGGTAATCACATCTACATATTGAGCTAACTCGGCTGTTGCCTTAGCGTCATCAACTTTACCTAAGATAATTTTCTCTGCCCAAGTTACCGCAGGATCATCTAATCCCTGTGCCTGTACTGCTATGGATATATCTAATTCTTGTGGTTTAGAGGCGATCGCCATCATTGCCGCCAACTGTCCGCCGCCAATTATTCCTACCTTGATTGTCAATATTTTGTCCTACCAATTCATGCCTAATTCAACATAACCGATCTATAGTCCAAATATATAATTTATGATTGGCGAAAATTCCTAGGCTCTTTTAGGGTCTTTTTAATCAAGGCTGGCAGTATTTACCTCTGAAATTACATATTGCCAAAACTGTTGATGCAGTTTTTGATTGATCTGGCGATCACTTTTAATTTCTAAGACTTGAGTACCTTGAGTTTGTAAGGATTCTAATACAGCTTCTTGCAGGTGTTGCCAATTTTGAATCTTGACATAATCGCAGCCGTATGACTTGACAATGGGAGCAAAATCTAAGCCGTGGGCAGTACCAAAAAACTCCTCAAAGGGTGGATTAAATTTAGCAATAGGTAACATTTGAAAAATACCACCACCATCATTATTTAATAAAATTACAGTTAAATTAATTCCATATTTCTTCACTGCCATTAATCCATTGAGATCATGGTAAAAAGCTAAATCTCCACAAATTAAAATCATGGGGCGATCGCAACCCCAAGCGGCTCCTAAGGCTGAAGATAAAGTGCCATCAATACCATTAGCTCCCCGATTTACTAGGACTGGAATTGAGAGATCGCTATGGAAGAAACTATCTAAATCTCGAATTGCCGTACTATTAGCCACATATAAATATGTATATTCTGGCAACCATTGCGCTAACTCACTATAAACTTTGCCGTCAAATAAAGTATGAATTTTACTTAAGAAATTATTAACAGCAGCTTTAGTAATTGATTCTATATTTGTAAATTTTTGCTGCCAACTTATTTGCTCATAATTAGGTGGTTGATAATTATTAGTTTTTAAATAATTAGTTACTTCCAAACAAAAATTAATTGGGTCAGCATTAATAATTTGTGCGAAGTTATGAGTCGGATCAGTATTTTTGCCATTACCAATTATAATTTGTTGAGTAATTTGCTGAGTCTGATTTTGCAGCCAAAGTTGATACGCCTTCGATGTGGGCATGGCTCCAAACCTGATTACTAAGTCGGGAATATGAGTCTGGGTAAATTGGGGCGATCGCAAAAAACTATCGTAGTGACTAATTACGCCATGCCGATTCATCCCCGTAGCTTCAGCCAAAAGAGGATAACCTGTAGCAATTGCTAAAGCTTTAACTGCTGCTTCAAATTTTGGTTTAATTTCTAAAGGAACATCATAAACTCCAACCACAATTATGCCTTTGGGATAGCTTTTAAGCTGGTCAGCAATTTGAGCGATCGCCGATTCAGATAAGATATTTTTCCCCTTAATTGTTTGAATGTGAGATTTCTGATTTAAGTTCTGATCTAATTGCAAAGGATAATCTGCGAAATTAGGAAGTAATGGATCGGCAAAGGCAAAATTGAGATGGACTGCCCCTGCTAGGGTAAACGATTCTCCTCTGGCAATAGATACACTATGACTGATCAGCGATCGCAAGTAATTTAACTTAAACTCGCTAATCTCAGGAGTTCCCACCTCAAAAAAATAGCGAGTATGATTTCCATACATTTGGATTTGATCGATGGTTTGTCCTGCACCACAGTCCCTTAATTCCGGTGGGCGATCGGCTGTCATTACCACTAAGGGAATTTCACTATAGAATGCCTCGATAATTGCTGGATAATAATTTGCAGCGGCTGTCCCAGAGGTGCAAACTAAAGCCACGGGTTGCTTGGTAACTTTGGCTAGACCCAAGGCAAAAAATCCTGCCGATCGCTCATCAATATGTACTAATAGCTGTAAATCTTGATGAAATTCTCTGTAGTTGGCACAGGCTAAAACCAAAGGAGTGGAACGGGAACCTGGGGAAATACAAATTGTGCGTACGCCCGAGCGATAGAGTTCATCCACAACAATATTTGCCCAGATCGTATTGGGATTAGTCATAATTCAAATATGAGTATCCAGAATAATCATTGTTTGGCATCTATTAGTAGTTTTAATTGTTCTCGGTTAATCATATTTGGCTACTAATTCAGATGTTTTTTAATATTCCAGTTCCTTAACTTTAAGAAGATCAACTCGACGTTTAAGCTCAGACTCTATCTCAAGTTCTAACACTTTATTGAAATCATCAGTTGCTGCTTGAAAATCTCCAAAAGAATTTTTCGCCTCGCCTCGATTTTTGTATGCCTGAGCAAATTTTGGATCGATTTCTATAGCTTTGATAAAATCAGCGATCGCCCCTTGATAGTCTTTAAGAAAGTATTTTGCTTTACCCCGATTATTATACGCAAGAGTATAGAGCCTATTTGAGATCTAATTTTGTGCAAGCCTTATGAGCATTAGCCTTAGGAAACAGAGGTTCAATTTCGTTTTAGCAATGAATAACCCCGCCGCAAGCGGCGGGGTATCCAACTTAAAAGAGTTCTAGCTGATTATTTATGTGTAAGCCTGTGTAATCTTTTCCTTGAGCTTCTACATACTTTTTAACTATTCCTTCGTTTCCATGCTTTCCAACTATACTTGCGTAATACCCGTCACTCCAAAATTCACCTCCCCACAATTTTTTCTTGACCCATGGGCATTTCTTAAATATTTCTCTTGCTGTTAGACTTTTGATCAGTCTTACCAATTTTGTAACGCTATAGAGCCTGTTTCATATCTATTATGAGCAAGATGTATGATGCTTAGAAAATGCTAAATCCATACTCAAGTAGCCTAACAGATAAAGAATGGGAAATTATAGAACCATTGCTCCCAAAGAAAAAGCAAACTAGACCACCAACTTGGACAAAAAGACAAATTTTAGACGGCATACTCTACCAACTTAAAAACGGTTGTAATTGGCGAGATATGCCCCGAGACTTACCACCATTCTCTACAGTGTATCGATACTACAAGGAGTGGAAAGATACAGGTACATTTACTGCGATTATGGAAGCTTTGCATGCAACAGCCCGTGAACAGTCAAAAAAAATCAAAATGGACAACTTTAATCATCATTGACTCACAAGCAGTGAAAAATACTTGTAATGCAAGTATAGAATCCAAGGGCTTCTGCTCCTACAAAGCAACTAACGGGATCAAAAGACATTTAGCCGTTGACACTCTGGGATTTCCTTTCTTTACCTATTTAACAAGAGCAAATGTATCAGATGACCAAGGACTGATTGAAATGTTAACGATTAACATTGATTACTTCAAATCGAAGCCAGATGACATTACCCTAACTACGATATTGCTGGATAGTGGTTATCATATCGAAAAATTGACGACTGATTTACAGAAGGTTTATCCTGAGATTATGACTAAGATTAGGTTTGAAATTTCTCCTAAGGTATCAAAGCAACAGAAGGCAGAAAAGGTCTGTCTGGGTTTGTAGTTGTGCCGACAAGGTGGGTAATTGAAAGGTCAAATGCTTGGGTTGAAAGATGCAAAATCTTAGTTAAGAACTTTGAGAGAACTCTCGTTAATGCTACAGCTAAACTCAATCTTTGCTTTATTCGCTTGATGCTAAAAGAATTGCTACTCATGAGATATGAAACAGGCTCTATATGTCGGTACTGATTGAACAAGATAATGAACATGATCTTTATCTACTCCTATTTCTAAAAATTTAACCTCATATCGTTTCTCTATCTCTAAACAAACTTCTTTTAGTACCTGATCTACTTCTTGATCAAATACCGCCCTTCAATATTTTGCTGGAAATACAAGATGATATATCAATACACTTACGTTATGTTTTTTGTGTATATATTCACTCATTCCTGAATGTTAATCGAAAGCCGCCCCAACGGGCGGGGAATTTACCCAAGAGATTAAAAAGAGTCCTCTCATAGTTCTTAACTAAGATTTTACATCTCTCAACCCAAGCATTTGACCTTTCTACTATCCATCGCATCTTTAGGGGTACAAAGCCTGACTTACCTGCTGCTGTTTTTTCTGCCTTTGTTAGTTTAGGAGATTGCTCAGACTTAATCTTACTCATGATCTTTGGGTAGATTTTCTCTAGTTCCTCCATAGTCTTCTTAGGATGATAACCATCATCTACAAGTATTGTAATCTTGGGAATATTCATAGGCTTAGCTTTGAAGTAATCTATGTTTTCAGTAAACATTTCGATTAATCCTTGGTCATCAGTAACACTAGCTTTGGTGCAATGGGTAAAAAATGGAAATCCTAGGCTATCAACGGCTAAGTGTCTTTTAATCCCATTAATACATTTGTAAACACAAAATCCTTCAGCATTACAAGTATTCTTTGTTGCCTGAGAATCAACCATGATTAATGTTGTCCATATTCTTTCTTTTAGTCTGTACACGCACCATGCTATGAAGTTTAATTACGCCTTCATTTCGCCATTGCTTGTAGTGCCAGAATACGGTTGAGTTGGTGGTAGATCTTTGGATAGGTCAATCCAATTACATCCATTCTTGAGTTGATATAAAACACCGTTAACAATTTCCCTTTTTGTCCAATTTGAAGGTCGGGTCTTCTTTCTCTCTGGTAACAGTGGCTCTATGATTTCCCATTCTTTACCTGTTAAGCTGCTTGTGTACTGCATTTTAGCTCTATACTAACATTTATAGATGTCAAATAGGCTCTATATAACCACCAAAATGAGCAGCTAATTCAGGAGACCTCAGAACCTTTTTAATTGTAACTATCTCTTCATCTCTAGCGTCCTCCATGTCTTGGATACCAAATCGAGATTCGAGTAAATAACCTAAGTTGCTACCCATAGATTAACGCTAAGAGCAAGGACAAAGAGCATAGCTTTAAGCTCAAATCCCTTAGCCGTGACAGCATGAATAGATTTAGGTAAAAGTTGGGATATTAAACTGCCAGTGGTTTCAATAACTTTGCGCTTATGGTGTTGAAGAAACTGAACATAACCAGCAAGAGGTCGAGTTGAGCTGCTTTTTCGCATAGCTGAGAGCTGGATATTTTCGGCTTCAAGCAACAAATCCTCAACCTCATAATCGTTGTAAGCTCTATCTGCATAGACCACAGAGCCTTCAGGTAAATCAAATGGAAATACTCTCAAGCCCTTAACATCAGCAAATGAACCATTAGTTAGAAAAAATTCCACAGGCTCTCCTGACTCCGTCACCATCAGATGAATTTTAATACCATAAAAGTATCTTCTCTTGCTGGCTTGATAGCCTCGATACTCTTGTTTGCCATCATAGATTTTTGACCTTGGAATGCGGATATTGGCACAGACAGGTATGGGAAAACTATCAATGCTGTAAACCCATTCCGTGTTTAGTTGTTTCCATGTTTGCCCCAACGCTTCAAACAATATCAACAGCATTTGCTCAACTCGATATAGTCTGCGGTTGATCTGATAAATATTTTCTTTCCCTCTCGTAATTTCTACAAAAATACATAGTGGCAACTATAGCGGTGGTCATTACTTCGCCATCACTCATTTCTTGTTGTCGATCACCACGATGATTCATTGCTCTTAGAATGTCATCGCATAAGCAATAAATCGCTATAATTTCATCATTCATTTTTCTTGCTGCTACTTGCATCTTTTCCTTTGTAGCAGATTTCTTTCCCTCAGCTATTAGGTAGCAACTTGGGTTATTAAAATTAACAGTGCTTTGAGCATTTGCTAAAGTCTTTAAATCTATGATTGAAGAGGGAGATGTCTGAACTGATTGAGTGTGTGGTCTAATCGCCTGTTCTGTGATTTTTGCTGCTTTCTTTTCTCTATCTACTTTAGCAATATCTTGAATAGATGTTGTAATGTGACGATAAACTTTCTCTCTAAATTCTGAAATATCTGCATATTCATCTGTAAGATTTTTGAAATTCTGTTTGTATTGTTGAAGTTGATCATACTGTTGTTGATCAACATTTGATAGTGAAACTGGTTTATCTGAAAAGTAAATAATACATCATTTTCCATTAGCAGTAGATCTTTCGATTTCTTCTATAGTGCCTGATTCTGCATCAAGAGTTGGAGTACCAATACGAGTCCAGAAAATGCCAATCAAAAGATCACAACTATCTACAAGTTGACGATTAATAGCTGTCTGTGCGCTCACTCCACTATTTGGCGTAGCATCTGTTTCCCAGTCAGTAGGAAGCAAAACTATTGCCTTACTTTCAGCGTGGATTGAATTCCATCGAGCAATTTCTTCCCTGACTATCTTTCTTTCGTCTGTAACGTCTCTTGGACTGGCAATTAGAACTCGATATAACTTTGTTTCAATTGTGGCGTTGCAGATATAGGTATGAAATATACAAACCTAAGAAATTAAAGCTTATGCTGGATATTATTCCTAGCCTTTAAACAATATTTGGTTCATACTAAACTCTGCAACGCCCAATTGTCATATCCTGGGATTTAAGTTAGTAGCTTTTTATGCAGGATAGTTTTATGTGTATTCTATAGTTGTGCCTCTGTTATGATTTTAAGCCACAATTATGGTTACACTTCCTTGGACAATTAACCCAGCTCCACAAATCCAAGAAAAGCGGGTTACCCTTGATGGCATAACTTGGGAATCTTATCAACAAATTCTCCATGCCCTGCCCCAGAAACGCACTAGTCACCTTACGTATGATTGTGGAACTTTAGAAATTACCATGCCATTAGAAAGTCATGAATGGGCAAGTGAGCTAATCGGTTTATTCATTCGCATTCTGACAGTAGAGATGGGTTTAAAGCTTAAATCTCTAAGATCAACAACTATAAATCGTCAAGACCTTGATCGTGGAGCAGAACCAGACTGTGCCTACTATATTCAAAATCAAGCCAAAGTTGCAGGAAAAACTATTGATTTTACCCAAGATCCACCACCTGATCTAGTTGTAGAAGTTGATATTACCCATACCGATATTGATAAAAATCGCATTTATGCCAGTATGGGAGTACCTGAATTTTGGAGATATAACGGCAGAGAATTAAAGATTTATAAATTAGAGCAAAACACATATCTAGAATGCGATCGCAGCCCTACATTTAATTGGATTGATAAAGAATATCTATATGGCTTTTTAGAGGATGCTCAAAAAGACGAAGTTGAGGCGGAAATTAAACTTCGCTCCTTTGTTCAACAAGTGCTAAAAAGTGATCGCTAGTTAGGGAATGCGATGGCGATCAGTTTAGTGGATACTTACCGAAAAAGTGATCGCTAATTATGGTTTAGTCGTAGATAGCCTCAAAACTGCTGCTGATCTATCTAATCTATTTGCTCCAGAACATTTGGAACTAGTGAAGGATTACCATCCCACGGTGATTCCGTTAGACTGAGGCTTCAAGACTTGTAAATTGCAAATGAATTTCAGAGTGAAACCGCTACCCTAAACCCCACATGGTTTAACCAAATATCTGCCCCGTAGCGATGACGACTGGCAGCACGACACCTACCTGCCACATTAAACCAAGACCCACCGCGAAGCACTCTTTCTAAATTTTGCTCCGATTCCTGCCATGCCTTACCGTCAGTGGGAGCATTTTGATAATTTTCATGCCAAGGATCGGCGCACCACTCCAAAACCTGTCCGTGCATGTCATACAGTCCATAGCTGTTAGCCGCATCAAAACTACCAACATCTATAGTTTGTTCTCGATATGCTCCTGTTGCTCCAAATCCGTAGGCGTAACTACCGTCATAGTTAGCGATTTCAGACGAAATGGTTTCGCCAAAACAAAATGGATGCTTTGTACCAGACCGACAAGCATATTCCCATTCTGCCTCAGTGGGCAACCGATATTGAATCCCAGTTTTAATGGCGAGGCGATCGCAAAACTCCACGGCATCATACCAAGATACATTTTCGACAGGATGATTATCTCCTTTGAAGCAGGAGGGATCAGGTTCTAGTTTTTTATTGACGGGTGGTAAGGCGGCGATCGCTCGCCACTGTGCTTGCGTAATTGGAAACTTACCCATAAAAAATGGTGTCACCGCCACCCAATGCATCGGACTTTCGCTACTTTCATGCCCTGTTTCGGTACGAGGAGAACCCATGCGAAAAATACCACCGGGAATATATACCATCTCTAAGTCAATATTAGGTTCTAGGGCGTACTTAAAAAACTTAGTTCGATGGGAACGGCTGCGGCGAACTTGTCCTTGGGCATTAATTTTGAGGACGGTAAATTCAAATTCCTCGTTATATATTAAATTCATTACACTAAGTTGGCAGTCGATACTAATGACGTTAAAACAAGCATTTAGTTTCTTGATATAGTGCCATTCTTCAAGCTTGAAGGCTGATTGGATCAGTTGAGCTAGGTCTTTAATTTTAGTAGTAATTTCGGTATTAACGGTAAATTCGCTAAGCTCAATGTTTGCTAATTTGAGCCATGTTTCCATAAACTCAATGACATAGGATTGAAGATAAGACTTATCTTGAAAATGACTTAAGCTCAGGGCGAAGTCAAGGCTAAGACTATATTGAATGCTGTGACTTAGGCTTTGATAAATTGTCTGGAAGTGGTGGATCAGGGATTTTTCCAGTTCTAAACTAGGTGCGCCAGTCCCGAAATAGCCGTGCAAAAGCTCTGGCAGTAAGGGTGATATCCCCAATTCCAAAAAATGTTGATCCAGTTGCAAAGCTATATAAATTTCGACAAAGCTAGGTATTATCTCTAGCCAATTATCTCGAAATTCCTGCCATGATTGCGCCAAAGTTTGCAGATCAATGGAGAAAGATTTTAATAAGCAGGTTTCCCAATGCTCTCGCCAATAACCCGAACATAAATTTAGACTTTGCTGCTCCAGATTTTGGTAAGGGTTGGCGTAACCTGTATCTATAACTATGACGGATTCAGTATTTAAGATATTAAATAGGGTGGCGATCGCCCGCTCTTGACAAAAATCAGGGTTAAACCAATTGCCTACATATAACTGTACTGTCCGCCCTAATTGGGCATACAGATTACAAAGTTCTTGGGTTTTGTGGGCAATTACTTGAAAGGGGAAATCCTCTTCGTCACCTCCTAAAAATATGGAAATAATCGGCGATCGCTTACTTTGGGAGTTAGGTTTAGAGTTCAGAAGTTCATAGATAAGCGGGTAAATTGGAGAAGCTTGTAATAATTCTGGTTTGGGAAAGTCAGCTTTGGCAGCCAGAGATTTGCCTTGGGAAGCATCAGCAATGTACGCTACCAGATATTCCTGAACTTGATCCCAATATCGCCCCATTTGAACTTACTAAGTTAATTTTATTAAGTTAATTTAAGACCATTTAATTATCCAATTAATGGTTCTGATCTAGAGGGTGGGGTTTCACCCCTGAATCCCAAAAGCATAAACCTGCTTTCTTTAACACTACCCAATTAATTATCTAAAAGAGAAGAATCCTTAGATAAAGCCACTTGCATTTTACAGAAAGAATCAATGTATTCGCTAAACTCTTGCATTTGTTGTTGTACCCAATTTTGTTGATCCGAGTAATTATTACTATTAACATAGAGATTAATCACTGGATCACCCGCATCAGGTAGTATTAATACCCAGTTATGATTTTCATAAAATATTTTGACTCCATCGGTTAAATCCAAGGGGTTCTGATTATGAGATTCGACAAGATGCCGCATCAGAGAACCTTTGACACTCCAAGGACATTTGATAACGTTTGTATCATAGTGAAACTTAGGTAAATCCAGCCGTACTTGAGATATGGTGCGCTCCTGTACTGTAATCCACTCAATAATTTTAGCGATCGCAAACATGGCATCAAAGCCGCAATGTAATTTAGGAAAAATAAATCCCATTTCCGCACAGCCACCTAAAGCCACATTTTTTTCCTTAGAACAGGTCAGCATCACTTCGGTGGGATTAGATTTAGTCCGAATTACCTTTCCTTGATGCTTGGCGGCAATTTCATCAATCACACCAGAGACAGATACTGGCACAACCACAGAACCCGTAGGATATGCTGTTAAAGCCATTTCCATTAATACAGCCGTTAATAACTCTCCTTGAATCGGATAACCAGTATCATCAATTAAAATTAAACGCTCACCATTGGCAGATACCTGTACCCCAAAGTTTGCCTTTAGTGCCGTTACCACATCACTGAGTTGAGTCAGAAGGCGATGGCGTTCGCTCATAGGCGGAGCAATTTGATTGAGGCTGGCATTTAAGACTATTACCTCACTGCCAAACTTACCTAAAATTCTGGGTAGTACTGCTCCAGAAACTGCATAGACATAGTCAATGACTACTTTTTTGCAAGCACTATAGCGAATGGTATCAATATTTAGGTTTTGGGAAAAGCCACTATTGTAGTAATCGACAATGCGGGAAGGATAGCTAATTTCGCCAATTTCTTCAATGCGGGCGCGGCGAAAATCCTCCTTAAAATAGGTGCTTTCAATCTTCTTTTCTTGGGGTTTGCTGATATTAATCCCATTACTATCTAAAAATTCAATTAACACATGATCGTGGCGATCAGGATGAATCCGCACATGCACGCCTCCAACTACACCAAGGGTGGGAGCAATAAACCTAGAAATCGGAATAGCAGTTGCTTCGAGGTTTTGAATATTTACGCCCACTGACATTAAGCCTGAAATTAGCGATCGGGTCACCATACGGCAAATTGGACGTTGATCCCGTGAAACCATAACTTGGGCACCGGGACGCAGAGTGGCTCCATAGGCTGCCCCCAGCTTCACCGCAAACTCAGGAATAATTTCGACATTTGCCAAACCCGAAACACCTCGATGTCCGAATAAATTGCGACTGACGGTAATTCCCCAAATTAAGTTGTGGGTGAGAATAGTTCCCGTTTCTACTTTTTTGCTGGGCCAAATTCTGACATTAGGACAAATCCTGACCTCTTCTTCGATCACGCAACCAGAGCCAACTACTGCTCCTTCCATGACTTGACTGCGGCGGCTAATTCTAGCATTACGAGCGATCACACAAGCCCAAATATGACACTCTTCGCCAATAATTACACTATTGCCAATAATTGGACGCTGGAGGTCGGAGTTGGCACCAATAGTAACGTGATCACCAATGATTGTTCCCGCCGAAATTGTGACTCTAGCTGCGATCGAACAGTTATTACCAATCATGACTGGAGGCTCTATCTGCACAGAGGGATCAATGAAAGTATTATGTCCCACATAGACACCCGTGCGTTGCTGTCCATAGCTCAAATCTAAAAAAACTCGACCACGAATGGCATCATACTGAGACTGGCGATAGGTTTCTAGAGAACCAACATCACACCAATAACCCTCAGCAACATAGCCAAACATGGGAACCGATCGCTCGAGTAAAATCGGAAATAAATCCTGAGAAAAGTCACTGGGAGTATTAGGCTCAAGGTATTGCAAAACCTCTGGCTCAAGGATATAAATACCTGTATTGACCGTATCAGAGAAAACTTCACTGGTCGACGGCTTTTCTAAAAAACGTTGGATGCGATACTCTTCGTCCGTAATCACTACCCCAAATGCCATCGGTTCTTTAACTCTATGTAAAATTAAAGTGGCTTGAGATCGCTTGTCCCTATGAAATTTAATTGCTGCCGTTAGGTCAAAGTCAGTAATACTATCACCACTAATTACTAAAAAAGTCTGATCTAAGAGTCCCTCAACATTTTTGACACAACCTGCTGTCCCGAGGGGTTGCTCTTCTTCGACTACATAGCGCATTTTGACATCAAAATCACTACCATCACTAAAATAATCACGAATTACATCTGGCAAATAGTGCAGTGTCGCAATAATTTCTAAAATCCCATGGCGTTTAAGGAGGTTAATAATATGCTCGGTGATGGGACGATTTAAGATCGGCACCATTGGTTTGGGTAGATCGCAGGTTAGTGGTCGCAGCCTTGTACCTGTTCCGCCTGCCATTAGCACTGCTCTCATGGGTGACTCCAGATAAACCTGTTATTCCTAGCCTATTACCTATAGATATTAACTTAGATTATTTATTGCAAACCATTTACTAACAAAATTGCATTTAATTTAAGCAATAAAACCACTACAAGAACAGTGAATAGTCTGTGCAATTGGTATATTGTTATCCAAGCAGAATTACGGCAACAATCATGACAGCAAAAGTATTGGATGGTCGTTATAAATTGATTAAAGCCCTTGGTTCGGGTGGTTTTGGGCGGACATATATTGCCAGAGACATGAGAAGACCGGGTACGCCTACCTGTGTGGTTAAGCATCTTCAGCCTGCTAGTAATGACCCCGATTTTGTGCGTGAAGCTCGAAGACTATTTAACAGTGAGGCAGAGACCTTAGAGAAATTGGGTAAGCATGATCAAATTCCGCAGCTATTGGCATACTTTGAAGAGGAAGAGCAGTTTTACTTAGTTCAAGAATATATTGAAGGGCGATCGCTCCAAGAAGAAATTATTAACAAGGGTAATGGCACGGAAAAAAAACTCACAGAACATGAAGTAATCGCAATTTTACGGGATGTCCTCAATATTTTAGATTTTGTGCATAGTGAAGGCGTAATTCACCGCGACCTTAAACCCGATAATATCATCCGCCGTGCTAAGGACAGTAAACTCGTATTAATAGACTTTGGTGCGGTCAAAGCGATCCAAGATGTGAGCACGCAACTTGATACTAATAGCAGTAGTAATGGCGAATCCAGATTTACCGTCACCATCGGTACCCCCGGCTATATGCCCAGCGAACAATCCATGGGCAGACCTAACTTTACGAGCGACATCTATGCTTTGGGGATGATTGCCATCCATGCTTTAACGGGTTTAGACCCCATGGAAATTCCCTCAGACCCACTAACAGGGGAATTAATTTGGCGAGAACGGGCTAAGGTGACAAATTTAAGCGGGACTTTGTGCGAAGAGATCAAGATTAGTAATGGGTTAGCGATCGTACTTACACGGATGGTACGCTATCAGTCGGCACAAAGGTATCAGTCAGCGAAGGAGGTATTGCAAGCTTTATCAGCTTTTGTCATTAGTAATGAGCCTCAAACCCAAAAAATTTTAGTGGGAACTGCAAATCCATCAACAAGGGTGGTAAAAACGGAAAGACGCTCGGCGGAAACTTCTTTAGGCTTACTAATTGGTGGTCTGTTTGTCGTGGGAGCATCTACAATCCTCTACCTACATAGCTTAAGTAAGCCAGACAAGCCCATTATTGTTAGTCCAGTACCGACGATCGCTCCCAATAATACTGCTAATACTCCCACCCCAGTTTCTACCCCTGAACTCAATCCCGTTGCGCCAGCTACATTTAGTCAAAGCTTGGATGTACAAGTGGGTCAGCAGTTAAATCAAGAGGGAAGCCTTAAACCAAATCAAGTTTTAAATTATATTTTTGCGGGGCAGGAAGGGCAGAAATTAACAACCAGTATCTCCGGAGAGGGGTTAACTATTACAGTTCTAGCTCCTAATGGCGCACCAGTAAATGCTGGTTCCGTTGGTGTTACAAACTGGGACGGTACCCTAATTTATACAGGTAACTATCAAATTCAAGTAAAGCTCAATCCTAATACCCCTGTGGTTAAAGCCCCTGATCCTAATGAGGGTGTTAAGTATAATTTGTCAGTATATATAGCCCAAGATATTCCCCGTGTAATTGATCTGCCTCCATCTGCGCCCCCATCAAATTAGCCTATGCTCTAAATTTAAATAATTTTAATAGGGGTTTGGGGCAAAGCCTTCAGACTCACTTCTATCCATACTTTTTAAATTTAATTGCGTAAGTCCTATTAAAAATGCCTTCATCACTTTTACCCCACCTCCAGAAATATCTACGCAGTTCTCCCCAAACTCCATCTCGACAGGTTATGCGATCGCCTAGCTATGATGAACAGGCAGGATTTGATGCGGTAGAGTCTAAGTTTTCCGAAGCGACATTACTTGAAGCTCCTATGCAGGCGTTTGATATTCCTAGTTGTACCGTATCCGAGAATGGCTTTACGCACTTTATGGATGGGATTCAGCGTAGTTATCTCCTTTATTATCAAAACTATGTCCCAGTTTATTACGGTTATACGGCTGCCGTAGTCAGACAAAGACAAAAAGCTCTCCTCTCTAAATGGCAACACCAAGTCCGTGAAGCTCTGTATCTACCATTTGTGGAATTTGATTCTGAAGAACTAAATCGTCTGCGATCGCAGCAACTACCCCTAGTTGACACTCTCAAATTACTAAATTCTCCCAAAGTCACATCAGGAGAAGAAGCCAGTGAATCCCAATTGCAGGTCATGCAGGAATGCCAAAATGCCCGTAATGCCATTACCCTCACACGGGAACGCCTAGAAGCAGAACTGGCAGAAACATGGATTCAATCCCAGACTATGGGCTGGTTGGTGATGGATGGTTCGATTACAATTTCGCCCGAATCCTCTCAACATCCTAGAATTGTTGGGCTAATTAAAAGTCATAATACGCAATATTTTCGCTTTCCCGATCAGCAGGTAATCCTGAATCTCCGCCAAGGACAAAGAAGCTCAGCATTTATTCCCCGTGGTCGCCATCCTGTGTGCAGTTGGTATCTAAGGCTTAGGGATAATACTAATCAGGATTTATATTTTGGGTTAATTCGGGTTGAAGCAGCATTGCAGTCTTCTATGGAATTGCAAAAACAGGAATGCGATCGCCTCAGTGCTTGGATCATGACCGAACGCCGACCTCTATCCCTACCCGATTCACGCTGGGACAAGATGATTTATCCAATTCGTGACTGTGAACAATTTTTGCGGAGCCAAGAACCATCTAAAGCTTCCTTTGCCTGATCTATCTCCGTAGCCCACAGAATTACCAACAGGCAGTTACATTCGGCTATATTAATGATGCTTTCATGAGTTTTATATCCAAACAAGTATTTAGTAAGAAGAGTCGGCACATAAATTGAACAAGCTATCTAATCGATCCATCTATCTCTATTTAGGCTTAGGCATAACTGCGATCGCTGGGGCTGTAGTAGTTGCCCTATTACCCTCTAAACCCAAATTACCCAATCCCACCGATGCCCTGCGCCAAGCTGACCAACTTAGTACGGAGCAACTCACCCAATTAGAAATAGATGATCAAACTCGCGATCGATTACGCACTGATCCCCAATGGCAGGCGATCGCCAATGACATCAGGCAGGACTTAATTATCCTCAAGTGGGGCAATGGCAAACTTACAAATCCTGTGTGGCAGCGTTATGGGGCGAAAGCATACCCTCTATTGGCATACTATGCCCGCAGTCGAGATCAAACCCGCCAAACCTATGGTATTGCTGGAATTCGTAGCTTGGGCAAACCTTATACAACTATTTGGCTAGAACAGCAGCTTAAACGACATACTTCTATTTCAGATTTTTCTTTACTCACTGAAAATGTTAACTACTTACTAAGTCAAGAAGGGACTTCACTGAGCTATGAGTCTAAGCAATGGGAAGCAGAATTTAACCTCAATGATCCGACTACCCGCGATCGCCTGATTAAACTAGCACAGCAAAACCTAGAACCCAAAAACTCACCCAATTACTACAGTCAATTTAATCTGGAATTTTTGGTGAGATTGCTAGGCTATGAACAAGTCTATGGTAAATATTCAGAACCACCAACTCCCTCGGTACCGAAATGGCTAGAGTTAGAAGCGATTTCTCAACCAACCAGCCAGCAAATTCAAGATGCCGTTATCTACTTTCATGGTCTTACCAAAGCCGAAAAGTCCTATATTTTCCTAGAACGCTTGGGGATACAAAAAGCTGGGGAAGCGACTAAATTTACCCAAGACTTTCTACTGGCACTAGCACAGGATACAAATAGCAGTCCCCTTGAAAAAATTTGGGCAATTTTAGAACTAGATCGTCATGACAACAAAGCAGGGAGTGACGCACTTCAGCCCATTATTAACGGTGATTTTCAGCAACTCTATCCACTGACTCAGCTTGTTAGCTATGAAAGCTATGATCCCCTTGGTGCCTATGGCTACTATCTATTGCTGGGCATTACCACAAAATATCCCCAGTCCAAATTTAGCACTGGCTGTCGTGAATATGGTGACTTAACAGGCAAGTCCTATTTTGGTGGAGAAGCTCGTCCCCAGCTAATTTTAGATCGGATTGCCCGACGCTCAAGCACAGAACAGATTAAGTTGTGGCAGGAATGGTTAGTTAAATACACCAATCATCCTGGTGCCGATGATGCCGCCTATTTCCTTGCTCGCAGTTATCAAGCCGCTAATCTTGAACCAGAGGCAGTAAAGGTTTGGGCAAAAATGATGATTACACCAACGGGGGATAGTGATGCGGCTTATTTAGCATTTCCCCATGTGCGTACCCAATTAGATATAGGTTTATCCGCAGAGGAATTACAAAGTTTAAGTCAAGCTCCAGAAATCAAGCCCCTTGCTCCTCTATTTACCTACGCTCTAGCTGTCCGATTTGGGCGATCGCAAAATTATACAAAAGCCTTAGAACTTACTAGCAACCTAGATATTGAGCAAATTCCAACTGCCTATCTTTCTACCTACTACAACTCCAGAATATGGTACGAAGAACAAAAAGTTACAGAAGTCCAAAGTCAAATCCAAAAATTTCTAACTGAACAACGACTACGCTGGCAAAAGCTAGAAGCATTACAAAAATCTAATACCCCTGAATCTTCATATCAAATTGCCTCCAATTGGGCAGATGTGGGTGGATGGAAAAATGGTTACTTTCCCCTTTGGTCCGGGAGCCGTACCTATACATTACCGAGCTTAACTAAGGATAACTGCCAAGTTTGGTTTACCTGCCCATCGGGAAAGATACCTAAGGCGATCGTCACTAATTATTTAGCCAGCACTCAAAATGCCGTAGCTTTATCTCTCTATCGGCAGATATTAAGCGATCCTCAAACTCCAGTACTGGAAAAAACTCTATATATGGAGGCGGAAACTCTATTAGAGCAATGGGAAAATCATGACCTTATTGAAACCCTAAGTCTGCATGGTTTAGTTAATCCCACATCTCCTTTAACTAGCTTTGCTTTGGATAACTATGAGCAGTACGAATATGCAGAGAAACAAATGCTCACTGACTATCAAAACCGCCTCAACCAAATTACGGCACAACTCCAGCAACAATTTCCTAACAGTAATTATATTGATGACTTACTATTCTCTAGCTACTTTTTAAGCAAAGACCGCAACTATTTACGCCAAATCATTGAAAAATATCCCAAGAGCGATCGCTATGCCGAAGCAAAGTTTTTATTGGCACAACCACCTCACTCTAGTTAATTACAGCCTATCCTACGACCAAGGCATACATCCCCCTACACTCGAAAAGGAGTAAGAACAAAGGCAAAATATTTAGGAAATGTTGGATCATGTCTAAAGATTCAGGTTTCAGTAACATCATAAAGTGTTTCAGCACAGACCAGAACATCTCAATCGGATTAAAATCAGGAGAATGTAATATTTACATCCAATTTGCTTGTAAGTAAGTTTTTAGATCGCAATCCTATTCACTTAGTTATGCGATCGCAATATTCCATAACAGAGTAAATTTGCACCAACTATGGCTCAACTTTCTCAAGACTTGCATCACTTTTTTATTGAATCACCACCCTCTGCGCAGATTACCCTAGCTGAAGTTTTAGCATTAGCAGGTGAGCGCACCTTTGATTTCTGTATGTTTTATACTTTGAAATGTTAAAGTAAATCTCAAATTGGAAGGTAAAGATTAGGGCTAGGGCTATGAAAAAAACGATGAACCTCATAGGGACTAGTTATACTTTATGCCTTATCTTATCAATGTGCGCCTTCCAGCCAATGTACGCTGGACAACTAATCCAAAAGGATTCTGAACAATTAGTCCAGAGAGACTTAGATCCTACTGATGCTCAAGCCTTTTCTGATCGGGGTACGGTCAAGGCTCGGTCAGGCGATTATCAAGGAGCGATCGCTGACTATGACAAAGCTATCAGTATTAATCCTGATTTTGCTGTAGCCTTTTACAATCGAGGTCTCGCCAAGTATTATTTAGGCAATTATCAAGGAGCAATAGCTGACTATGACAAAGCTACCAGTATCAATCCTGATTATGCCAGTGCCATTTTTAATCGGGGTACTGCCAAGGATAATTTAGGTGATTATCAAGGAGCAATAGCTGACTATGACAAAGCTATCGGTATTAATCCTGATTATGCCAATGCCTTTTACAATCGGGGTATCGCTAAGGATAATTTAGGCGATTATCAAGGAGCTATAGCTGACTATGACAAAGTTATCAGTATTAATCCTAATTATGCCAATGCCTTTTACAATCGAGGTCTCGCCAAGTATTATTTAGGCAATTATCAAGGAGCAGTAGCTGACTATGACAAAGCTATCAGTATTAATCCTAATTATGCCCATGTCTTTTTCAATCGAAGTATTGCCAAGCTTAAGTCTGGTGATAAAAATGGAGCAATTAAAGATATAACAATATCTGTGGAATTATTTAGGAAACAGGGCAACAAAAAAGGTGAAACTATAGCATTAGCCTTTTTGAGAAAGTTGCAAAATCGATAAGAAGTCAAGTTTTTTACGATTGGCTCAAACTTGGGCTTAAAAATCTCTTGAGGTAAATAATATGCCCAATAGCCCCGAATCCCTAATCCAGCCCCTCGATCGCTATAATCAAGCTCTACTTAATCATGTTCATCCTTTAGATTGGCAAAATCCCGATCCTGCAAAATGCTATGACTTGGTAGTGATCGGAGCAGGGACGGCAGGACTAGTGGTAGCAGCAGGAGCAGCAGGCTTGGGCTTAGGCTTAAAAATAGCACTGATTGAGAAACACCTCATGGGGGGAGATTGTCTAAATGTGGGCTGTGTGCCATCTAAAGCCTTAATTAGAGTGGGTCGGGCTGTGGCGGAAATACAGGCGGCTCATTCCTTTGGTATTGATCTTCCTGAAGCGATCGCCGTTAATTTTGATCAAGTCATGGAACGGATGCGCCGACTGCGAGCCAGTATTAGCGAAAATGACTCCGTGCAAAGATTTCAGCAACTAGGAATAGATGTGTTTTTAGGATCGGCTCAGTTCATTAATACAAAAGCCCTAGAAGTTAATGGTTTACGCTTAAACTTCAAGAAAGCGGTAATTGCCACGGGTGCAAGAGCCACCGATCCGCAGGTATCGGGATTATTAGAAGCTGGATTTCTCACCAATGAGAGCGTTTTTTCTTTAACCACAAGACCTAAGCGGTTAGCAGTAATTGGGGGCGGAGCAATTGGTTGTGAACTGGCGCAAACATTTCAAAGATTAGGCTCTGAGGTCACACTAATTCATCGAAATCCACGGCTACTAAATCGAGAAGATGCAGATGCGGCGGCAATTATCCAAGAACGGTTAGCCCAAGAGGGAGTAACTTTAATTTTGGGAGCAAATCTTGAAAGAGTGGAGAAAAAAGGAAAGAATAAGGCTATCTTTTATCAGCAAAATGGAGTAAATGTCAGTTTAGAAGTCGATGAGATTTTAGTTGGGGTGGGGCGATCGCCAAACGTAGAAGGCTTAAACTTAGAAACAGCAGACGTGGCATACAATCAGCGTCAAGGTGTAATTGTTAATGATTACTTACAAACGACAAACCCTGCTATTTATGCGGCGGGGGATATTTGTATGAACTGGAAATTTACCCATGCTGCCGATGCTGCTGCCAGAATCGTACTTAAAAATCTGCTATTTTCTCCCTTTGGACTTGGACGGAGTAAACTCAGCAATTTAGTTATGCCCTGGGTTACGTTTACCGATCCAGAAGTTGCCCATGTGGGTTTATATGCTGCTGAAGCTCACGCTCTCGGTTTAGATACAAATGAGATTAAAATTCCCTGCTCAGCGATCGATCGGGCAATCCTAGATGATCAAACAGCAGGCTTTGTTAAAATCCTCTATCAACAGGGCAGCGATCGCATCCTCGGCGCAACCATTGTTGCCAGTCATGCTGGGGAAATGCTCAGTGAAATCACCTTGGCGATCGCTACTAAACAAGGATTAAATCGGTTATCTGGAATCATCCATGCCTACCCAACCCAAGCCGAAGGCATAAAAAAAGCTGCCGATGCCTACCGTAAAACCCTATTAACAGATCGGACTCGTTCTTTCTTGAAATTCTTAACTTGGTTCAGCTAGATGTGAGGAATTAATAAAAAAGTTCTATGTCTTTAACTAGCCTATCTCCTATTATCGCTACAATTCAGGCACAGCCTAGTTGGCAGGATCGCCGTAGGTTTTTACAAATTATTAGCCATTGGCACACCGTAGTAGGAGCCTCAGTTGCCCAGCAAACCCGACCCACAGGTATTTATCGTAATGTTTTGCAAGTTGCAGTCGCAAATTCAGCATGGTCACAGGCATTGGCATTTGAACGATTACGAATTCTCAGTAAATTACAGCCTTTATTACTAAACGGGATGGAGCCAATCGTTGATATACATTTTTCGACTGCTAAATGGAATGCAATTAAACAACCTATTAAAGAGTCTCTAAATTCATCCCAAGAACCTAAAAAGCCGATACCTGAGTTACTGATCCAACATCCAAGCTATATTTCCCCAAAGCGATTAGAAGCCTCACAGGTTAAGCAATTACCCCTTCCCCCCAGTAATGCCCTTGAAGCTTTTCACAGACTAACAGCTATTGTTAAAACCCAAAATGCCACTATGCCCAAATGTCCAAGATGTAAATGCTCTACCCCTCAAGGAGAGTTAAAACGATGGCAAATGTGTAGTACCTGTGTTCGTCAAGAATTTTAATTCAGCCGATGAAAAAGTTTAACTTTGTAGATAGGATAATCCTTTAGTTACAAAGTTCTGGCGATCTAATCCCGATGGCAAAGATCGATCCTGTAAAAATGCCTTAGCTCGTTCTGAAATACCCCCAGACTTAGGCATTAAATCCTTGGATTCTAATAAACCTACTTGGGGCGATCGCAGATCAAGTAAATAATGCACAGCCAGAGATTGAAATGAGCGTAATTGTCGATAGTCCAGTTGAGTTTGAACAGATTTAGGTAAATTAATTACCCGTTGCCGCACCAATTTATCGGTAATATCAACTTGCTTAACATGATCAGAAATTAGGCGATCGAGGCTGGGGGCATCATAATTAGCCGCATCAATAATCGGAAAATCTATGGTTGAACGGGGACTTTTTAAAGGGTGAAACTTAGCCTTATGGGTTTCTAGATCAAATTCAATAAAACCTTTATCTTCCTCTGCTTCTTTCCAAATATCATTGCTAGTGCGCTCGATCGCCCCTGCATAATAGGCATTGCGCCCCAAATGGGTGTAGCTGTGATAATGTCCACAGGCAACATAGTCCCAAGGCATTTGTAAGACTTTTTCAGGAATATCATAACCACCGTAATCATTAATGCGATCGCTATCCACAGTGCCATGCAACATCAATAGGTTATAGGTAACCTCAGCATCTGGAGCAATTTGAACTTGATCTAAGCGTTCCAAAGCATTATGGGGCAAACAAAATACCTTGACTTTACCACCACATACCTCCACTGCTTCAGGCTTAGAAGTTACAACCGTAATATCAGGAATTAAACTTAATAGGTCTAAAATACAGCGATTATCTGCGGTCTTAATAGATTCATGGTTGCCAGCGATTACTACAATTTCCGCACCACATAAACTCCGAAATCGTACTAATTCCCGTTGAGTTTGACAGATTGCCAAGTTAGTAGGGCGAGGCACATGAAAAATATCTCCTGCCATCAAAACTAAATCAGGTTTTAAGGCGATGGTTTTTTCCAAAGCTTCCCTAAATGCCGCAAATACATCTGCCTCCCGTCGATTAATACCTTGACTAGTGACACGATTGTATGCACGAAACCCTAAATGTAAATCTGCTAAATGGACTACCCGCATTCAATTACTAATTCAATTACTATAAGCTTTACAAACCAATTAAATATTTCTTCCATTCTTGATGCCCACCACTGCGTAAATACTTTGTTACCTCAAAATAAAGCCCACTGTGGGGACGGCGGGGATTCTTACGGAGGGGCATATTTGCTTCTTTAGGAGTTTGGTTACCTTTTTTGACATTACACCGTACACAGGCAGTAACCATATTTTCCCAAGTATCGCCACCTTTACGAGATTTAGGAATAACATGATCAAGAGTTAAATCTTCGCCTGTATAGCCGCAGTATTGACAAGAATGTCCATCTCTATGTAGGATGTTTCTCCTAGTGAGTGGTACATCTTTATAAGGTAAATTCACATAGTGATAAAGTCGAATAACTGTAGGCAGTGGAAAATTTGGAGCAAGCATTTTACCATTATGCTCAACTTGCTCGGCTTTCCCTTTGAGTAATAAAACAACAGCACGTTGCCAGTTTGTGATGTTTAACGGCTCATAGGATGCATTGAGGACTAGGACTTTAGCCATAGCTCATTATGATCTGTTTAGTTTTTTAAAAACTCTTTCAGAGATGCTAACACACTGGGGCTAATCCCACAATTTTTTTACCTTTTTATCTGCAATTTCAAATTCAAAAAGCTAGGAAGAGTTAGACAACTCAGAAAAGTCTCCATTGTATTATGTAATTTTAAGGTGGATAAATTGAATCATTCAGGAATGCTCTTATGGTTTACAGGCTTAAGTGGAGCAGGAAAAACTACGATCGCTCTTGGAGTCACTGAAAAACTAAAAGCCCAAGATTATAAAGTTGAACTACTAGATGGGGATGTTGTCAGAACTCATCTATACTAAGGGTTTGGGTTTTACTAAAGAAGACCGAGATACTATAATATTCGCAGAATTGCTTTTGTCGCAAATTTACTCAGTCGGAATGGCGTAATTACCATCGTCGCAGTTATTTAGTCCCTATCGAGAACTGCGTGATGAAATTCGCAGAACTACCACAAATTTTATTGAAGTGTATGTAAATGCAACCTTAGAATCATGCGAAGCCCGTGATGTTAAGGGGCTATATGCGAGGGCAAGGGCAGGGGAGATACCTAATTTCACTGGAATTAGCGATCCCTATGAAGCACCAATCGCACCAGAAATTATTTGTTATACCGATGTAGAGACCGTAGAGCAAAGTATTGATAAGGTAGTTAGTTACGTTCTTAAAGATTCTGATATGGAAATTCTGGATAAATAGTAACCTCGACTAATTCCCCAACTCCCAAGCTTTAGACCTTAGATCATGTAAGGAGGTTTAAGGTTATAAATGATTAGTTAAGAATTTTTATAGACTTTTACTAGATTCACAAAAGTCATATTGAGCCTTTCTGTGAGCCAAGAAAAATTATTTGACTTGAAGATCGATAATCAAGTATAAGTGAACAAGGTTTTACATGCTATAAGCAATATATAACGCAAAATACGCAAAACATACAAAGTTCATAGCCAAAAGCAAACAAATCAGATGGTTAATGCTCCAGCCAAGTTAAAAGTTAATACATCTCGCATTCTTAAATTTTAAAAAATGACAAATCATGATTCTGTTTTGCCCAACCCCAACACGCCGCCAACAACCAAGAGTGGGGAAGATGTAGCTGTCCAAGCCGTATTTCCCAATGTGCGCCAACTTATGATGATCACATTACTTAAAATGCTGGCGGCGGGTGTGCTACCAGATATATATAACTGTGGAAATACTTGAGCCTACTCGTAATGGCATTAAGCAAATTAAATTACCGAGGCAATCCGAAGAAAAATTCAGGAATTATATCTCCGTATCTTAAATAAATCCAACTAATAAATATTATGTCTAACGAACTAATAATATCAAATCTAACGCCAAGCATGGCAGGGCTATCTGATTCTCTAGACAACACATTTGCCTCAGTCCAAAATATATTACAAGGCTTTGCTCAAGAGAGAGATCGCTTTTACAGCATTTTTGGTCAAGCCTTTGGCAGTGATTTTAATATAACCCTTGCCGAAACCATTCGTAGCCAATGGGCAAGTGGCGACTTTAGCCAAATTCCGACTATTCAAATACTTGACAGTGGCATGAATGGGGCTTTGGGAGCCTATGCAGCTAGCACCAATACGATTTATCTATCGGAAGGTTTTTTAGCACTAGCCACTCCAGAACAATTAACGGCGGTGATTCTCGAAGAGATCGGGCATTATGTTGATGCTCAGGTTAACACAACGGATACCCCAGGAGACGAGGGGGAATATTTTTCCCGATTAGTATTGGGGCAAAGTCTATCAGTCGCAGAATTAACGCGAATTAAAACGGAAGATGATACTGCGATCATTTCCGTCAATGGAGTATCAATACAAGTTGAACAAGCAAGTCAGAGCATTGGGACGAAACTGTCCTGGAATGGATCTAGTTCAATTGGTTACTTTGGTGAAGGCGCAACTCCTACCTTTGGGCAGACTTTCACTGTTCCTTCAGTCTCAAATCCAACCCTAAATAATTTTACAATTTATATAAATGACTTTTTAAACTCAGATGTCATTGATTTCGGCTTTTATGTTATGGCGTGGGATGGCTCCAAGGCAACTGGTCCAATTTTATATCAAAGTGGTGTGCGTTCAACCACAGGCTTTGCAGGGATGGAAGCACTTGTCTTTGACACTAATCGGCTTAGTCTAAACCCTGGACAGCAATATATTGCTTTTGTAAATGCATCTAATTTTTTTGATGGGCAGACAGGGTATGGGGATGTGGGTTTCCTCGGCGACTATTACGGTGGAGGTAGTTTTTGGTATCAAGGAGGAAATTTTAGTTCTTTAACCTCATCACCATGGGGAAATTATGGAGGAGACTTAGCATTTCAAGCCGAATTCTCTTCTAATACTGCCTCACCAACACTAGCATCAATTAGCCCTGGCACTCTCACCGACACTGCAACCTACAATACCTTTAGTAACATCACAGGCACCCTGTCTGGCAATGATGTTGATACAGATACAACCCTAACCTACGGTATCAGTGGCGGTACGGGTGGCGTTACCCTTGTTCAAAATTTAGTGGTTGATTCCCAAAAAAATGTGGCATCAGTAGGACAGCCTCGTGTGTTTTCTGCCCCTTTAACTGCAGGTGTGCAATATAAAGTTGTAGTTTCAGGAACTTGGAGACCCGATTACTCTAGGCCTAACTGGGAAGCTGATGCTCGTTATGTAAGCAATAACGCATGGTCATCTGCTCAAGATTTTGACCCGAATGGTTATGGCGATCTGGGTTTATATTCTTCTGCTCTAGGTAATAGTGATGATATTTGGGGAGCATACAACAGTAGTCATATCTATTCGACTTTAGTGACAGGAACAGGATCTGCTATAGATTTCTTCGTCCAAGATGTTAACTATGGGGATAATTTGGGAGTCTATCAGGTTGCTATCTATCAAATCCAAACTGTTACAAAAGCTGGCACCTACGGTAATCTCACCCTTAATCCTCTGAATGGGCAATATACCTACACTCCTAATAACTCTGCAATTAATGCCCTGATTAGTAATGCAACGGACGACTTCACTCTCACAGTTAGTGATGGTCGCTCTAGTGCCAGCCGACCCTTCACCGTTAACATCACAGGAGCTAACGATATTGCCAGTATTAGTGGTATATCAACTGCCAATCTTACAGAAGATGCTAATGATCCAACTCTCACAGCATCGAGTAATCTCAGCGTTAGTGATGTGGATTCTGGACAAAACAAATTCAACACCACCGTCTCTTCTTCAGGAAATCTAGGTACTCTGACAATTACGGACACAGGAACCTGGAACTATAGCGTCGCCAATAGTGCGGTTCAGTATTTAGGTGCTACACAGACTAAAACAGAGACTTTTACTGTGCAGTCCTTCGATGGCACCGCCAGCCAGAATGTTACCATTACTATCAATGGCGTGAATGATACACCAACCGATTTAGTCCTCAACACTAGTAGTATTAATGAAAATGTTGCAGCCAATTCGATTGTGGGCAGCTTTACCAGTACCGATCCCGATAGTAGCAACACCTTCAGCTATTCTTTAGTAACTGGCACAGGCAGCACCGATAATGCATCCTTTAGCATCGTCAATGGCAACCAGTTAAGCATCAATACTTCACCAGACTACGAAACCAAGAGTAGCTATAGCGTTCGAGTTCGCACCACCGATCAAGGCGGATTGACTTATGAGAAAGCCCTAACTATTGGGGTCAACAATCTTAATGAAGCTCCCACTGACCTAAGTTTAAGTGCCACTACCATCAACGAAAATGTTGCTACTAACATCGTTGTTGGCAACTTCAGCAGCACTGACCCCGACACAGGTAATACATTTACATACAGCCTAGTTTCTGGCACAGGCAGCACCGATAATGCCTCCTTCAGCATCATCAACGGCAACCAGTTAAGCATCAATGCTTCACCCGACTACGAAACCAAGAGTAGCTACAGCGTCCGCATTCGCACCACCGATCAAGGCGGATTGAGCTATGAAAAAGCGCTGACCATCAATGTCAATAATCTCAACGAAGCCCCGACTATCACTTCAGGCGCAAGTATAAATTTCGCTGAAAATGGTACGGGCACAGTTTATACCGTCACAGGAACCGACCCCGACGCTGGAAACACCCTTAGCTACAGTATCAGTGGAACCGATTCGGCTCTGTTCAATGTTAACAGCAGCACAGGAGCCGTCACCTTCAAAACCGCACCTAACTTTGAAGCTCCAACCGATAATGGCGCAAACAATGTCTACGACATCAACGTCATTGCCAGCGATGGTTCCCTCAGCGATACCAAAGCCGTAGCGATTAGCGTCACCAACGTCAACGAAGCCCCCACAGCCGCTGCCTTAACCAATACCTTAACCACACTGGCAGAGAACAGTGCAATCAATACAGGCATCAAAGTTGCCGATATTTCCATCACTGATGATGCTTTAGGAACTGAAACCCTATCCTTAACAGGAACCGATGCATCTAGCTTTGAGATTAGGGGCACCCAACTCTTCTACATTGGAGCCAGTCCTAACTTTGAAGTCAAATCTAGCTATACCGTCAACGTAATAGTAGATGACACCACCGTCGGCAGCACTCCAGACTTCACCCTACCATTTACTCTAAATATCACCGATGTTAATGAAGCCCCTACCGCCGCAGCCTTAACCAATACCTCACCCACATTAGCAGAAAATAGTGTAATTAGTACTGGTATTAAAGTCGCAGATATTTCCATCACTGACGATGCTCTAGGAACAAACTCACTATCTTTAACTGGAGACGATGCATCTAGCTTTGAGATTAGAGGTACTGAACTCTTCTACATCGGAGCCAGTCCCAACTTTGAAGTGAAATCTAGCTATACCGTTAACGTAGTAGTCGATGACACCACTGTTGGCAGCACCCCAGACTTCAACTTACCTTTTACTCTAAATATTACCGATGTTAATGAAGCTCCCACAGCCGCAGCCTTAACCAATACCTCACCCACATTGGCAGAGAACAGTGCAATCAATACAGGCATCAAAGTCGCAGATATTTCTATCAATGACGATGCTCTAGGAACTGAAACCCTATCCTTAACAGGAACCGATGCATCTAGCTTTGAGATTAGGGGCACCCAACTCTTCTACATTGGAGCCAGTCCCAACTTTGAAGTCAAACCTAGCTATAGCGTCAACGTAGTAATTGATGACACCACCGTCGGCAGCACCCCAGACTTCACCCTACCATTCACTCTAAATATTACCGATGTCAACGAAGCTCCCACAGCCGCAGCATTAACCAATACCTTAACCACATTGGCAGAGAACAGTGCAATCAATACAGGCATCAAAGTCGCAGATATTTCTACCAATGACGATGCTCTAGGAACTGAAACCCTATCCTTAACAGGAACCGATGCATCTAGCTTTGAGATTAGAGGTACTGAACTCTTCTACATCGGAGCCAGTCCCAACTTTGAAGTCAAACCTAGCTATAGCGTCAACGTAGTAATTGATGACACCACCGTCGGCAGCACCCCAGACTTCACCCTACCATTCACTCTAAATATTACCGATGTTAATGAAGCCCCAAGCGTTACCAGTGGCACAACATCAAACTTCGCTGAAAACGGAACAGGAACCGTCTACACCGTCACAGGAACCGATCCAGATGCAGGAACTACCCTGACCTATAGCATCGATGGAACCGACTCGGCACTGTTTGACATCAATAGCAGCACAGGCGCAGTTACCTTCAAAACTTCACCCAACTTTGAAGCACCCTTAGACATCGGCGCAAATAACATCTATAACATCATCGTAATTGCTAGCGATACTGGCTCTCTTTTCGATACTAAAGCTGTAGCGATTAGCGTAACTGACATCAACGAAGCTCCGACAGCCGTAGAATTAATCAATAACTTAACACTAACACTTGCAGGGAATAGTGCAATAAATACAGGCATCAAAGTTGCCGATATTTCTATCACCGATGATGCCCTAGGAACAAACCTCTTATCCTTAACAGGAACTGATGCATCTAGCTTTGAAATTAGAGGCACTGAACTCTTCTATATCGGAACAACCGTTAAATCTAGCTATACCATCAACGTAGTAGTTGATGATACAACCGTAGGCAACACTCCAGACTTAACTTTAGTACTTAGCGGTATAGTTGGTGGGGCTGGCAATGATATTCTAACAGGTACTTCTGGCAACGATATTATTGATGGTGGTTTAGGTACAGACACAGTAAAAGAATCTGCCGATGTCAACTTTATATTGACTAATACCAGCTTAACTGGGCTAGGGACAGACACATTAATTAGTATCGAATCTGCAAATTTAACAGGGGGTATTGGCAACAATATACTTAATGCCTCTACGTTTACCCTAGGCTCTGTAACCCTAAATGGTGGAACAGGAGATGATACATTAATCGGTGGAAATAGTACTGATACTTTAACAGGGGGACTCGACAATGACTCCCTTAACGGTGGAGATGGTACAGACACAGTAAAAGAATCTGGCGATGTCAATTTCACCCTAACCAATACCACATTAACTGGACTAGGCTCTGACACCTTATTCAGTATTGAATCTGCAAATTTAACAGGTGGCATTGGCGACAATACGCTTGATGCTTCTGCCTTTACCCTAGGTTCTGTAACCCTAAATGGTGGTGCAGGAAATGATACTCTTACTGGCGGAACAGGAAACAATACATTAATCGGTGGTAGTGGAATAGATACAGTAAAAGAATCTGGCAATGTCAATTTCACCCTAACCAACACCTCCTTAACTGGACTAGGGACAGATACGTTAAATACTATTGAATCTGCAAATTTAACAGGTGGAATTGGCGACAATACACTTGATGCCTCTGCCTTTACCCTAGGTTCTGTATTTCTAGATGGCGGATCGGGAGATGATGTTCTTACTGGTGGAACAAAAAACGATACATTAATCGGTGGGAATGGTGACGATACTCTAACAGGAGGACTTGGGAACGATGTCCTCAACGGAGGCAATAATACAGATACCGTCAAAGAATCTGGAAATGTCAATTTCACTTTAACCAATACCAGCTTAACTGGGCTGGGGACAGACACATTAATTAGTATCGAATCTGCAAATTTAACAGGTGGAATTGGTAACAATACCTTAAACGCTTCTACCTTTATAGGAGCAGTCATTCTTGATGGCGGTGGAGGAAATGATATTCTTACTGGTGGAACAGGAGACGATACATTAATCGGTGGAATAGGAAATGATACTTTAACAGGGGGACTCGGCAATGACTCCCTTAACGGTGGAGATGGAACAGACACAGTAAAAGAATCTGGCGATGTCAATTTCACCCTAACCAATACCACATTAACTGGACTAGGCTCTGACACTTTAATCAGTATTGAATCTGCAAATTTAACAGGTGGCATTAGCGACAATACGCTTGATGCTTCTGCCTTTACATTAGGTTCTGTAATCCTAAATGGTGGTGCAGGAAATGATACTCTTACTGGCGGAACAGGAAACGATACATTAATCGGTGGTAGCGGGATAGACACAGTAAAAGAATCTGGAAATGTCAATTTCACCCTAACCAACACCACATTAACTGGACTAGGGACAGATACGTTAAATACTATTGAATCTGCAAATTTAACAGGTGGAATTGGCGACAATACACTTGATGCCTCTGCCTTTACCCTAGGTTCTGTATTTCTGGATGGCGGATCGGGAGATGATGTTCTTATTGGTGGAACAAAAAATGATACATTAATCGGTGGTTATGGTGACGATACTCTCACAGGAGGGCTTGGCAATGACTCCCTTGATGGCGGTAGTGGAATAGATACAGTAAAAGAATCTGGAAATGTTAATTTCACCCTAACCAATACCAGCTTAACTGGACTAGGAACAGATACGTTAAATACTATTGAATCTGCAAACTTAACAAGTGGAATTGGTAATAATACGCTGAATGCCTCTGCCTTTACCCTAGGTTCTGTGACCCTAAATGGCGGTGCAGGAAATGATACTCTTACTGGCGGAACAGGAGACGATATATTAATCGGTGGAGATGGTACAGACACAGTAAAAGAATCTGGCAATGTCAATTTCACCCTAACCAACACCACATTAACTGGACTAGGGACAGATACGTTAAATACTATTGAATCTGCAAATTTAACAGGTGGAATTGGCGATAATACGCTTGATGCTTCTGCTTTTACCTTAGGTTCTGTAATCCTAAATGGTGGTGCAGGAAATGATACTCTTACTGGCGGATTCCTAAATGATTCTTTGTTCGGTGGGGATGGCAACGATATTCTCAATGGAGTAGGTAGTAACAATGGAGTAGGTTCTATTGATACCCTTACAGGAAATGCAGGAAATGCAGGAAATGATACTTTTATTCTTGGTTCAAGTACGCTCGCTTTCTATAACGATGGAAATGACAATAATGCGGGATTAGGAGATTATGCTTTGATCAAAGATTTCAGTTCTACTTTGGATAAAATTCAACTATATGGTGCTGCTAATCTTTATGTTTTGGGTACTTCGCCAATAGGTGGGGTGTCTGGTACAGCTATCTATTTAGATACAAATAGTAATGGAGCTTTTAGCTCTACAGATGAATTAATTGCTATTGTTCAAGGCTCGGGTAAACTGAGTCTAGGTTCTAGCTATTTTAGTTATGTTTAGATTAGCGAAAAATTAGCTGCATTAGGAATTACACATGAGTTATATATTGGCAAAGGCACAGTTTTTTATGGGTTTGTGTTAGCAGCCCCACACCCCAGCATAAAACGTATTTCGATCAGAGTGACTGTGAGCATTAGCAATGTTTCATTGCAGTGGTTATAGAGTTATATTTTACAAACTTACTCCTTCCCCAGTCAAAGATTGGGGTCTGGAGTTGCATTCCCACAAAGGGGTTTATGCCCTTCAGCCTATTTCATTAGCTGTATTCTTATAGTAGGAAGGGAGTATGCCAGCATTAGAAGTTGACGGTCAAAAGTTTCAAGCAGATCAAATAGTCGAGAAAATTCTAGACTATGGGATGATACGCCAACTGATTAAAGAAATACTTCTAGATCGCTGCACAGCAGATATACAGCTAACAGCCGAAGAGCAAAATCTGGCGCAGGAGCAAGTCCGAAAACAATTGGGAATTGATAAATTAGAAGTATGGTTAAAGCAACAGGGTATGACTCAAGCTCAATTAGATAAAAGGGCAGAGCGATCGCTTAAGTTAACAAAATTCAAACAGGCAAAATGGAGTGCAAAAGTTAATTCAGCTTTTCTAGAAAGTAAATCCAAGCTAGATCAAGTAATCTATTCGCTCATTCGGACTAAAGACTTTTGTACTGCTCAAGAGCTATATTTTCGGATTAATGAAGGAGAGCAAAGTTTTGATCAGTTAGCAAGGGAATATTCCCAAGGCTCAGAAGCTCAAACTGGAGGATTGGTTGGACCTTGTGAATTTAGAGTGATTCATCCGACTCTACAAAAAATTCTTCTATCCAGTGACCTTGGGCAAGTGCAGTTTCCCACAGTGATTGATGAGTGGATAGTGATCGTAAGATTAGAAAAAATAATACCCGCCACCCTAGATACTAATACCCAGCAAAGAATAATTGATGAAAAGTTTAGCCAATGGCTAGAAGAAAGCCTAAATCAGCAAATGATAACTCTTATCATTAGACCATAAAGGATAAAGACCAAAAGCCTTGGTAAATGGACATACTACATATATCTGACGCACTACCGCATTTATCTAAAAGGTGGAGCATACATTAGTCCGCCGTTTGTCCACAGTTTATTTAAGCCGCGATCAATATTTAATTTGGTGGTACTCCCAAGATTGCGCTCATAGATCTCTCCGTAGTTACCTACAGCTTTTACTTCCCTTGCCACAAAATCATTGGTTAACCCCATATTTTTGCCCAGATCACTACCTTTGCCTGATTGATCAGGAATGCCTAAAAATCTGACAATCTCAGGATTTATTGAGCTTTGTTGATTAATATTCTTAGACGTAATTCCTAGTTCTTCGGCAGCAATTAGTCCATATACAATCCAACGCACCGCATTAGACCAACGGGAATCTCCATCTTTAACTGCAGGTGCTAGAGGTTCCTTAGATAAAACTACATCTAGTAAAACATGATCATTAGAGTTTGGTAATAAGGTACGGCGCGCACTTAGAGCAGAGCGATCGGCAGTAATGGCAACACAACGTCCTGCTTGATAGGCATTAAAGGTAGCATTGACATCATCAAAGGTAATGGGTTTATAGGGAATATTGCGTTTTGCCATTTGGTCAGTTAGATTTGCTTCGTGGGTGGTACCAATTTGCATACAAATAGAAGCATTCTTTAAATCGGCTAGGGACTTGATATTGCTATTTTTTTTAACCATGATTCCCTGCCCATCATAAAATACCACGGGGGCAAACTCTAAGCCTGTATCCGTATCACGACTGGCGGTAAGGGTTGTATTCCGACTTAAAATATCAATTTCCCCAGTTTGCAGGGCTGTAAATCTTTCTTTGGCACTAAGGTTACGGTATTCAACTGCTTCGGGATTATTAAATAGTGCTGCGGCGATCGCTCGACAAATATCCACATCTAAGCCTGAGTATTTACCTTGGGGATTGACAAAACTAAACCCCGGGACTTCACCACTCACACCACAAATTAAGCTGCCCCGACTTAAAACAATATCTAATCTACTTGGAGGCTTACTCTGGTCTGAATTGCTTAGAGAGCTGCAAGCAACAAGATTAACGGCAACTAGACCTGTAATTATTCCTAGGAGGGGATGTTTAAATTCCCGCCCCTTCCATAAATTCATCATTTTCAGGTTTTGTGCCATTACGACTAAAATTTTTAGGTCTCACATCCTTAAGCAATTCACAATCAATTACAAAAGTATTAGTTAATTTCTGTTGTTGACTTGCTAATTTTTGACTTTCTAGGTGCTGCTTTTCCAATTGCTCCACCCGCTTTAGTAAGCCTCTAATCACGTCACCCTCTGGATCGGGAATATGGGAGTGATCTAGGGGAGCGACAATTTCTCCATGCCGATGCACCACCCGCCCCGGAATTCCTACTACGGTGCAATCACTGGGTACGCTTTTTAAGACCACTGAACCCGCACCAATACGGGAATTATCACCGATTTCTATATTTCCTAGTACCTTAGCACCTGCCCCTATGACGACATTATCACCAAGGGTAGGATGACGTTTACCGATTTCTTTACCTGTACCGCCAAGGGTAACTCCCTGGTAAATAAGGGCATTATCACCAATAATTGCGGTTTCACCAATCACCACTCCCATACCGTGATCGATAAATGTGCCTTTACCAATGACCGCCCCAGGATGAATTTCAATACCAGTTAACCACCGTGCCAGTTGGGAAACCAAGCGGGGAATTACGGGCAATCTGAGATTATGAAGCGCATGGGCAAACCTATATAACCATAGTGCATGCAAGCCCGGATAGCAGAGTAACACTTCTAGCCAATTTCGAGCAGCAGGGTCTCTAGCAAAAATTACTTCAAAATCAGTGCGGAGGGTGTTGAACACTTTCTATATCTCTAAAAATTTAGGTGAAACATTTAAGTGAAAGACCGAGGTAAGAAAATTCTTTAGCTTAAGAATTGTAAAAATGCTTACTATGATCATATCAGGTATGAGTGCAAGCTGATTTTTGCCATACAAGTAGATAGTTTTTACGGTTAGATTAAATATTTCTACATTAAAGGCAGAAAGAAGCCAAGATAGACAGGGCGCAAGTTCACACCCCGCCAAATTAAACCTATTTACTGTTAAGAGCGGAGATCGCTGCCCCAATTCCCGCCCCAGAGGTAAAGCCTGTATGCCCTAAAATTTGCAGAGTTCCTTCTAAAGCACTAATTGCCGTGAGAATATCCCGATCGCTAACAAAACCTAAGTGACCGATGCGAAATACTGAACCATTGAGATGATCCTGACCACCTGCCATGACAATATCAAAATGCTTTTTAATTGTGGAACGGATTTTTTCAGCATCAGGTGTGGCGATCGCTGTAATAGAGGGACTTGCGTAATTATCGGCACCAGCATATAAGCTCAAACCTAGTGCCTTAGCCGCCGCACGGGTAGCATTACGATGGCGTAAATGACGGGCAAAAATATTTTCTAATCCTTCCGCCTCCATGATCTTTAATGCTGCTTGCAGAGCCACAACCATATTCACGGAAGTTGTAAAAGGGGTGCTATTTTTCTTAGCATCTTTGCGAGCTTTGCCTAGGTCTAGGTAATATTTAGGCAAATCAGAGGCTTTATAGGCTTCCCATGCCTTATCACTCACCGCCACAAATCCTAATCCCGGTGGAATCATATAACCTTTTTGGGAACCAGAGGCAACCACATCCAAACCCCAAGCATCGATGGGAACATTGATCGCTCCTAGGCTGGTAACGGCATCGACTATGATTAATGCCTTGCCATGATTTTTAACATGACGATTAATGGTTTCCAAATCATTGAGAACACCCGTTGAGGTTTCACTATGGGTAATAATTACCGCCTTAATCGATTTTTCGGTATCGGCTTCTAAAATGACTCGAAATGCCTCTGGATCGAGGGGCTGTCCCCATTCTGCCTTGACTCGTTCGGTCTTAATCCCGAAGGCATCACAAACTTCACCCCAACGTTCGCCAAATTTGCCATTTTCGCCGACCAGAACGCGATCGCCCTTGGACAAGAAATTAATAATTCCTGCTTCCATTGCCCCTGTGCCACTGGCGGTCAAAATCAACACATCATTTTCCGTTTGATGGAGCCACTTCAGCTTTGCTGTGACATCTGCCATGATTTTGGTGAAATCGCCGCTACGATGACCGATAGGAGACTTAGCCAGAGCCAACAGTACTCTTTCGGGTACAGGCGTAGGACCTGGAATCATCAACATTAACTTGTCTTCCATGAATTTCGGGTTATAACTTTTTTATTTATTCAGATAATGTATTTTAAATCGCTTACGCTCAAGTTGAATGAGTAATCAAAATTTCTTACTAAACTACGGGACTAAATTACGATCCTAGGTTTTGGAGTTTGCGATCGTTAAGATTTAATACAGCCTTTTAATGATTTAGGAATGGCTACGTTGGGCATAGCCCTAAACATCAGTGCCACCTGTACCCCGAATGGAATTATTAATAATCTGGAAATCTCTTACACAAAAAAGTCTGACCTCCAAATATGAACTGCTCGTTGTGCTAAGTATCTTTGCCTTGTAGTAAGTGTATTTGGGTGCCATTCTTCAGCCAAAACATTTTTTGTTAGTGTGTAAACGCTCTGCTGATAAACCGTTCGCTTGATTGGATAAAGCTCATTTCCTACTTGACGATTAAGATGAGGCTCCAAAGGAGTTAGGTTGCCAATGCGGTACACCATTTCTTCTATTTGAGCATCATTGAAGCTCTGCCGCCATTCACTACCTGGCGATTCAGGTAAGATATGTTCAATAGAAAAACTATCTTCATTGACCTCTATATGTGACGCATCTAACTCAAGCTTGAACAGAATATATCGTACTAACTTCTTCTTTTGTCCTTTTGTAGAGATTGATAGTAAAGAGAAGTCTTGTAAAAACTTTTCATCCGAAACGTAAACTGATCTGAGGTTGTCAAAAACCTGTCTGGGATTGATTATTTCACCATTTGTAATTGCAATTGCAACCTTGCTATAAAGTGTCTCTAATTCATTAGGATTTAGACTACTAACAATGGTATAGCGGAAAGAAAGTACACATACAAGTTTTAATAAGCGAGTAAAGTTTTCGCGAGAAAACCTTGCGTATGCAGAAAATAGAGATGGATAAGCTTGCTTGACCCTAAATAGCTCAAGTTCACGAATATAGGGCTGATTCTCTGGAGTATCTCGCCAGAACTCGTCATTAGAATTACTCAGAGCAATAAAAAGATTGCTGTAATTTTCCAGTTGATCAAGTAATTCAAATGCTTGTTGAGCATTCTTCACAGACTCACGAACAAGTTTAAATAGTCGTTCACGTCTCACACGAGTTTGTTTAAGGCTAAGGTAGTAACGGAGAAACTCAGGAAATTTCTCCATTTGTACCGTACTGATAATTCTTCTCCATTGCCTTTGTGCCTCTTGTAGATCGTCTGGTCCTTGAAACAGGGAAAACAGGTAATTCTTGAGTAAATCTGTGGAACTTAATTCTATACCTCTAGCATTCAATGTCTCAAACACTGTATAAGCATTCAATTCATCCTCAACGTTAATCTGAATAAAAAGTAGTCTTTGAGCAACGGTATCTGTTAAAAATTCAGTCAGCATTTCCCCATTCTGGACAACATCTTGAAGTTCCTCTAAATGATTTGAGAAATATTCAAACGCCTGCCAGAGTAATTGGTTAGATGTTGAAAGCGATCTGATATTAAGTGGCTTTCTAAGATTAATCAAATTGCTTTGATAAAAATGGTAGTGCGTCAAAGTAAAGTAGAGTAGGTGCAAATATTATCCCAAGTCCACTTTCTATTGGTTAAATTAGCTCTCTGGGCAGCAGTTGTCTTTTTTCGAGAGTGAATCCATATCCAATTAAAAAATGTGACTAATAATCTGACTGCTATTTCAGTCCACTCCCATAACTTGCTGAATTTATGCTGTCGTCGATGAAATCTACCTGTCTGTTGCCTTAAAATACCATTCGTCCTCTCTATTCTTTGAGTGCGATCTTTGCCGATATAGTGTTCTACATATTCTGCCAACACTCTCTCATATCCTCCCCACCCATCAGTATTCCAATGCTGGCAATCGGTCTTTCCTAACTATCTCCTCAATTAATTCATCCGTATGTTTTCCTACTCTTGCCGCTAAAATCAATCCACTATCATTACCTATGCTTACCCCAATCCAACAGTCTCCTGACTCAAGTTCTGTTGGTAAGCAGTTTTTCTGTTTTTTCCTACGAATGACCACATTTCATCACTACTGATTTCTTCTGTCTCTACTGCTTTAACTTCTTGGTTATGAACCATTTGGGCTTTCTGTGAGGCTTGTCTAATTATGCTAACCACTGTGTTATATGCTAATCCACTCAATCTTGCTATACCTCGTAAGCTTACTCCTTCACTTTGGCTTTGCAGGACTAAATGAATCTTTTCTGCATCTATATGCCGATGATAGTAAATCGTATCCAAGGTCTCCACAAATGTCTTCTTACATTTAGGACATTCATACCTGACGTTGCCTTTGCTGGTTGTACCATGTCCATAAACTTTATGATGTCCACACAATAGGCATTCCATGTCTTTATCTACTATCTCTTTTCTCTATACTACCTCATCTTGATGCACTACCATAAAAATCATTATTATTTTCGTTCAAAAGCAGCTTACTTGAGTAACGAAGAGAACGTGGATCTCTATCGCTAAGATAAGTACGTTTGAGAATTTCTTGTCGTTCTTGATTAGCCTCCTTTTGCACTTCTCGCTCTACTAATTTTTGAATCTTATCAATAATAGCGATCCCCATAATACTGAGAGTGGCTAACCTTTGTTGCCCATCTATAATCGTAAACGCTTTGTCTGAAGTGTTAGAGCTTTGCAGAACAAGCGCACCCATATAATGGCTAGAATCATGGTTTATATGGAGTCCTAGAATATCTTGCCAAATATCCTCCCAATTTTCCTCATTCCAAGAGTAATCACGCTGGAAAGGTTGCACTCGGTAAATCTTGCCATTACCGATCAAATCGCCGAAACTGGTAGTGCGTGTGTCCAACAGATTAATTCGAGCCATAAGTACTTCTTTCGCCCAGCCATGTAATCACCTGATCCGCCAGTCTTGTACCATTAAGCCGATCGATTTCTCTGATGCCCGTTGGACTAGTAACATTTACTTCCGTGAGGTAGCCCCCGATGACATCAATTCCCACGAAAATCAAGCCATCTTTTTGTAAAACAGGAGATAGCTCGCGGCAAATCTCTAGCTCCCTTGGGGTAATCTCAATTTTTGCCACACTACCCCCTGCTGCCATATTGCCCCTAAATTCTCCCGAACTAGGAATCCGATTCACTGCGCCAATGGGTTCGCCATTTAATAAAATAATGCGCTTATCTCCTGCTTGGGCGGCGGGTAAATACGCCTGTACCATGACGGGAACTTTGCCAAATTTGGTACTGATTTCGATGAGGGAGTTAAGATTGCGATCACCTACAGTGGCAAATAAAATTCCTTCTCCACCCTTGCCATCGAGGGGTTTGATTACAGCCTCGCCCTTTGCTTGGATAAATTCTTTAATTGTAGATTTGCTACTAGAAACAATGGTCTCTGGGGTGCAACTAAATTGCAAAGCGTAAACTTTTTCATTGGCGGAGCGAATGCCTTTAGGAGAATTAACAACTAGGGTACGACTCGGATCGACGTAATCCAAAATATATGTGGCATAGATATATTCCACCGTAACAGGCGGATCGGGGCGCATCCATACCACCTGCATATTTCCCAATGGTTGATAGGAGCCTAAATCTTCCTGATACCAAGGGGTTTGGGTATTCCATTTGCCATTGATTAATTCAACGGGATAGATATGTACTGGCTCTAAAAATGCTTGAGCTTTGCCATTGACAATACTCAAAGATTCTTTACTAGTTACAAATACCTGATGCCCCTGCCCACAGGCTGCTTCCATCAATGCCACACTGGTATCGTGGGTGGGATCGAGCTTATGGATGGGGTCGATGATAAAAGCCAATTTCATATTAATCTTCACATTCCAAGGTTTCTCTGGTGTCTCTCCCTGTAACTGGGTTAGTACCCTTAGCCACTTTACATAGCAGTGATCGAGTAGTGTTGCGGAGGTCAACATCGGAAAAATCGGCACCATCAATTACCGTCCCCACAAAGGAAGTGCCATAGACAAATGCCCCTTCTAGTACAGCATTGGTTAAATTAGCTCCATTCATTCTGGCTGTATCTAGGGTGCTATACCGCAGATCCGCTCCCGTGAAATCCGCAGCAGTCATATTGGCACCAAATAGACTAACTCCCGCTAGATTGGCATTGCGAAAATTAGCATTGTGCAGATCGGTTTTGTTAAATTGTGATCCCTGTAGCGCTTGCCCCGAAAAGTCTGCTCCCGCAAGAATGCGCTTATCAAAATCTTCGGCATACACAGGATTAATATTTATATTTAATGCGATCGCTAAGACGACCAAAAGTAACGCTAATATCCTAGTCAAAAATGAGTTTAAGGGCATAGTTAAAAGTATCTGCTAATACTGTTATTTTATCGCCAAATCAGCATGGCATCACCAAAGGAATAGAATCGATAATCTTGGGCGATCGCTTCTTTGTACAAGTCTAATAATTTCTCTCTGCTATTTAAAAAAGAAGCAACCAACATCATCAAACTGGACTTGGGTAAATGAAAATTGGTAATTAGTCCATCTAAAACCTGCCATTCATAGCCCGGGTAGATCATTAATCCTGTTTTACCTTTATAGGGCTGGAGCTTAGTTGTTTCCAAGGAACGGGCTGTCGTGGTACCAACCCCAATAATTCTGCCACCTTTTGCTTTAGCTGCTTGAATGGCGGCGATCGCGGTGGGGGAAACTTCGATCCATTCTTGGTGTAAATTGTGCTGGGTAATATCCTCGACTTCTACAGGACGAAAGGTGCCAACCCCAACATGCAGGGTGATGTAGGTATGAGCAACTCCTATATTGATTAATTCATCTAGTAATCTTTGGGTAAAATGTAGTCCTGCGGTGGGTGCGGCGATCGCTCCTTGGGTTTGGGCATAAATGGTTTGATATTGATCGGGTGTGGATTGCGAGTTAGTAATGTAAGGTGGTAACGGAATTTCTCCCAGTTCTGCCAGCATTTCCGTAAAGGTTTGGTCTGGGGGCAGTTCAAATAATAATTCTCTACCTTTAGTCACCTCATCTGTTCTAATTACTCTGGCTTTGAGGCGATCGCTAAATCTAATTTCACTACCCACAGGTAAACGCTTACCCGGTTTTACCAATGCTAACCACCGATTTAAACCCACAGGTTCGATTAACAAAATTTCGACGGCAACACCGTTAGGTTTTTGTCCATATAAGCGGGCGGGAATGACCTTAGTATTATTTAAAACCAATAAATCATGGGGACGCAGTAATTGGGGTAATTCATAAAAATGTCGATGCTCAAGATTACTAGCACCAACTACCATTAACTTTGAAGCATCCCTAGGCACAACTGGATTTTGGGCAATGCGATCACTTGGTAGCTCATAATTGTAATTACCAAGGTAAAGGTCAGAATCTATCATTTAAGTCTATAAAGGCTATTGAGCAGAACTTGGTTTTCGTGGGATAAGAGATGTGAGAGTATCAATGCTTGAATTACTAAGTATCATGGAACATAGAATTAGCAGATATAATGGGGTTATAGCAATAGAAATTTACACATTGCTGACAAGAAACAGTGGTATATAAAGAGTAAGGCATAAACAAATTTTAAGTTTGGGCTAACTTAATCAGCCGAATTACAGACAAATTACAGTCATTCTAAAAAATCTCCAGAGACATTTCCAATGCAATATTTAATGACGGATCTTCATCAGCGATTTATCGGATCACTAAATCGTAGTACTCCCCTTGTGATTGGTGAGACTCTTGAAGTTGGTGAACCCGACTCAGTTAAATCCTATACCGTGGTCAGTATTGATGCCTCCCGTAGTCGTGATCAAAATGTTAAATCTGTAACCGTAATCGTTAATTCCCTCTCTTCAACTAAAGCTGTGGAATAAAGTGGAATAAACATAAGGAATGGAGTCGCAGTATAGATTATTCACCCAACCATCCCCGTAAATTCTCCTGCTGGATTAAGTTAGGTTTTTTGATCTGAGAGACCAAAAAGCGATCGCATCTAGGATTTTCTAACTTTAAAAGCACTTGTTTTAACTGATCTTGTTTAAATAGGGTAATCGTAATTTCCGTATTTGCTTGGAAGTCTTGGAGGCGATCGCTAAAGGATTCAGGGGTAACTCGAAAGTTATTGATTGCTAAAATTTCATCATTGGGATCAATTCCTACCAGTTGAGCAGGAGAATTTGCATCCACAGATTTAACCACAGCCGTACCATTGTTAGAACGCACGGATATACCCGTATAAACTGACTTTTGGGCATAGCCAGAATATAACTCTATCCCAAACGGCTCAAAGTAGTAGTTATAATCTAGCTCATCGGTCGTATAGATATGTTTTTCTAGGAAATCCTGAAGATTACTACCCGCAACGGTGGCAATGACTTCATATAAATCTGCTTCGGTGTAGCCAATTTCAGCTTCACTATTAAGATTACCATCCGGATTACCAAACTTCTGCCACAGCGATCGCATCACATCATCTAAAGAACGGGCATGGTTACTAGAGATACGAATGGCTAAGTCCAGCAGCAGTGATACTAATTCACCTTTTAGATAATAGGAAATTTGACTGTTAGGGCTATTGGCATCAGGGCGATAGAGCTTAATCCAAGTATCAAAACTAGATTCATATAGTGACTGCACCTGCCGACCAGGGGTATTTTGCAGCCTTGTAATTGTTTCGCCCAAATTTTTCAAGAACTGTTCTTTGCCATAAACTCTTGCCCTGAGTGGGATAATCTGGTCATAGTAGCTAGTTGCACCCTCGGCAAACCACAAAGAGGTCGTATAGTTTTCTTGATCGTAGTCATATTTCTCTAATGCTTTTGGTCGAATCCGTTTAACATTCCAAGTATGGAAAAATTCATGGGCAACAAGATTCATAAACTTCAGGTATTGATCGCCCCGAAAGTTAAACCTTGGATAGATTAAAGAACAGCAATTGCGATGCTCTAACCCCCCGTAGGCATTGGATAGGTGCAGAATAAATACATAGTGATCGTAGGGCAGTCCACCAAATAAATCAGCTTCAGTGGTAATAATTGCCTTAGTGTCCGTTTCAACCTGAGCCATATCCAGATTGCCTTCACCCCAAATAATAAGCTCATGGGGCTTACCTTGGACTTCAAACTTGACTTGGGTATGTATGCCAATTTCAAAGGGACTATCCGCTAAAGTATCGTAGCGATCGGCAAAAAAGACAGATGGCTGATACTCAAAATGCGGTAAGGCTGTGGCAATTTGCCAGTTCTCACTCGGTAATACTATCTCTACGGTAAAAGAATGATCCTCGTGGTGGGGAACAAACATAAACGTAGCTGCGCCATTAAAATAGCCGTGACTAGCATCTAAATGATTGGTACGAACGGTTAGCTCATGAGCAAAGATTTGATAACTAATTTGGCATGGTTGCTTAGAGGTGTGAACTCGCCAATGATTTTTGGTGATTTTTTGCCAGTTTAAGTTTTTACCATCAAGATTGATCGCATTAAAATTTTGAAGATGTTTGGCATATTCCCGCACTAAATAGGAACCAGGAGACCATACGGGTAGGTGTAAATCTATAAACTCCTCTATCCATTCGGAAATAGTTAACTGCACATTGAATAAATGATTTTCTGGTTGCGGCATGGAAACCACATACTGCCAAGGCTGGGACATAATTTTAACTATTCTCAAGCATGAATTGAACCATCTGGCATTACTGCCCCAGATAAATCAGCGTTAGTTATATTTGCCCCCGTAAGATCAGCTGATGTTAAGTTTGCCCCTACTAGGCTTGCTCCTACCAAGTTAGCGTTACTGAGGTCGGCAGCATTTAACTTGGCATTACTCAAATCAGCATTAGTTAAATTAATACCCCTTAAAACTGCCTGACTCAGGTTTGCCCCCGTGAAGTTTGCCAAATTGCCATTAGCTCCAGTCAAAATAGAGCCTCTGAGATTAGCATCCCTCAGAGTTGCCCAGCGCAAATTTGCATTAGTTAAATCCGCATCACTAATATTCGCCGTATCGAGATTAGCCTCGGTAAAACTAGCATCAGATAGATCCGCCTCAGCAAGGGTGGCTTGAGTTAGAATTGCTAGGGATAAATTAGACTTATATAAAGACGCAGACCTAAGGTTAGCGGCGGTAAGATTGGCACCACTCAGATCAGAAGTACTAATGTAGGCATTCCCCAAATTTGATTCTTTCAGTACAGCTCCCCGTAAACTGATCCCACTTAAAATGCTACTACTCAGATTAGCAAGGGTGAAGTTGGTACCACTGGCTAAAGCTTCACTCAGATTGGCTCCATTTAACTGAGCAGAATTAAAATTGGCTCCAACTAAATTAGCTTTATGCAAAACAGCCCAATTCAGAATGGCACTGGCAAGATTAGCTTTACTTAAATCTATTTTTGCTAAAAATGCCCTAGTTAAATCAGCACCACTTAGATCAATTAAAGAAACCGTATGCAAGCTGCGCCAATTATTCCACTCAGTAGCGCCTCTAAGAATTATGCTAAGTTGTGATTTATCTGACACGGCTATTTGGGGTTGGAGAAGGTAGTAATTACTTTAGTTAGCATAATACCCCAAGCGTATAGGTTTAATTAATTACTAATTATGAATTTTACCATCGGGCATAATTGTGCCACTGAGGTTAGCTCCACTGGTATAGGCGGTTAAAAAAAGTGCAGATGTCAAGTTAGCTTCGGTTAAATTAGTTCGAGCCAGACTAGCAAAACTTAAATCCGCATTACTAAGGTTGGCATTACTAAGATTGGCATTATTAAAATTGGCTTTTGTTAAGTTGGTTCCACTTAGATCGGCTCCACTTAGATCGGCTCCACTTAGATCGGCTCCAACTAAGTTTCCACCCGACAGATTAGCTTTAACTAGTTTGGATTCAGTTAGGTTAGCATTACTAAAATTTACTTTGACTAAATCAGCATTAGTTAAATTAGCTTTAGTTAGATTTGCACCTTCAAGGTTGCTATTAGATAAAAATGCTTTGATTAAGGTTGTTTCACACAAATTAGCACTACTTATATCTGCCATACTTAAGTAGGCTTCATTTAAGTTTGCTTCACTGAGATTAGCACCGACTAAATTGGCTCCACTTAAAATGGTACTACCCATGTTTGCCCTTAACAAATTTGCTCTTGATAGGTTTGATTCACTAAGATTGGCACCGATTAAATTGGCAGTGGAGAGATCAGCCGCACTAAGGTTGGCGCAACTCAAATTAGCCATACTTAAAATCGCCATTTTCAGGTTTGCTTCTCCTAGAAAAGCTTTGTAAAGATTTACCCCACTGAGTCGGGCAGTACTGAGGTTAACATCAAAAAATTTTGCTTCGCTCATATCAATGTAGGTGAGGTGGCTATTTTCCTCACGCCAAGCATTCCATACGGTTGCTCCTTGTTGTAGTATCGCAAAGAGTCGTTTATTTGCCATTTGCAGTTCCCTAATTGTTAATTACATTGTATGTATTTAGAATCAGTCTAAGCATAGATGTCTAGTTACTTCTGGGTATCTCCATGCGGGCAAAGCCAATTAGCTGCAATTGTGAATCTGTAACTTCTAGTTTTAAGATGCGTGCATATATACCTGATGATTCCAATGCACTAAAATCTAGGAGTTTATTTATGCCCTGTGCCAAGGTATTGGTAATTTGCTCTGGAACTTTGATGCCTTGGAGGTTGATTGTGGGTGATAGTAGCTCGATACGGGTGCTATCCACCAGAGCAATCTTTGCCTCGATCGCAATTTCTAGTCCAGATTTTGGGTTGCTAACGGGCTGAAGGGTGGCATTAACGCGCAGACGGTTATCTTCTAAAAAGGTGACTTCGGGATTAACTAAATCAAATTCCTCAGCCCTGGTATTATTCCCTGTGGTGGGAGAAAGACTGAGTTTAATACCTTGAAAGGATTTGCTAATAGTGGGCGATCGCAGTGCCTGATTAATATCTGCGGCTTTTAAGATTACCCTTACGGCGGCTTGGGCGGGAGCAACTAGCTTTAACTGTCCAGACTGGAGGAAAGCAGGATCAATACTAATGGGGTCAGATTCTAGATCAACGGTATCAATGCGGAGAAATGAGGATAGATAAATACCTCGACCAGCAAGGCGCACTCGATCAATTCTGCCCTGAAGTAGTTGATAGTTGGGAGTATTATCTAGTCTGACTTCCAGTTGATCCGCTCGTACTAGTTGTCCCCGTAGCGCATCAGTAATCAGGCGATCGATCACAACTCCGGGCGCACCTGCTACTCCTAATAAACCCGTAAGAACTGCTGCAAAAATTTCCATGATAGTAGCAAGTAAAATCGCTGAACTTAAGATCGCTGAACTATAGTCTATCCTTTGATGGGGTTTTCTGTTAGATTTTTAGAGTCAGAATAATCCCACTCTAATATCACTCTACTTTGGTATCTGCCCCCCGTCTCAAGTTATTAGTCTTAGTTATTGCTAGTGGTTGCATTGCGATCGCCATCTGGGGTTTAGTAAGCGGCAGTCGTCAATGGGTTTTACCTGCCATTGGGGTAGCTAGCGTAATTGTATTACCGATTTTGATCCCTGCGATTGGTAAAGGCTTAGCTAACTCTCCTCTAGGTAAGCATTGGGATGTGAGTTTGGCGGCGGCGATCGCTTCGGCGGGACTAGTAATATTTGGCACCTTGACTAAGCTGGATGATGCCTTTTGGATTTGGTTTAATGGGTTGCGTTGGGATGCGCTCGGTGCCGTGGGGCAGATTTTAATTGCGATCTTGGCAGTGTGGGTGGCATGGCGGCAAAATGAGATTTCCGAAAAACTAACGGGACAACAAAACTCAATTACCCAGCAGCAAACCATAGATACTTATTTTCAGGGTATTTCGGACTTGATTTTAGATGCCCAAGGACAAATGGAAGACTGGCCCCTAGAACGGGCGATCGCCCAGGCAAGAACTTCAGCCTTGTTAGGTAGTTCCGACGCTGACGGGAGAGCTAAAATTATTCGATTTTTGTCCAGTGCAAATTTACTAGCTCCTTTGAAACGGGATGGTTTATTAGGGCGGGCGATTTTAGATGGCTCTGGGGGCTATGTGGTGGATTTAGAGCATGGGGTGCGGGTAATTAACTTGGGATTAATGTTGGCGGGCAAGGATATTAGCAATTCCGATCTACGCTATGTGGATTTGACGGGGGCAAATTTTATTAAAACTAACTTCAGTGGCTGTAATCTGACGGGGGCAAATCTGTTTGGGGCGATTTTATGTCGTGCCAATATGCGGAATACGGACTTAAGTAAAGTTAGTTTTTTCTGTGGTGATATTGCTACTGCTTCCCCCCGCGATCGCCAACATCTACCTAATTTTGTTACGGGTGAATATACTGGGGCTGTGGTCGAAGAAGCAGATTTTAGCTATGCTAAAGACCTATCTGATGAAAATCGCCAATATCTTTGTGCATGGGGTGGAAGTAAAACACGGCGGACAATTGCAGGAGGATGCCAAGGTGTACCAAATCGGTTGGGTAGGTAAGGGTTTAGTTATCGGTTTATGTTTAATGGGCATATCTTTGCCTGCGATCGCTGAAACTTCAGTAAGTCCATCTGGTTCTAGTATTACTAACGATGCTAACAATATAAAAAATAATGAAGACATACCCGAAGAGGTGTTACGCACAGAAATTTATACGGAAGCCCGATCGCCAGTAGATGGGAGTTTACTAAGTGCGGCTGAATATATTGAACTAGGTGAATCTTTAAAGCAATCGATTGAGAATATTCCACCCAGATTTTTGGTGTCTGACAAACTGCAATATTTAATTGATTTGTTAAAGCTGCGCAAGCTAATTCGGCAGGTTGTGCCTTTTTTCTAAAGGGAAAGCTACAGGAAGATTTTACTATGGTTTCAAGCCAAAATATACTTGGCAATGCGTTGGGCGGCTCCCGCTTCTCCCATGCGTTCTTTCCCATTAATTACAGCAATTTGAAAATAATCAGGGTTATTCAGCAGTAGGGCGATCGCTTCATTAACTTGGGTGGGATTTTCCACTAAGATTATCGACTGTCCTAATAATCTGGCTTGATCTCGGGCAAAACTGGGCGTAAATTGCGGACCTCTACCCATAATGGTAATTACAGGCTTACCTAATCCGACTAATTGTTCCGTGGCAGTACCAGCCATCGCCAAGCCCAAGTGCGCTAAATGCAAACAATCCCCATATCCTTGGGTGACTAAATGCAGTTTGGCAAGATTTTGGACATAGGTATGCAGATCGAGCTGTAGCCAGCCCTTTTGGATTAATAGTTCTCCTAATTTTTCTAGGGCTAAATCAGGGGCGATCGCCGCTAAAAAGTTAATTGGTTCAGTCAGTTTTCGCATAATCCCTTGAATTGCTACTAAAAGCGTAGCCCAGTTTTCATAAGCCTCTGGGGTGCGAGAACCGGGTAAAATTGCCATGACCCATTCTTCAGACTTAATCCCTAAATCTAAGCCCGAAGGCTCTAGTCCATCCATCATCGGATTACCCAAATACTGCACAGGTAACTTAAATGAATCTTGCAAAAACTCGGCGGTGAGTTGATCCCGTACAAATGCAGCTTTACAGTGACGATTGGAGATTAGTGATCGCTCCCACGGATAAAAAGTAGAACCACCCAAGGGTTTAGGAACATTTGCTAATTTGCCATGGCGATCGCGCCAGTAATATTCAGATTTTGCCGTGGCTATAAATACATAATTACAACCGCCCTGCCAAGTGGGTAACCATGCCAAAACTAAAGGTACAATATCTCCGACAGCAAGGATAAGTCTTTGGGGATTTTGACAAGACCATCGCCAAATTAGTTGTAACTGCCGCCAAGTTAGTCCAATTAATCCGCCCCGTATATCCTTTAAAAGCTCTTTACTATCCATACGGCTAAAGCCCCCCGTCGGTAATTTTTGCGTAATTGGTAATTTGGGGTTAACTTCTGTAGCGATCGCAATCTGAGCAGACCGATAGGCATGACCAACTCCAACTAGGGGCAGGGCGGTAATTGATAGTCGTTTAGGTTTGAGTGCTGATAATTCCGTACAAACACGAGCGGCAATTTGATCTTCCCCATGTCCATTGCTGACACATAAAATTTCAGTTATTTCCGACATTTATTTTAGGCTTTAAGATTTTAGGTTTTAATTTTTGATCTTGATTTTTGATCTTGATTTTTGATCTTGATTTTTAATACTGAATATTAATTCTGACAGTCTTTTGTCGGTTTCTGTACTATAGCAATCCTAAACGGATTGAGTAGGTGGGGGGTGAAACCATTTCACAAATCACTTGTGACCAGCGTGGTTCAAATCTAAAAACTCTCCTAAGCTAGAAACCTTGTGGGGGGGGTGAAACCATTTCACAAATCACTTGTGACTGCTATACAGTTGAGATTGAATGAATTGATATTTTGCAGGCTTTTTATACCTTAGAACGGACAAGCTACCATTAGAATACAAGCTAGGACTGTATATCACCTAAGCCCAAATATCCCAAATATAGGATTAAGTCAGGAATAAGCCCAAATATTGCCTCTGAAAAGTTCTAAGAGAATTATGAAATCGACAAATTTACTGTATATTCACCATGTCAATTTCTATGTTCAGGATGCAGCTTTTTGGCAGAAGTGGTTTGAATTTTGCTTAGACTTTCAAGCGATCGCCACCACAGATAGTAATCACACGCACACGATCATCCTCCAACAGGAAAAAGTCCAAATCCGAGTTTCTCAGGCATTAAATCGGCATAGTCCCGTAGCAAAATACCTAGAAAAGCATCCCCAAGGCATTGGTGAAATTGGCTTTGCGGTCAAAGAACCGGCACCTAATTTAATCCCACCGTGGGGAGATATCATACATACCTTTGTGCCATATTCAACTGTAATTGAGCAAAATCAAAAAATTTACCAAAATCAAGAGTCTAGTAATTTATTTACAGCGATCGATCATGTCGTGGTTAATGTTGCTGAAATATCCTCCACCGCAGCTTGGTACGAAAATATGGGTTTACACCAAGGCGATCGCTTTACAATTCAAACTCCATATTCTGCCCTGCGTAGTGTAGTTATGAAATCAGTAGATCATGATCCAACTCACCCGATTCAAGTTCCGCTTAATGAGCCATCCACACCCAATTCCCAAATTCAAGATTTTCTAAATTATAATAACGGCGCAGGAGTTCAACACTTAGCCCTACTGACCGATGACATTTCCGCCACTGTCGCTAAATTAAAGCAACGGGGCATTGATTTTTTAGAAACATCACCACCAATTTTAATCGAACGGCAAAATATCATTTCAGGACAGACCTTGATGCAAATTTTTACTAAGCCCATATTTAATGAACCAACTTTCTTTTTAGAAATTATCCAACGCCAAAATCTTGCCCACGGGTTTGGAGAACGAAATTTTCAAGCACTATTTGAAGCAGTAGAACGGCAACAACTTCTTAAAACTGCTTAAAGTCTATATTTGAGGTGATCTAAAGGTGAGTTGATCTAATATCTAATACAAAAGAATCAACCGCAGCAGGTAAGAGAGTAAAGCCGTAGTGCAAACTATTAAGAACTGCCCAGGTATTTTTTGGACTGAATACTGCATCAGGTTTTCAGCAAAAGGGAAAGGATCATCTGAAGTACCAGTTAATAGTCCCAGCAAGATCAGATAGATTGCGCCCACAAGGTGAATGACGATTAATCCTAACGTACAAATTAGCGTGAGTTGAGTGAGAGTAACTTTACCCTTGCCCTTAAATGCTAGAAATCCACAAAGATAGCCCGCAGGCACAAATCCTAAGAGAAATCCAAAGGCAGGCGATCGCCAGTAGTTAATCCCACCACCTTGGAAAAATACCCCATAGTCCGTTAGTCCCAGAAATAAATACATAACTTGGGCAAACATCCCCGCATTCTTCCCTCCAACACATCCCGTAAGTAGGACAGCCCCAATTTGTAAGCTGACATTAATTGGTTGAATTGCTAAATTGCCACCAATGATATAGCCCTGTAAAAACGTCGCCCCCGTTGTTAGGAATAGTCCTATTACTGCCCACAGGGTTTGGAGAAGATTTTGCACAGAAAAATTATTAACTACTGAAACTTTATTTGAGACTTTCACATGATAGTTCAACTCAGATTTTTTAGAAATTTTACCTACAACCTAAACCAGACCCCATAGATTTAGTGTATGGCTTGATACAGGCTTTGACTCTCGGTGATGTCCATACGAGCATACGATCGCAAACTTAAATCCGAAACCTCTCCCCGTTTTAGGTGCATTGCGCCAGCACAACCAATCATAGCGGCATTATCTGTACATAAAACCAAGGGCGGAAATACTAGGTGCAGATTGTGAATTTGTGCCAGATGATTTAAATGCGATCGCAACGCTGAATTAGCAGCAACCCCACCTACAACCACGATCGTACCTAGATCATTTTCTACAGCACAGTTAATTGCCCTTGTACTTAAAGCCAATGCCACGGTTTCTTGAAAACTAGCAGCAATATCCGCCACAGGAATCTCTTCTGTAAATTTTTCAGTTTGGCGCAGTACCGAAGTCTTTAAACCACTAAAACTAGAATCGTAGGGAAAATTAGGAATATGTCCTTGTGGAAACTTAAAGGCTTTGGGATTTCCTTGTTTTGCCACCTGATCAATAGCAGGTCCACCAGGATAACCTAGTCCCAGTAGCCGAGCCACCTTATCAAAAGCCTCTCCCGCAGCATCATCACGGGTTCTACCCAAAACTTGGTATTGTCCGTAGTCTTTTATTAAAATTAAACTGCTATGTCCACCCGATACTAATAAACATAAAAATGGTGGTTCTAGGCTTGGTTCCGCTAAGAAGGCAGAAAAAATATGTCCCTCTAAATGATGTACGCCTATTAGTGGTTTCTGATGAATTAAAGACAGAGTTTTAGCGGCGGTCATGCCAATCATTAATGAGCCAATTAGTCCGGGGGCAGCAGTTACAGCAATGCCATCTATTTCATGCCAAGTTAATCCTGATTCCTGATATGCCTGAGCGATCGCATAATTAATTGTCTCCAAATGATTCCTAGCCGCAATTTCTGGTACTACTCCACCAAACTCCGCATGAATTTTAATCTGGGAGGTAATGATGTTACTAAGAATCTGGCGATCGCTCACCACTGCGACTGCGGTTTCATCACAACTGGTTTCAATTGCTAATACTGTAGCCATGCTATTAAGCTTTTAAAATATAGATACTACATTAGACTATTGTGACAGTAACTATTTACAAAGCACCTCAACTGCATAAACGCGAGAAATTTCGGCAAAATGGTTTTCAGGGTGTTAGTCAGGGATACATTTCAGGGCGATCGCTAATGATAAAGATTTTACACCTATGGCATGGTAGGTCTGGTTTGTTATGGGTATGTATCTGTAAAGTATTGCAGGCTTGAACATAATGCTTGATTCCAAGCTGGAACTGTCAGTAAAAACTAGTCCTGATTTAGCTACTGATTTATATGAAGTTGACTTTTATACTTGGACACAGGAGCAGTCAGCACTATTAAGGCAAGGTCAATGGCAATCCTAGGACATAGAGAATTTGGTGGAGGAAATTGAGTCATTGGGTAATCAGCAAAAACAAGAACTTCGCAATCGTTTGGGTGTTTTGATCGGACATTTACTGAAGCAGGAATTTCAACCCCAATTGCGCGGTAAAAACTGGCGGTCAACCATTATCGAACAACTGGATCGCATCACACTGCATTTAAAGGAAAATCCCATCTTAAAGCCCTATCTCAATCAAGCCATAATTGATGCCTATGAAATAGCTCTTGCTTTGGCTGTGCGAGAAACACCTCTTGATTATCCAGACTTACCCTCAGATTGTCCCTATGCGACTAACCAAATCCTCGAACCACAATTTCCAGAAAATTTGCAATGACACTAACTTTTTTACAATCTTTCTAACGCCAGATTAGAAATTGGATCGGTGGGATAAGGCGGGATTACTAGAAAACAGATGGGATAAGGGTTTTGATTTTTGGAGCCAAAATCCAACGCATCGCTGCAATCCATGTTGGGAATTTGTTTAGGACAATTGCTAGGACATTAAAAACTTATCATAAATAACCTTTGCTTACCCTAGACCGCCATAATGTGATCGCTTGAAATGCTTACCGAATATTTGCTTTAAAAGACTTGATATAAACTAATAGCAGCACCCGGAATTGAACCGGGGACCTACGGATTATGAGACCGTCGCTCTAACCAACTGAGCTATGCTGCCGCAAAAATAACTTTAATTTAAGTTGGGATAGTATCATAAACCATATCATAGCCTATTGAAAAATATACTTTAGGAGGAAGTAAACTTTTTTTCTAAAAGTAGTTTGTCAACCAGTTAAATTTTTGATATTGGCTGATTAGGAATTTATTTAAGAATTTAAGGCAGCTTTTCTAGTTAGTAATGCTACGATAATTAACGCTGTATTTTTTAACTTAAAGTCGTGGCAAATATCAAGTCTTCAGCAAAACGTGCTCAAATCAGTGAACGAAATCGTTTGCGTAACAAATCCTATAAGTCTGCTGTCAAAACTCTCATGAAAAAGTATTTTGATGCAGTGAATAACTACCAAACTGCTCCTGGGGAAGAGTCTTTGGAAACCGCAAACACTAAACTGTCTCTAGCATTTAGCAAAATTGACAAAGCTGTCAAAAATGGTATTCTGCATCCTAACAATGGGGCGCGTAAAAAGGCAAGATTAGCAAAAGCCTTAAAAGCTGTACAACCTCAACCAGTTTCGTAAACTCAGATTAAAATTAATCTAATCAACTATATACATAGCAAATCAAATGCCTGATCCTACTGGGAAAGATGAATTTCTGTATCCTACAGGTCGATTTTATGGAGATTTTTCGCCAGAGAAGCTCTTATTTGATGCGAATCTTCAAGAATTTAGTCATAGAGTCACAATTATATGTGCTTTGGAAAATGGGGGTAAAATTCCCCCGATTGAGGCATATAAGCAGATTAAGTTACTTTGGAAGCAGCTAAAAGTCTCAAAGAATAATTTGCTAACTGATGATGAAGATGAACTTTAGCTGAACTATACCTAAAATTAGGCGATCGCAGTTCCTAGCTCTGGAGGAACATCTTGCCATCTGCCATTACCTACGGCTCTAATTGCTTGTTTTAGATCGATACTGCCTGTATATATTGATTTGCCTAAAATTGCCCCAGTCACTCCTAACGGTTCTAGGCTCATAACACCAAGTAAGTCACTAATTGAACTAATACCACCAGAAGCGATAACTGGTACATTTATGTTTGTCGCTAAATGCGCTAGTGCTTCCAGATTTGCGCCTTGCATCGTACCATCACGATAGATGTCGGTATATATAATTCCAGCCACGCCGATATTAGTCATGCGTTTTGCTAATTCTGTTGCCACTACTTCAGATGTTTCTAGCCAACCCCTAGTCGCCACCTTGCCATCACGGGCATCGATCCCCACCAAAATTTGTTCTGGGAATTCAGCACAGATATCAGCAACTAGTTGAGGTTTTTCTACGGCGACTGTCCCGAGAATTACCCGACTAACTCCAGTTCCTAGGACTGCCAAAATGCTATTTCGATCGCGCAAACCGCCGCCAACTTGGACATGGATAGGAATTGAGCGGGCGATCGCTTCTATAATTTTTAGATTTTTAGGTTCCCCTTCCCTTGCTCCATTTAAATCAACCACATGAAGGTATTTTGCGCCCTGACTATACCATTGCTGCGCTACTTCCACAGGATCATCACCAAATATTTCTGATTGCTGATAATCGCCTTGATATAGCCTGACACAATGCCCATCTAATATATCGATCGCCGGAATTACATCCATCTTTACTTCTTTCCTTGATCCAGAGTGAACCGCACTACTTTGTTCTAATTCTTGATTAAAAATTTGATTAGAAAGCAGTATTTTATTGTAGCCAGATTTAGAGCCAAGCGTCTTGATTTAGTTGAGATATTTTCGATATTAATGAAGAAATTATTAAAACTTCCTAGGGACTCCTTAATATCTCTTAGTATGTGACCGTATGATTACTCATAGCTGTGTAATAATTCTTAGCCTAACAATTTTAACTTTTGCGAATGCTTGAATCCTTTAGCTCTGAACGGTCACTAGATTCAAATTCCCCTAATCTTCTAGTTTATATTCGGCGTTTAGTGATCTTAATGGCGATCGCTACGCTGTTTTTAATGGCATTAGGTAGTGCTACTAGAGTCATGAATGCAGGTTTATCCTGCCCTGATTGGCCCCTATGCTATGGCGAGTTTGTGCCTACGGAGCAGATGAACTTACAGGTTTTTTTAGAGTGGTTTCATCGCTTAGTTGCCTCCAGCCTTGGGTTTGCCTCAATTATTCTCGCAGGCTCAACTTGGTGGTTTCGTAAATCTTTACCCCAATGGTTACCTTGGTTTGGTCTGGGAGCCTTAATTCTAGTAATTATCCAAGGAGCTTTAGGAGCTTTTACTGTCACTGAGTTACTCCGATTTGATATTGTCACCGCCCACTTAGGCACGGGGTTATTATTTTTCTCTACACTAACGGTGGGTGCTAGTGCCTTATTTCCCTATAAGCCTGATGGCAATTCGGGTAAATTACCTTGGTTTAGTCTTGTCACAGCGATTTTAATCTATGGTCAAAGCATTCTAGGCGGATTAGTTGCTTCCCAGTGGGCATTGCATCAATGTTTGGCATATTCTAATAGCTTATGTGCGGTTATGAATAACCACTTATTAGGCATAATTCCAGTCTGCCTATCGGTCTTGGCTATTGGGTTTTGGTGCGCTTACAGTAAAAGTATTGACTCTACAGTTAAAGCTATGGGTGCAGTTGCCGTAGTTTTTTTATTTATGCAAGTGGCGATCGGCTTTGCTACCTATAAATTACACCTGCAAGTTGAGCCGTTAACAGTTGCTCATCAATCTGTCGGAGCTTTATTACTGGGGAGCATGATTATCCTGACGGTTTTGGGATTTCGCAGTCAAAATCATTCGGTTTCAGTTATTTCCAGTTAAACAGAGCAATAATTTAAAAATAAGCTTTAGGAGTTTGATCGATGCAAAATATAACCTATGCTGACCGTCGCAATCGGGACTTGTCAGAAATAGTACAAAGCTACTTTCAACTCACCAAACCTCGAATTATAGTTTTATTATTAATCACCACCGCAGGTGCAATGTGGATTGCCAGTGCAGGCAAGGTTGATCCCCTATTACTATTAGTCACTGTATGTAGTGGAGCATTAGCTGCCGCCAGTGCCAATACCATTAACTGTATCTATGATCGAGATATTGATTATGTGATGGAGCGGACTCGCAGTCGTCCTTTGCCTTCGGGTCGAGTTAGTCCTAGGGATGCTTTAATCTTTGCGATCGCCCTCGCCCTAATTTCCTTTAGTTTGCTCTATGTATTTGCAAATTTATTAGCAGCAGGCTTGGCAATGTCTGGGATTGCAGTCTATGTAGGGGTTTACACGATCTGGCTGAAGCGTTCTAGCACCCAAAATATTGTAATTGGTGGGGCAGCAGGTGCCATTCCACCTTTGGTTGGTTGGGCAGCAGTTACAGGTGAACTGAGTTGGGCAGCATGGGTATTATTTGCGATCATTTTTGTCTGGACTCCTCCCCACTTTTGGGCTTTAGCATTAATGATTAAAGATGAATATGCCAAGGTTGGTGTACCCATGTTACCTGTGGTTGAAGGCTGCGAATCTACCAGTTGGCAAATCTTGGCTTACACAATTTTATTAGTGCCAGTAACTTTACTGCTAGTTTATCCTTTGCACGTTATGGGTGCTGTTTACGGAATTACTGCTGTCAGCTTAGGTATAGTGTTTATTTTTAAGGCGATAAAGCTAATCAAAAATTCTAGCGATCGCCTTGCTGCCCGTGATGTATTTAAGTATTCCATTCTTTACCTAATGCTGCTATGTATTGCCATGGGAGTAGATAGTCTAGCGGTAACTGATAATTTACTAACTTACTTGGGCAGCAAGATTACTGACTTGATTTAATATCTGCAACCACAAATTAGGAAAAAGCTTAAGGAAATAGAGCAGGATTTAGTACTCTTAAATTTTGTGATCTAGAATTACCTAGTCATTACCTAACATTTTTGTCCAATATCCTTAAACATACATAACTTAAAGAACAGCAGAGCTATGCAGCCAATTCGTACATTTAACGTCACCCCTGCCATTCCAGAGAAGCTAGAACCTCTAAGAAAGCTGGCATATAACCTTTATTGGAGTTGGAACGTCGAGATCAAAGATTTATTTCGCCGCCTTGATCCAGAGCTTTGGGATGCAACCCGCCATAACCCTGTGTTAATGCTAGGTACAATTAGTCAAGAGCGTTTGCAAGCTGCCACCGAAGACGATGGGTTTGTGGCACAAATGGAGCGTTCTGCCCAACAACTAGATGATTATTTGGCACGGCGCACTTGGTATGCCCGTCATCGTTCCTGTGAAGCTGCTCCTACGGAATGCTATGCCTACTACTCCGCCGAATTTGGCTTAACGGACTGTTTACCGATTTATTCTGGGGGCTTAGGCATTTTAGCGGGAGATCACCTTAAGTCTGCTAGTGATCTCGGCTTACCCTTGGTGGGTGTCGGTTTGCTCTATCAAAAAGGCTACTTTGCCCAATACCTAAATCCCGATGGTTGGCAACAGGAACGGTATCCGATCAATGACTTTTTCAATATGCCCATTCATCTAGAGCGTAATCCTGATGGCTCGGAACTGCATATTAGTGTCGATTATCCCAACAGTAATGGCAATGGGTTTAAACCTGTCTATGCCAGAATTTGGCGCATTCAGGTCGGTTCGGTACCTTTGTACTTAATGGACACAAACATTGAACCCAATAACCAAGAAGATCAAGATATTACCGATTATCTTTACGGTGGCGATATAGATGTCAGAATTCGCCAAGAAATGATGCTGGGAATCGGTGGCACCAAAATGCTAGAAGCACTAGGACTAAAACCAACCGCCTATCACATGAACGAGGGTCACGCTGGCTTTTTATCTTTACAGCGTTTGACAAGCTTAATGCTAAATGATGGCTTGAACTTTAAAGAAGCAGCCCAAATGGCACAATCGACCCAGATTTTTACAACCCACACTCCAGTACCTGCGGGGATTGATTTATTTCCTGCTGATAAGGTTTGGTACTACTTAGGCAATTATTGCGATCGCCTGAAAATTTCCAAAGATGACTTTTTAGCCCTGGGCAGACTTAATCCTCAGGATCACAATGAGCCGTTTAGTATGGCAAACTTTGCGATCAAAATGGCAACCTATATTAATGGGGTAAGTAAGCTACACGGAGCGGTATCTCGCCAAATGTTTAATGGACTGTGGGATCAGCTACCAACGGATGAAGTCCCAATTACCTCTATTACCAATGGGGTTCATGCCCGCACTTGGGTACAGGAAGATACGCAAACCCTCTATGATCGCTATTTTGGACCTAGTTGGTCATCAGCCGATCCAGAGGATCAAAAAATTTGGGATCGCATCTCCACTATTCCCGATGAAGAGTTATGGCGGAATCACCAAAGAGCCAAGGCAAGATTAGTCGTATTTGCCCGTGAGCGGTTAAAAAAGCAGCTAAGTAAGTGGGGAGCATCATCGGCGGAAATTCAAGAAGCAGGGGAGGCACTAGACCCAACCGCCTTAACCATTGGCTTTGCAAGAAGGTTTGCCACCTATAAACGGGGAACTTTATTCCTGTTAGATCGAGATCGGATTAAGAAATTACTCTGCGATCGCACCCGTAAGCTCCAATTCATCATTGCTGGTAAAGCTCACCCTAAAGACACTCCGGGTAAAGAACTAATTCGAGATATTGTGCGTTTCAGTCGTGAACATGATGTCCGTCACAGTATTGTCTTTATTGAAGATTATGATACCTATGTATCTGGTTTGATGTTGGCTGGTTGTGATATTTGGCTAAATACACCTTTGCGTCCCCGTGAAGCATCTGGTACCAGTGGTATGAAAGCAGCAATGAATGGTTGTGCCAATATGAGCGTCCTCGATGGTTGGTGGGATGAGGCAGACTATGTTAAAACTGGTTGGCCCATTGGCTTAGGCGAAGAATATGATGACTTGTCTTATCAAAATCGGGTTGAATCTAATGCTATTTATGAACTTTTAGAAAAAGATGCTCTGCCTTTGTTCTATAACCGCACTGAAGATGGGGTTCCTAGAGGTTGGGTGGCAAAAATGAAGGAAGCTATTCGCTTAAATACCCCTTTATTTAATACTGCCCGTATGGTTAGAGACTATGCGATCGAGGCTTATATTCCCGCTAGCGATCGCTTTGTTCAACTCCATGATGATCATTATGCAAAAGCCAAGGAATTATCAATCTGGAAACAAAAACTGGAACAGCAGTGGCATAGTGTAGCAATTACTTCCATCGATATTTCTGAAACCTCAGAAGTTAGGGTTAACCAGCCGATCGCTGTCAAAGCTCAAGTATATTTGGGCGGATTGACCTGTGATGATGTCCAAGTTGAACTTTATCAAGGTGAAGTTGCCGAAAATGGTCATATTGTCAAAGGACTGGCAACAGCAATGACCTTGGAAACCTGTTCTACTGATGGATACGGGGTTTATCTAGGCGAAACTAGCTACACAGGTAGTGGCTTGCATGGTTTAGCTTTACGGATTTTACCTAAGCATCCTAGCCTAGCAAATGCCTACGAACCTCGTTTAATTCAATGGGCTAAATAAAGTAGTTAATTAGTTTAGTTAATTAATTCATGTCCCCTTTCCTAAAAATTACTTAGGAAGGGGGATATTGCTTAAATACAGGTTTAAACACGGGCGATCGTGACTACTTCCGTTTGATCTTGGTACTTACCCTGACGGGATTGATAACTGACTGAGCAGGGTTCACCTTCTAGGAATAGTAATTGCACAATGCCTTCATTGGCATAAACCCGACAATCAGCACTGGAAGAGTTAGAAAATTCTAGAGTTAAATATCCGCGCCAGCCTGCTTCCACGGGGGTAATATTAGCGATCACTCCTACCCTTGCCATAGTGGATTTTCCCATACAAATAGCAGTAATGTTATCAGGCATTTCCAAACGTTCCAAAGCAACACCTAAACCGTAGGAGTGGGCAGGCAGGATAAAAAAAGCATCTTTACCGTCTGTGTGGAGTTTGGCAGTTTCCAGATTATCGGGACTAAATCGTTTGGGATCGACGACTGTACCAGGTATATGCCTAAATATTCTAAATTCCTTGGGACTCAGGCGAATATCATAGCCAAAACTACTTAGACCATAGGAAATCACAGGATGACTATCTACAGAGCGTACCTGTGAGGGTTGAAAGGGTGTAATCATTCCTTTCTCAGCCATTTCTTTGATCCAGATGTCATTCTTTAACATAGTCGTTGATTGCTTATCCTGATGATTGTAGGTAAATTTTATTGGTTATCCTGAGCTTCTAAGCTTACAGTTAAGAATGGAATTACGGCAATAATTAGTGCCAGTAAATCTGGAGTGAAGCTCTGTAATAATTAGATCAAGCTTGAGCGATCGCTTAGAGGTAGAAACTATGGAAAGTCTGACTATTAGCATAGATACAATTATTGATCTTAGTGACGACAAGCTGTTTGAACTGTGTCAGCAACACTCTGAACTTAGATTTGAACGCAATGCTCAAGGGGATTTGGCAATTATGGCACCTGAAGGAAGTGATACGGGCAGAGTTAGCTTTGAGTTAAGCGGACAGCTTTGGAATTGGAATGAAAGGAAAAAACTTGGTGTAGCATTTGGTACTTCCGCAGGTTTTATTTTACCCAATGGTGCCATGCGATCGCCTGATGTGTCATGGATACTCAAAGAAAGATGGGAAGCATTAAGCCCAGCACAACAAGCAAAATTTGCCCCGATCTGTCCAGATTTTGTGATTGAGTTAATGTCCCCTAATGATAATTTGATAATTACTCAAACAAAGATGAAGGAATATCAGGATAACGGCACAAGACTGGGTTGGTTGATTAATCGCAAGGATCGGCAAGTGGAAATTTATCGCTTTGGTCAATCGGTGGAAATTCTGGAAAATCCTAATTCCCTCTCGGGAGAAAATGTCCTGCCTGAATTTAGCTTAAGTCTTGAGACGATTTGGTAAATAATGGCTTCATTAAATCTGAAATCTCATTTGCAATTTCAAAGGGATCAAGCGGTTAATGTTGCGGATACTAAAGATTTTGTTTATGCCCCTCCCCAACAAGCGATCGCTGCTAAAAGAATACTAGTTAAACCCAATTTAGGCTACCCTAATAAAGCACCAGTCACTGTGAGTATAAAGGTATTAGCAAAGGTCTTGCAGGGATTACGGGCAGCAAGTCCAGATGCAGAAATTCTGATTGTGGAAGGGGTATGTTCGGCTTTGTCTTTACGGGAAATATGCGATCGCCAAGGGGTAGGAAATTTACTAGATGAGGGAATGCAGGTTTTAGATGCGGATACATTGCCCTGTAAGGAATATCAGAATTTGCAGCCTAATCCTGTACGATTTAAAACTATGCTTGCACCTACTCTATTAGAGGAAGTAGATTGTCGGATTACGGTGGGGGCATTTAAGCGCACCATTCTCAAAGATGAGCCTTTAATTTCCGCTTCCTTAAAGAATTTGTATGGCTTATTTCCCCGATCGCACTATAAAGCTCGCAGTCCTAATTCCCGTGGGCAGTTGCATCGTCCCAGTGTGTCGTTAATTTTACAGGATGTGTATTTTTGTATTGGGCATTTATTTGATGGGGCTGTGGTAGATGGCGATCGCAAGCTGGAAAGTCTCGATTGGAAGCCAGATAAAGGGAAATCAGTAGAGTTGGGTAAGGTATTTTGGGGCAATGATCCGATTAGTGTGGATCGTAAAGCCTGTGAACTGGGGGGTGAAAAGATTCCGAGTTATTTAGAGGCGATCGACAATTTGAGGCAAAAGTTAAATTAGTTAAATTATTAGAGCGATCGCAGGTTTGCCTTAACTTCTCCTTAAGCCAGTCCCTCAGCTTTCTATGCTATCTTCTTGCTAATTCTAGAAAGAACCTATGTATCAATTCCAGATTCGAGCATATACACAGATCGGAGAGGCGATCGCTGTAGTTGGTTCCACAGAGGAGTTAGGGAACTGGGATGTGGCAAAAGCTATACCTCTAACTACGTCCAAGGCAGAATATCCCCTTTGGCAAACACCACAAAAAATCAGCTTTGCAAAAACAGCTAATATTAACTACAAGTATCTACTGCTTAAGCCAGATGGTAGTGTAATTTGGGAAAACTGGGGTAACAACCGATGGCTGCCTGCGGATACCGATCGGGTAACTGTAGTCGATGATGGTGGGTTTGGTTATATTCAGCCCTATCCCTTTGGTTATGAATTAAATCCTGCAAGTGTAAATTTAAATCACCCCCAAAATCAAACGGGCTTAAAAATCGTAATTATTGGTAGCTCAGTCGCCCAAGGGCATAAGGCATGGTTAATGCAAGGTTGGGCAGCACTTTTAAGCGATCGCCTAACCAAAGATTATGGACATAAGGTGATCAATGTATCCGAAGCAGGGGCAAATGTAAGTAGAACGATCGCCCGATTTTCCCAAGTAGTAACGCCCGCATCCCCAGACATCGTGATTACTGCCCTATCCCTTGGCAACGAAGGCTTTGCCACCTGTCCTCCCCAGCAACGACGCACCATTAAAAGAAAGTTTGAATCGGGATTACAACAACTCATAAAAATGACCCAAGCGATCGGAGCCATGCCTATCCTTGCGGGAATCTATCCCCACGGTGAATATGAGAGCGAACATCGACAAATGCTCTGGGAAACCCATCGACGGATGTTAAATTGGGGCGTACCTGTTTTAGATTGGCTGGCAGCAATAGAAGACGGGCAAGGACGTTGGCAATCTGGCATATCCTTCGATCCCGCCCATCCCAATAGCCTTGGTCATCAGAAAATGTATGCGGCGATCGCTCCTCAAGTTCCCAATATTTTTGCCATAACCAAAGCTCAAATTCAGGAAACCATCAAACGCTGGCAACAGCAAACTGATATTTATCTGGATCGCAATGGCTTTCGGATATTTATTGAAGATGAGCAGATCAGAATTATTAATCCTAGTCAGTATGAATATGCGATCGCTCCCTATTGGCAAGAACTCCAAACTGCATTTCAATCCGCATTACAAACTCAAGGGCAATTAATACTTGGAATTTACCTTGCTGATCCATCTGAAAACTTTCCGACCACACCCTATTTATATATTCAAGAAGATGGCAGCATCGATACCACCGTTAAAATTCCCGCCCATGCCGATCTAACCTATAGCTCCGCTTTCAATCATTTTACTTCAGCCCCATCCACAACCAAGATTTTATGTCAAGAGGGTGATCTAGGCATTTTTAAAATCAGCGATCGCTACCTGTGGATTATTAATGAATCCGAACATCAATATAATATTCAACCGATGTGGCAGCAGGTACGCACAGCATTAATGGCTCTACCCCAGGGCGTTTACATCGACCGCTTTAATCCCGATACTCCCTTTCGCACCTTAATGATTGGCAAAGATGGGTTGGAAAGTCGAGTTAAGGTTCCCCCCAAGTCTGCTTTGTTTTTTAGCTATAAATGTGACCTGTCCGATATTAAACGGGTGGCAATTCTTCCCCTAGGCGATCGCTGCGCTGTAAGAATGATGCTCTATAAAATGGAATATGATGGTCCCGCTTTTCCCTTTGATCTGACCCGTAGCACTAAAATTTCTGATGTTGCTGATGCGATCGCTACAGGATTTGAGGATATGTGGAATCCCCAATATCTGCATTATAATCCCGCTCAAAACCGCATTTATCACTCTAAATGGCAGGGTTTATCCTTTGCCCACGAAGTTGAAGCAGACGAAGACCCAGTTCGGGATATGACTCCCATTTACAAAAGGATGCAAACTCGTTACGCAGCTAGGTCTAAGCGGTTTTGGTACACCCTCAATCACTGTGATCAAGTTCTATTTGTCCGCACTGGTGTATGCGATCGCCCTGGGGTTATAGATTTAGTCGAGAAACTCAAAACCAAGTGCCATATCAATAATCGGGACAAACCCTTTCAACTTTTACTACTTTCGCCCCAGTCCAGTCACGAGTTTGCAGGCTTAGATCATGTCTTACATTACAATGTGGAATTTAACCCCGATCAAATGTATGACAACCTTGATCATTGGCTGTACTGCACCAAAATCATGCACAACATTTTAGAATCCCTTAATATTTCTAGTAAAAATCTATTCTGGTGTCCACCGTATGTTTAGTTAGCAAGTTTAGTTAACTTAATGTCTGGGTAAATAATTCCCATTGCTCTTGCACATAAACCTTAAATTCCTGTCTAAATCTTTCAGGAGAAAATCTGAGGGCATTGTTTCGGCAATTTTCAGATGTAATGCGATCACTATTTTGGCTAAATTCCCTAACTGCTATTTTTAAGCTTGCCACCGACTGCTCATGAAAAAATACCCCCGTGGGCTGATCAGTATGCAAACCTTGAATCGTTTCTAAAGCTCCGCCCCGACCAAAGGCAATCACAGGTGTCCCACAGGCTTGAGCTTCAACTACGGTAATACCAAAATCCTCTTCAGCAGCAAATACAAAGGCGCGAGATCGCTGCATATAATCTCGTAATACCTGCGGTGGCTGATAACCAATCAAAGTAATATTCGGACAATTACTGGCTAGAGCCTGAATTTTTGCTAAACCCGCTCCATCTCCAATCACAATTAGGTTTTTGTCTGGCATTTGGGCAAATGCCTCTACAATCAAATCCACCCGTTTATAAGGCACAAATCTGGCTGCTGTTAAGTAAAAATCTTCCTTGGGTAATACCCCAATTTGAAAATCCTCCACATTTACAGGGGGATAAATCACATGTGCTTCCCGCCGATAAACCTTATAAATTCTGCGGGCAATAAACTTTGAGTTAGCAATAAATCCATCAACACCATTAGCAGTGCGTACATCCCACAGCCTGATCTGATGTAAAAACCAGCGAGCCAGCCAGCTTTTTAAGCCCTTTTCTAAATTTGCCTCTCGTAAGTACTGATGCTGCAAATCCCAAGCATAGCGAATTGGTGAATGCACATAGGAAATATGCAATTGATTCGGACTGGTTAAAACGCCCTTAGCCACCGCATGGGAACTAGATAAAACTAAATCATAACTAGATACATCCAACTGCTCAATGGCGATCGGCATTAAGGGCAGATAGAAACGATATTTAGTTTTCGTAAAGGGTAGTTTCTGAATAAAGGTAGTCTGAACAGATTTGTCTTGAATGAATCCTTTTAATTCCTTTGGCAAAAATTCTACTACAGCAAACACATCTGCTTGGGGAAATATCCGTAAAATCTGCTCTATTACCCGTTCCGAACCAGAATAATCCACCAACCATTCATGGACTAATGCCACCCGCAGTTTATCTAGCATGGGATAATTTTATCTAAATTGCTCTAAGTAGATTTATTGTTCTTATAGCACTTTTAGATCAAATTCACTACAAGGAAAGGGACACAGGGTGTATCCCTGTAATGGTTTTAGCTGTGGGGCAACTGATCAAAATATACTGCAAGGCTGAATATTTATTTGATAGGATGTAAGCAATTTATTTTAGCCTTATTTGTGGTGATTCATAAAATGTCCAGCAGCCAATCGGATTTATTAGAGAAAATTCGCCAACAATTTGATAGTAGTCCCTACCCTCGCATTCCCTTAGATAAATCTCCTAAAGACAATCCTATTGCGTTATATATTCATAACTTAGTTACCTCTTTTTATCTAAGAGATCAAAGGGTTATAGATACTAAAGGAAAAGTTATATTAGATGCTGGTTGTGGTTCTGGTTATAGGTCACTCATCTTAGCTGAAGCTAACCCCGGGGCAAAGATAGTCGGAGTAGATATATCCTCAGAGTCCGTTAAATTAGCAGAGCAAAGATTAAAACATCATGGTTTTGATAATACTGAATTTTACGTTTTATCTTTAGAAGATATATCTAGTTTGGGCTATCAATTTGATTACATTAATTGTGATGAATTATTATATCTTTTCCCCAATCCTGTAGAAGCACTGAAAGCAATGCGATCAGTACTGAAATTGGATGGAATCCTTCGTACTAACTTGCACAGTTCCTATCAGCGATCTAATTTTTTTAGGGCACAAAGCTTATTCTCCATGATGGGTTTACTTGATAGCAATCCAGAAGAAATGGAAATAGAAATTGTGGTAGACACAATGGAGGCTTTAAAAGACGATGTATTACTTAAAATTCAGACATGGAAGAACTTAAACTATTCCCTTGAGAATAAAGAGGGAATTCTGATGAATCATTTATTCCAAGGGGATAAAGGCTACACTATTGCTGATATGTTCTCATTTTTAAGAGCGTCCAACTTAGAGTTTATCAGTATGGTGAACTGGCGAGAATGGGACTTTAGAGATCTATTTAAAGATGCAAATAATTTACCAGTTGTTTTAGCAATGGGGCTAGAAGATATGAGTATAGAGGCTCGACTTCAACTATACGAAATTTTGAATCCAATTCACAGGCTTTTAGATTTTTGGTGCGGACATCCCCAACCCTCATCTAGTTTTATTCCCTTTACTAATTGGACTGATAATGACTGGCATTGCGTTAAGGTCTATCTGCATCCTCAGCTACTGACCGAGAATTTTAAACAGATTTTGGGTACATGCATCAGGGAATGTAAACCTCTTTATCTAAATCAACTTTTTTCTACTCACAAACAAGTAGTAACCCTAGATAGTTCAATTGTTAGCAGCCTATTACCTCTATTAGAAGCACCCCAAACCATCGATTATTTAGTAGTAAGATGGATGCAAATTAGACCCATAGATCCTTTGACCTTAGAGGCTACTGAACCCGAAACAGCTTTTAATTTAATAAGAGATATTATTAAATTAATTGAGAATCTTGACTATCTTATCCTAGAACCTCAGGAGCGCATCTAGGAATGGCAGTAAATCTTCCACATTTGCTGATACGCATTTTCCATATCTTTAGTAAACTGCTTAGCATCCCAAAGTGGGGAGCTCTTGCGAGATTCCTTTAGCTTCCAAAATACTTGTTTACGTAGATTCTCATCCCTACCCAGCCTAATTCCCCACTCTACATACTCCTTATCCGTCCAGGCAATTCCTTCCGTAATTCCAGCATTCATCATCATCGTGTAGCTATTGCGAGCTGCGAATTGCTGACCTACTTTTGTGACCATCGGGATACACATCCATAATGTTTCCATAGTTGTAGTTGCACCATTATAGGGATAAGTATCTAGCACCACATCAGCTATATCTAAATTTGCCCGATGTTCGAGTACTCCCTTGGTCATAGGTAAAAATCTCAGGCGATCTCTATCAAGTCCAACCTCCTCACCAATTTCGTAAAAAAGAGTTTTTAGTGTTTCTTGATTTGCTGTACCTTTTATGATTAAAAAACTATGGGGAACTGCCTTAATAATTTGCAATTGCAGTTTTATGGTGTCGGGATGTCGTTTATACCCACTCTGGGAAGTAAAATAAACTATGGCACCTTCGGGAATATCGAGTAGACTGCGGTGAATCGTGGGGAATAATACCTCAAAGCCATCCACAGCTATGTAAGTATTAGGCAGTCGCCAGATTTTCTCGGCATAGTAATCCTGCGCATGATCTGGTAGCACGTAAGGGTCAGCAATAAAGTAATCAATACTTGGAACCCCTGAAGCATCCATGCCCAACCAAGTAACTTGAATGGGTGCGGGTTTGAGTGCCATGACTTGACAGCTTAAATCTAAAGTATTGCTATCAAGGTCAACCAATATATCAATGTCGTCATCATTAATTTGTTTGGCGATCACCTCGGCTTCAAATCCCATTTGATAAACTTGATCACAGTGGGAAGCTATCTTATCTCTGATCGCATCAATGTCTGGCTTATCTGCCACAAAGTAGCCATATATCTTAAACTGTTCACGATCGTGATGCTGAAATATCCACCGCGCCAACCAACCCACAGAATGGCTCCGCAAACAATGGGAAAGATACCCAATTTTTAAAGGTCTATCCTCTAGGGTTGTTGATTTGGTGTGGACATAACTCTCTAACTCCCTTGTCAGGGTTTCCGCACAAAATTGTGATAGCTGATTTTGGATAGTACGATTTTTTAATGGTTCATCTCGAACATAGGATAGAAAAAAAGTCGAACTATATAATCTATTCACTAGAGAGTTAGGCAATATCTTAGAATGAGTTTTTACCAAGTTTTGAATAAAATCTATTTGCAAATGCCCAACCTCAAAAATTCTTGTCCAATCATTACCATCTTTAAGTAAGGCATTTTGAATCAGAAAATTAGCAAAAATTTGATCAGCCAAGTTATCAGATAGCTGACTATAGACTTCAGCCGTAGCAATACATTCACTATGTTTAGAATCAAACAGCAAAAATCGAGATAAATCTCTCAATAAATCTAAACTTTCTGGCTCTAAATCCACTGCCACCCGAAGTATATCCGTAGCAATATCTAGCCTATTCAGCCTCAGTCCAAACTCCCTAGCCACATTACCCAAAAATCCTGTTAGCTCCTTGGTACTGGGATAACTCTCATCAATGGTTAGCCACCAGGTCATCTGCGCCTCATCAGGCTCACCTTGAAGTAAATAGCATAAACCTAGATACCAGTATGAGATTTTAGTTTCAGGCTCTAAATCTATAACTTCTTGAAATAATTCTGCTGCGTCTGCAAATTTATTGATATAAAAAAGATCAACCGCCTTATCCATTATGAATTTCCCACATTTCCTTAAGTGCTGTTTCAAATTCCCTAGTAAACTGTCTTGCATTCCATAGAGGTGAAGTTTTACGAGACTGCTTGAGTTTCCAAGCTACATCACGGCGCAAATCTTCCTCTAAGCCAAACCTTACTCCCCACGCTACATATTCTTCAGGAGTCCAAGCAATCCCTTCTGAAATTCCCGCATTCATCATCATAGTATAACTATTCCTTGCCGCAAACTGCTCTCCCACCCTAGTCACGAGGGGGATACCTGACCACAGTACCTCCATAGTTGTAGTTGCGCCATTGTAGGGATAAGTATCTAGTACCACATCAGCAATGGGCAGATTACCTCTATGTTCGTTTTCCTCCCTCGAATATGGTAAAAATCTCAACTGGTCACGGTTTACACCCTCTAATTCAGCCATTTCATAGAAGAAATCTTTAATAGAATTTTGATCTGATAATCCCTTTATTAAAAAGTAGCTGTTGGGAACCTGCTTCAAGATTTGCATTTGCAAGCGCACAGTTTCGGGATGCCGCTTATCACTTTTTTGGGAACTAAAATAAATAATCCCATTAGCGGGAACTTCTAACTGTTCTCGCGTTAGGGTGGGGGAGCTGGCTTCAAAGCCATCCACGGCTAAATAACAATGGGGCAATCTCCAGATTTTTTCAGTGTAATACTCTTGAGCATTATCTGGTAAAACAAATGAGTCGGCAATGTAGTAATCAATTGCTGGTATGCCCGAAGCATCCCAACCCAACCAAGTTACCTGAATTGGAGCAGGCTTCAATGCCACTAACATGGTACATAAACCTGATGTAGTACTTTCTAGGTCGATCAAAATGTCGATCTCATCGCGATTGATTTCTTCCGCAACCCGAAAATGATTGCCCCAATACTCAACATGATTTCTAAATACTTTGTGCATCATGCCCACATACCATTCCTGTAAAAAGTCTCTACCTTCGTAGTATTCAGGGAAATAGCCATAGATCTCAAACTGCTCCCGATCTAAATACTGAATCAAATACCTTGCCAGCCATCCTACCGAGTGCAGGCGTAGAGTTGTAGATAGAAAACCAATTTTAAGTTTGCGGTGACCAATTATTGAGTTTTTAGCCAAACGCCGTTCTAGTTGCCTTGCTTGAAACAATTGGGTAAGTTCTGATTTAAGTACCTGTATGTTAGCCTGAAATAGCTGAGAAATCTGGTTTTGCCAAGATCGAGTAGGGCGGGGAGTATCACTAAAGTAAGGAGCAAAAAAGGCTGAAAGCATAATAAAGGATAATGGTACTTCGGGGATATCTCTAGAAGCTTCTTTAATAACCTTAGCAATTAACTTTTTATGATCTTCAAATACTCGTTCTGCATCCTGCCACTTACCACCAGATCTTAGAAGCGCACCCAGTAATAAATGGTTGGCAACAACATGATTATTTAAGCTTGCTTGATTTTTTACCAGAAATTCCTTTGCCTCCCGAATAGCCATTTGATGAGAGTTAATTTTTAATAAGATTTCAACCCGAGTGGTAAATATACCCAAAATTTCGAGACAGCCCGTTTGGAGTATATCTAGTAGTGTTAATGCCAAATCCTGACGAAATCGGTTTATATAACCGATAATTACATTAACAAACGCTTCTTTTTCCCGAATCTGTGGAAAAGACCAACTAATAAATTCAAATTTTAAATCTTCAGCTAAAACTGAGCATAGAATATTTTGATATAACTGCAATAATAAATTCTTGGCTGTAGGATCGGAGTTAATCCTGTCCATACTGCCTTCAATAACAGATTCTAGGTTTAACTCTGCATAGGTTTCGGTACTTACCAGCCTCAGGGGTAGGTACAAATAAAATGACTGTACGACATTATTAAGATCTTCGGGAAAAAGTTGACGGAAAGCTTTACGAATATTTAAAGCGACTTGATATTCCTTGATTTGCTCTTGGCGATCAGCTTCATCATTAAGGATTGTTTGTAAATCTTTGGTAAATTGTACGGGATCGGATGCTTCTTTTAATCCACAAGCCCATGTATCCAGTGCATGTTCTTGCTGCTCGAGAAATATATACGCTAACCCTAGATATTGATAGTTGTTGGATAAACCCAAATCATCTTCTAGAAATCGTTCAAGGCGATTAACAAGTTCGGCGTAGTCATTATCAGACTCTGTAATTAAATCTTCCCAAGTCATGATTAGCTCAGTGTGTGAGGGTAGGTTACTAATAATACCAGACTTCAAAATTTAGCTTTGTAGCCCCAGATATTAATTGATATCCTCTCCCGATTTATTGGGGATTCCTAAGATTCAGAATGCCTACAAAGTTTAAGACTAGACAACTAAGGATTAATCTTGGCGAAATTACGACCATACTAATCATACTTATATTCAAGCTGTCTGACCAATTTCGACAAACTAGCATCACTTATGTCAAAAGCAAGTTTGTGATCTTTAACCATATTCTTCATAGACAAGTTTTTGATCGCAATCGTTTGGTTTTTATGTGTCAATCGAATACAAATAGTCAGCCTGTGGAGAACATCATTACGATCATCGCTAATTTCTGCTTGTTCTACATTATTGTATGAAGTATTGACGGCAATTCATCTCACTGATTTATCGGTAGTCCTCTTCCAGAAAAAATAAACTGAAAATTACGGTTTCAAAAATATAAAAAACCACCGCAGTCATCATAACCGCAGTGGGCAGAAGTATTAGATTATCGCAGTCAACTAAACCTAGCTGATAGGAGACCAACCAGTAGAGGTGTCAGTGTTACCTACGCAAGTAGGAGCAGAATTAGTAGCAGTGGTAGCAAAAGCAGTGTAGGTAAAATCTGTAGCTTTGGATATAGCGTTTACACCTGCAGTATTTTGTTCACAAAGGATTGAAAGAGTAGATGCATCAGTAGATTTGTCAGGGGTTACTACGTTTACAACCCCAGCGTAGGCTTTAAGAGGTGCACCTGTAGCCGCAGATGCAATGGTATCTGGGCTGGTGGTAGTAATGTTTCCAGCAACGGCATTAGTCCCAGCTAGAGGTAACCCAAATCCGTATACCTGTTGACCCGTCACGCCTTTACCGTAGGTTAAACGGTTGACTCCATAACCATAGTTAGGGGTATTTTGAGGAATGCCAACGGCTAAGTTAAGCAAGTTAGGGGCAAACTGTTGCTTTTCTAGGTAGTATGCCTGTTGAGCGCGGTTGATGGAACCAACATAGTTTTTAGCTTCAGATTGACGAGCTTTGTTGGCTTGGTTTAGGAAGGAAGGTAGTGCAATAGCAGCAAGAATACCGATGATGATGATTACGACGAGAAGCTCAATTAAGGTAAAACCCTTTTCAGAGTCTTTTTTGCTGAGCATGTGTTGAATTAGTTTTGCTTTGAATTCAGATCTCATGATTTTTGTCCTGATTTGATAATTTAAGGATTGTTGAAAGTTTGGGGAACTTTTTCAGTCGCTTTCTCAACTTACCCTGATTCTTTCAATTCCATATCACTAGTCCTAAAAATTTTTCAAATCGCTCTGAACCTAAACGCATTGGATAAATTCTTTACTTAAAAATCTTCATTTATAGAAGGACGATCAAAAAATACGGATAAAGAATAGCTAATTTATAGGTGACCAACCAGTGCTACCTGAAGTTATACAGGTAGGTCCGCTAGTGGTAGAAGTATTGACAAAGGCAGTGTAGTTAAAATCTGTAGCTGAAGAGGGGTAGTCAACTCCAGCAACATTTTGCTCGCAGAGCACCGATAAAATAGCCGAATCAGTTGCCCCAAATAGATTTGCGACGATCACTACACCAGCGTAAGCTTTAATAGGCGCACCTAGGGCAGCGAAGTTTATAGTATCTGGATTAGTGGCACTACCAGGAACAGCATTGGTACCGCCGTTAGGTAGTCCAAACCCATAGACCTGTTGGTTAGGAACACCTTTACCATAGGTCAGACGGTTGACTCCGTAGGCATAGTTCGGGGTATTTTGATTAATGCCAACATTGAGGCTGGGAAAGTTAGGGGCAAATTCTTGTTTTTCCAGATAGTACACCTGTTGAGCGCGGTTGATTTCGCCAACGTAGGTTTTTGCTTCGGACTGGCGGGCTTTGTTGGCTTGGTTGAGAAAAGCAGGGAGGGCGATCGCAGCCAAAATACCAATGATAATAATGACAACGAGAAGTTCGATCAAGGTAAATCCAATTTCAGAGTCTTTTTTGTTAAAGTTGGTTTGGAGTAGTTTTCGATTAAATTCAGTTACCACTTTTTTGCCCTGATATACGAAAGTTAATAATTTGGTCATTTTTCAGTCTTTGCCTCAACATACCCCTATTTTTTGTCAATGCTATCTTTCAGAATTATTAATTTTTGCAATCAATAAAAATTAGTAATTGCTTAAAAACAAATCTACATAATTAATTTAATCTTGATAAATCTGAGGTTTTGGTGCTAACCTTATAAAGCGCAAAAATAGCGTAAAGCGCAAAAACAGCCGGAATAGCTCAGTTGGTAGAGCAGAGGACTGAAAATCCTCGTGTCCCCAGTTCAAGTCTGGGTTCTGGCATAACTAAACACTAGATGTAGTAAGAATTACAGGAAATAAACATTAGATGTAGGGGTGTCCTATGATGTCCTACACTGTCTTATTGTCCTAAAGTGTCCTAAAAGTGTGTAGCGATGCACTGGATTTTGGATCCAAAAATCAATATTGAAATTTCGGCATTTTAATTACTCAATCCATCAATAAAACCAGATTACTGTCCCCTCAGTGTCACAGGTACCACCTAACCCACAGCCAAATCTTTAACAAAAATCTGCCTAGCATAACCCTCTCAGCCATCGGCAAGGACAGTTTTTACTAATCCCGTAACAGCATCCTTACCCGCATAAATACTAACTACAGCAGGATTACTAGCAACCTCCGTACTAATTCTATTTGCAGTGCGAGTGCAGTCATTCCTAAGCCTAATTCTTTGGGCGATTTCTTTGTAATCCATAACTAAGGACATGTAGGGGGCAGGTTTTTATCAGGAAGAGAATCAAGCGGTGTGACTGTAAAGTTTTTAACCGTAAATCTTACTGATTGCGGTGTACCTATAATCGGGTCAAATTCTGATCTTGCATCAAGCGTAATCACGACACCATCAGCCGTATATTCAAGATATTTGGAGTATGACGCTTCTCTAGTATAAGGATAGCCGATCGCTATATAGAGCCTGTTTCATATCTATTATGAGCAAGATGTATGATGCTTAGAAAATGCTAAATCCATACTCAAGTAGCCTAACAGATAAAGAATGGGAAATTATAGAACCATTGCTCCCAAAGAAAAAGCAAACTAGACCGCCAACTTGGACAAAAAGACAAATTTTAGACGGCATACTCTACCAACTCAAAAACGGTTGTAATTGGCGAGATATGCCCCGAGACTTACCACCATTCTCTACAGTCTATCGATACTACAAGGAGTGGAAAGATACAGGTACATTTACTGCGATTATGGAAACCTTGCATTCAACAGCCCGTGAACAGTCAAAAAAAATCAAAATGGACAACTTTAATCATCATTGACTCACAAGCAGTGAAAAATACTTGTAATGCAAGTATAGAATCCAAGGGCTTCTGCTCCTACAAAGCAACTAACGGGATCAAAAGACATTTAGCCGTTGACACTCTGGGATTTCCTTTCTTTACCTATTTAACAAGAGCAAATGTATCAGATGACCAAGGACTGATTGAGATGTTAACGATTAACATTGATTACTTCAAATCGAAACCAGATGACATTACGCTAACTACGATATTGCTGGATAGTGGTTATCATATCGAGAAACTGATCCAAGAACTAGAGAAGATATATCCTGAGATTATGACTAAGATTAGGTTTGAAATTTCTCCTAAGGTATCAAAGCAACAGAAGGCAGAAAAAGGTCTGTCTGGGTTTGTAGTTGTGCCGACAAGGTGGGTAATTGAAAGGTCAAATGCTTGGGTTGAAAGATGCAAAATCTTAGTTAAGAACTTTGAGAGAACTCTCGTTAATGCTACAGCTAAACTCAATCTTTGCTTTATTCGTTTGATGCTAAAAAGAATTGCTACTCATGAGATATGAAACAGGCTCTATACAGACTTAAGCAGCAGTAAGCTGATTTACCTTAGTTTCTAAGGATGCTATCAAAGAAGCAAAGGGCTTCACAAACTTATCAACACCCTCGGTTTGGAGTTCCATCATAATTTGGTCGAGGTCGAGACCGACAGCTTTTACTTGATCAATTACTTTATAGGCAGCATCAATATCTATCTCAATCCGATCTTCAATATCGCAGTGATCGATACAGGCGGCGATGGTTTCAGGAGGCATAGTATTTACGGTATTTTCGCCAACTAGATTGTCCACATACATCACATCACTGTAGGTAGGATTTTTGGTACTGGTACTTGCCCAAAGTAAACGCTGTTCTTTCGCTCCTTTGGCTTTGAGGGCTTGCCACCGATCGCCTGCATAGATTTCCTTATATTTTTGGTAGGCAATTTTGGCATTAGCGATCGCCACTTTTCCTTTAATTGCCGATAACTTAAAAATTTCCGATTCATCAGTTGTAGCTTTAATCTTGGCATCTAATAAAGCATCAATTTTGCTATCAATACGGCTTAAAAAGAAACTAGCAACCGAGGCAATTTGTGAGATATCTCCACCTGCGGATACACGAGCTTCTAAACCTTCAATAAATGCCCAAGCGGTTTTCTCATAATCAGAAACTGAAAATAGCAAAGTCACATTTACAGGAATACCTTCGGCAATTACCTTAGCGATCGCCCCGAATCCAGCATCAGTCCCAGGAATTTTAATCATAATATTGGGACGCTTAAGGGTATTCCAAAATCTCAAAGCTTCAGCGATCGTACCTGCGGTATCATGTGCCAGATTTGGGGAAACTTCAATGGAGACATAGCCATCTTCGCCCTTGGATTCTACAAATACTGGTTTGAGAATATCCGCAGCATTCTGAATATCCTCGAAAACTAAGGATTCATAAATATCATTAATAGATTTACCAGTTTCAATTCCCGCCCTAATAGCACTGTCATAAATAGCATTCCCAGCGATCGCTTTCTCAAAAATCGCAGGATTAGAAGTAATGCCCCGAATACCTTGGGTTTGCACCATTTCTGCTAATTGTCCCGATTGGATGATGTCTCGACTTAGATTATCCATCCATACACTTTGTCCATGTTCGTGTAGCTCTAGCAAGTGATTAGTAGTCATAGTTTTAAGCCCTGTAACTCTTAAATGAATGTAATTCTTTATGCTAAATTTTTAGACTTTAATCGAAATTATATTTGTAGATACTTAACTTATCCTAAAGGTTGTTTAAGGAAGTACCTAAAACTTTCAGAATAATTATAGAAAGACATACCTATGCCACTCGATAACTAAAACCAATAGTTGCCCAATTACCCACGCCTAGTACCCAAGCATCTTCCGTACTGGTTTCATAATTAGAATCTTGATTATGTAAATCTGATAGTAAAGCCTTTGCCACTGACAGAGGATCACTCACATTGACAAGCCCTGTGGGAGACTGACGGGAAAATCGATCTAAAAGGCTGAGGGTCTGAGACAAAGGCGATCGGCTGGCGATAATTTGCACATCTACTAAACCTTGGGGGGCGGAAACAGTCCATTCAAAGGGGGTAATTGGCTCTGGAATAATCAGGGTTTGATGGGGGGGAATATTACTATCATTGGCATAGGGGCTTGTAACAAAACTGGGAGTCATGACTTTTCCCCTAGCATCAAAGGTAAAAATGACGATATGCACCAGTTCATCGGTTAAGTTTTCCAACCTACAAGATAGGCGATCGCCCACAGTAAGACATTTATTAAAGAAGGCAGACTCTTGGGATTCAGTAGTTCGTAAATTAGTAGATTGATAGGCAACCATTTTGATACGATTACTCGAAGTTGCTTCTAGGCTAACCTTTAGGTTTAAAAGCGAAGAGTTTTGATTAGTAGTTGCATGAATAAGTTTGGCAGCTAAAAAGCTTTCAAGCTGAGGCTGCAGTCGCCGAATAGCTGTACCTACGGATTCTCCCACAGCCCCAAACGACCCCAAAATTGGCGATCGCCCTACCGAAAATAAACCATAACTGGAAGCTTGATAGCCAAATAAACAGTCTGCATATTGTTCAGTAGCATTAACCCCAATAACAAATGGTAAAGCCGACAAAGCACTGGTAGCATCTATGCGCTCAATTTTTGAAAGCTCTGCATCTAAAGCCACAACCAACTTGAAATTATGGGGTAAAACTCTAATCGTTTCTTGCAGCAGCATATCAGGTTGTAAAACTTGCCCTAGGGTCATAGCCTCAACTTTTGCGGTTAGACCATTGTGGGATTTGACCTTAACTAAACTAGTTACATTGGCGTTAGAGTCATCAATGATACTAAACACGGAACCAATACCATAGTTCTCCAAGGACGTAAGGGGAATTCCACCTAGCCAAGCCTCTCCTGTATGGCGATCGCTACTCACTGTTTGAATAAAAGCATCTGCTGATTGATCATTACGCTTACTAAATAGGTCGCCAAGGTCATAGTTAGATAAGATTTTTAGTTGTTTGGCTTGTACTTCTTTTTCCGCAGAATTTAATTCTTTGACTGGTAAAGCCAGATGATCGGAGGTATTAACTACATTACCTAAAACCGTATATAGAGAAGTTCCAGAAGTCATTTGCCATAGCTGCTGCGTCAAAGTATAGGTAAACAAGCCACTACTAAATCCATTCCAGTTAGCATCCACACAGACTTGCTCATTAGTTGCCGCTTTCAGCAAGACTATAGGTTTAATTGGTTTAGTTGGGCTGGGTATATCAGGAAATTTATCAGCAAATTCGTCTTGTAAAGCTAGTTCCTCTGGACTAAGTTGCCATTCTTTGCGGGTTGGTCTTGCTCGAATCCGAAAATTACCAAGGATGGGATTTCCTAAACTACTGTAACCTGCATCCAAAATACAAGTGATTTTATCTGCGGCGATCGCCCGTAATAGCAGTAAAAGACTTGGGATTGTAATATCATTTACGGTTTCATTGGCGGCGGCAAAACTACCATCCACAGGAACTAAAGATGGTTGAGCCTGAACTTGGGAACCATGCCCACTAAAATGCACGATGACTACATCACCAAGAAGTGCTTGGGAAATTAAATGTGACCTAATGCCATCAATAATATTTGCCCTAGTAGCTTGGCGATCGCTCAGGATCAGAATATCTTTAGGGTTAAATCCAAACCGATGGATTAACAGTTCCTTTTGTAGTTCTACATCATTGACACAACCGCGCAGGGGTAACCATTCATTTTTGGCATCGTACTGATTAATCCCCACAAGTAATGCCAGTTTGCGTCTAGTTTTCTGCCCTAGGTTCTGAGCATATTTGTCCGCAGCCCATGCCACTTGGTCTGCATATTGATCGATAGTAATTTGACTGCCTATAAAGCCAGCGATAATACTCTGCAACAACTGTCTTCGTGCAAGTTTCATTGCTATATTCCTAGATTTTATAGGCACAATTTGTTGACAAACTTTAGTCTATCTTAATTAATCTGCTAGCTAGTAACATTTTCCTAATGCCCTACCAATCATCTACCTAATGATCTAAATGATGTAACCTAGCAATTACTTGACAAGGCAGCAAATAATACCTGAAGTAGCTTAAACCCTAAAATTTCTCTACTAAATTTCAGTAACTAAATTTCTCTATAAGTATTGCAAAAATGATATTTCAAAATGGGAATTGCTGTGACAAGATTAAATACCTAGATAAAATATCTAAATAAAATATAGGTAAAATTCAAATGACTGCTGATTTAGATAACTTAAAACTCAAACTCCAATCTTTATCTACCGATGCCGCCGCTGCCGTGGCAAAAGTGGAAACAGCAGAACAACTAGAACAGGTTAAGGTAGAGTTTTTAGGCAAAAAGGGTGTTTTACCGCAACTGTTAGGAGGAATGGGTAAGCTTTCACCTGAAGAACGTCCCCAAATCGGAGCGATCGCCAATGAAGTTAAGCAGTCTTTACAAAATCAGCTAGAGGAAAAGCGGGTAGCTATTCAGCAAGCAGAAATCATTGCCCGACTAGAATCAGAAACCTTGGATGTGACAATGCCCGCAGTGATTCGATCTCCCCAAGGTAGGATTCATCCATTACAAAGCACCATTGACAGAGTGCTAGATATACTAGTAGGGTTAGGCTTTACCACCGCCGAAGGCCCCGAAATCGAGACAGATTACTATAATTTTGAGGCTTTAAATACGCCTGCTGACCATCCCGCCCGTGATATGCAGGACACGCTCTATTTAAATAATGGTAAGCTCCTACGGACGCAAACCTCTTCTGTGCAAGTGCGGTACATGGAAGCGAATGAGCCACCGTTTCGGATTGTCTGCCCTGGTGGTCGAGTCTATCGCAAGGATGAGGTTGATGCTACCCATTCCCCGATTTTTCATCAAATGGAACTTTTGGCAGTGGAAGAAGGTTTAACCTTCGGTGATCTGAAAGGAACAGTTAGAACTTTATTAGAAGAATTACTAGGCGATCGGGCAGTGAGATTTCGTCCCAGCTATTTCCCGTTTACAGAGCCATCGGCAGAGGTAGATGTGGAGTGGAATGGACGTTGGCTAGAAATTGGTGGCTGCGGCATGGTTGATCCAAACGTATTCAAGTCCGTGGGCTATGATCCAGAGGTTGTATCAGGTTTTGCCATGGGGTTTGGTGCTGATCGCATTGCTATGGTGCTACACCAAATTGATGATATTCGCCGACTATTTACCAGTGACTTAAGGTTTTTACGCCAGTTTTAACTCAAAAGCAATCAAAAGAAATTAGGGGAGATTTTAGCAATAAATTTCCATACAAAAGTTTCACAAAAAAAGGAGGCATCTGCCCCCTAGTTTTTCAATTTCAACCTAACTTTTCGATCTAACTACTTACAATGAACGAATTAAGCTAATTAAACCTTGATCAGCACCGTACTCAATTACTAACAGCAATACAAAACCGATCATAGCGAAGCGACCATTCCATTTTTCAGCAAATTCGGTAAAGCCAACTCTGGATTCTTCATCTACATAAACAGGAGGCTCGTAGGCAAAGTTGTTTAATAAACCACGATCATCGATTACTGTAGTACGTTGTGCCATGTTCTTAAATCCTTTTTAGAAATTTGTTTTAACCTTATGTAAATTATTGTAACAAACTATTGCTTGAATGTAAAGTAAGATTTTCAAAGTAAGGATAACCTTAATTACCTGAGAAAAAAGTAAACAATTTAGCAAAGTTAATCCAAATTTACTTTAAACCAAGGTATCTCCGATTTTAGTCCCATCATGAAACGCCGCAAATAAAACTGAGGTCGTTTTACCCCAAGCGATCGCCCCATTCACATCAATGCAAATTGCCCCAAAGTCTCGGTTTCTGGATTCAGCCTCTGCAAAGGATTTATCCACTGCTGTTTGTAAGCTCATACCATCGGTAACTCTGACTACAATTTTTGCTGCCAAGCACTCATCAATAATATCTTCCCCCACGCCTGTACAACTTACTGCTGCTGTTGCTGTCGCATAGTTACCTGCGGGCATTGCCGAATCACTAACTCTGCCAATGCGCTCAAATCCTCTTCCCCCTGTGGATGTACCTGCACAGAGTTTCCCGTTTTGATCTAATGCCACCACACCAATTGTTCCCATTGCTACATCTGCCATTTTTCGAGAAAAATTAGTTTTACGTTCTTCGATCCATTCGTATAAGCGTTGATCGGTTAGGGGATTATAAACTGGTATGCCTAATTCCCTAATTAGTTCGATGGAGCCTTGATCAGAAAGCACCCGATCATCGGAAGTTTGTAGTGCCTGTGCCAGATAAATCGGATTTTTGACCCTAGCTGTATTAATCACTCCGCTAAAGCTTTGGCGATCGCCATCCATAATCGAAGCACTCATACGAATCTGTCCATCGGATTGTAAAACTGAGCCAGTACCAGCATTAAACCGAGGATCATTTTCTAAGAGTTCACACCCTTTGACTACAGCAGCGATCGCACTTTCACCATTTAAGAGCATTGGGTAAACCGCATTGAGAACAGCATATAAGGACTGACGCACTGCTTCTAAGCCCCCTTTACTTTCCACTGTACTGCCTGCCCCGCCATGAATAATGAGTTTCGGTTGAATCGCCATAGATTAGATAAATTAGATTTAATTTTTAATTAGTGATTTTTTAATTAGTGTAAATCTAAGTTATACCAAACTTGACGCTACCTTACTTTTAGATATGGCAGAGATATAGCCAATCCCGTTTAGTTCGTTAATATTTACTGCTGCCTTAAAAGTAGCTCGGAGCTTTGGGATTGATTATTTTCGCGATTAGTTGCTGTCATCCGCACCCGATAACGAGTCCCTGAGGTTAGATTGCTAGACCCAGGTATATTGACGTTAAATCGCCCTCTTTGATTAGCACGAACTGTGTTATTGAATATGGGCTGAGAAATATCGATAATTCCACCCACAGACCTAAGAGCCTCAACTATTACACGCACATTGGCATTGGGAAGAGTTTGTCCAACGAGATTAACAGGTAGGTTGATGAAGTCATTGTTATTGACATTGGTAATTTGCGGCTGTAAAGTCCCATAATTATTATTGCCAGGGTTGTTATCAGGGTAATTATTGGTATTAATGGCGATCACCTGATTTAGTTCTTGGGTAATAGGTCTTATTCCTTGTCTAGAAATAGTTGCCACTAGTTTGGCTCTTGTTTGCCCATTTTGACCATCATTGCGCCGAATTGTATAGCGTCCTTCATACACACCACTATCAATTTCATTCGTAGAGATAGGGTTATTTTGATTTAGTCCGACCAGTGTGAAGCTAGCAGTAGCTCTTGGTGTAGCATAGATGGTTACCACTAGTTCATCCCCAGCAGATAAAACTTGGCGAGAGTTGATATTAGTTTCAATTCTGTTGATATTTAAGTTAGATGTTACAGGCACAGAACTAGAGTCTAATGTCCCAATGGTAATTGCTGGTAAATTGCGATCGCCCAATCGGAAAATAGTTTGATAGATCAAGGCAGCAACTTCCCCACGGGTAGCTAGGTTATTGGGGGCAATGCGGCTGGAATCAGGGAAATTAGCAATAATTCGGGCGCTAGCGGCTTTGGATACACTATCTGCTGCCCAATCAGGAACGGCATCGCGATCGGAATAGCGGTTAAGTTCATTGGGGTTAGGGCTAAATCTATTGCCCAGTGCCTTTGCCAAAATCACTAAAGCTTGAGCTCTCGTAATCCGATCTTCAGGGCGGAAGGTACCATCGGGAAATCCAGTTACTAAGCCAGAATTACTCACTGCACTAATGGCAGAACTTGCCCAATAATTCGGGGAAACATCGTTAAAATTACTGTTATTTGAGCTAGAAGATAGGTTAAAAGCTTTAACAGCGATCGCCGCAAACTGCGCCCGGGTAATATCTGCACTTGGCTTAAACGTCCCATCGGGAAATCCACCGATAATACTGCGATCGGCTAAGGAAGTGACGTACTGTTCTGCCCAATATCCTCGAATATCATTAAAGTTAGAAGATTGAGCTAAGACTTGGGGTACATACATTAATGCCCCTAGGGTAGAGGCTGCTAAGATGCTGTTGCTAAATTTAGACATAGGTTTAAGAAATTTTTTGCTAATTTTTTACTAGAAAGATGAATGAATAAACGTAAGCGCGCTGATCTTCACATTTACTGGCACTGGCTTAAATTTAACTAAAAATTTAACTAAGGACTTAAAGGTACTGACTTATAGTGACTGAATGTAGTTCCCTGTGGGTGTTATTCGTATCTCTTCCTAGGGAAAGTTTAAGGTACGGGGATATGTAAACTTGTGTATCCATAAGCTTATTCAAACAACACAGAATGATAGTGTTCATAAATTAAACTCATAAATTATTAATTAACTATTTAAGCTAACTATTCAAACAAATATGAACTTAAGTGTAATTGCCACAATTGCCTATGGTGTGCTTGCGATCGCTGGTGGGGTCATGGGCTATGTTAAAAGTCAAAGTCAGGCTTCTTTAATTTCAGGCATTATTAGTGGTGCCTTGCTTCTAGTTGCGAGTATAGTGCAGTTAAGTGGGCAGGATTGGGGTAAGTATTTAGTCGTGGCGATCGCGGCTGCATTGGTGGTGGTATTTATCGTCCGTCTTGCTAAAACTCAGAAGTTTATGCCCGCAGGTATAATGATCATTGCTGGTGTGGCAACGTTAGGGGCAGTACTGCTCTAGGTTGTTGAATAGAAGAATTTTCAGTAGGACGTTGGGCAAAATGCGATCGCTTGATTTAACACCTATTTCACAGGCGATCTCTTATACCCTTAGTCAAGCTAAATCCCTAGGTCAGTCCGTAGTATTGTCCTATTCTTGGGACTATGGTGAATCTGAGCAAACTTCTGCTGATGCTCTGTTAGCTATGGCTGGAGTCGGAGAATATAAATTTTATTGGCAACAGCAATCCTTAACCCTAGCAGCGATCGGAGTAGTCGCCCAACTCGAACTAACGCCTAATCTTAATAGGTTTGAAGCAGCACAGTTATTTTGCCAGAACTATCTGAATCATTCTGTAACTAGAGGTGAAACCTGCCTAGGCTATATTCCCACCTATGCCTTAGGAGGATTTGCCTTTCACGATCACTCCCAAAATAGTTGGCAGGGGTTTCCCAATGCTAGGTTGTTTATCCCCCAGTGGTTAATCCAAAAGCAGGATAATTCACCCTTAGTTATTACCTTAAATTGTTGTATTTATCCCCATGATGATTTCCATAAATTAGAAAAACTAATCTGTCAGAGGGTTTTAGAATTTCCTAACCTAGGGGAGAGCGACACAAGTGCTAATAACCACCAACCAAACTCTAATTCCGATCAGAACCCAGTGCAGAGTCTGGAGGAGGTCACAGGCGATCGCCCTTGGACAGAAATTGTCGAACAAGCAGTGAATCTAATTAAGAAAGGAAAATTAGAAAAAATTGTACTGGCAAGAGCCTTAGATGTTCATTCGCTGGCGCATCCAATCGAAGTATTGAATTCCTTACGATGTAGCTATCCTGAGTGCATTTCTTTTTTATTAAATTTTGGGATGACTAGCTTTGTGGGGGCAACGCCAGAAATATTATTGCAGTTTCAAGGTGATGACTTTGGTAATTTACAACTTAAAAGTGATGCGATCGCTGGCTCAACCCGCCGAGGATTATCCACATCTGAAGATATACTTTTAGGAAATTTGCTCCTTGCAAGTTTGAAAGATCGCTACGAACATGAAATTGTGATCAGATCAATATGCGATCGCCTGCAAAACCTAGGTGTGGACTTACAACCATTATCACCACCCCAACTAAAGCGATTAAGAAATGTGCAGCACCTTTATACGGAAATTAAAGGCAAATTAGCGGATTGCCCTTGGCTCAAAAGTTTTGAAATTTTAGGTCAGCTTCATCCCACAGCCGCAGTAGGAGGAGAACCTCAAGATATATCCGTCCAGTTAATTCAGGCTTCCGAAGCTTGCGATCGCGGTTGGTATGCAGCTCCGATCGGGTGGGTTAATAGCAATGGTGCAGGCGTATTTGCCGTGGGTATTCGTTCAGGCTATATTAACGGTGAGACTGCTCGTATTTATGCAGGGGCGGGAATAGTTGCCGATTCTGATATTGCCTCGGAACTGGGGGAAACGGCGATTAAGTTTGAGGCTTTGTTACGAGCGTTAAAGTTCTCTTAAAATCTTAAAGCGCACATGGTTTAAAGCTAACTCGCCAATAGAGAAGGGTTGAGGGCGAATCGTTTCAAAGGTAACACCTTTACCAATTTCCACATGGTACCAAGGTAATCCCATAAACCAACGGGTAGGGTAGGGGCGATCGCCAGTATCATCAGGATTAGATTCCATCGGCAACCAACCAATACCAGGAATATAAAACTCTACCCACACATGATTGTAATACTGCACTAAAGGTATATTCTGCTGATCGGCAACGGGCGGGCATTTATATCTGCCTACGGTGCGACAGGCAATTCCATTCAGACGAGCTAATGCTAAAAGTAAACCCACATACTCTCCACAGGAGGCTGTTCCTCTGGCAATTACTTCATCGGGGGTACTAATGTAGGGAATCATGCGATATTCCAACTTATCGTACACATATTCCCGAATCAGCAGCATCTTTTTTAAGATATTATGCTCATTGCCCACTGCTTCCCTTGCCGCATCTTTGATTGCCTGTATATCCATCCCCAAGCCATCATCATCAATTAAATATTCCGCTTGTAGTTCGGGCGATAGCGGCGGGGCATTATCAACTTCATCATAATTAATTTCGTATTTAATCCCTCGCAGTTCTAGGGTTGCCTTCCAACCAAACATTCTTGCTTCTTCAGCTCGCAGTTCCCCAATCTTAAATACGGCAATTCTCTGCCCATTCACTATATTTTCTTCAAAGGGCATGCCGATCGCTTCGGTGGAAATCACTTTTTGCCGATCAGTATCATCGGGTAAGGCAATCCGCCAAGTCAGATTATGCACATCTTGGGGGTCTTCACAGGCGGTTTCCTCTAAGTAGATCATCTCCACCAAATAGCCATTGGAGAGCGTGTAGCGAGGTTTACCGTGATGGGGAATAATTTCTAAGCGATGAATAAAGGTGCGATCGCGAATCGCCACAGACAAAGGAATCGGATCATTGGGATTATCCCGAATATAATGTTCATCACCCGTATAAACCACATAGGGTTGATCACCGTGAAAGGCAATCCCCAAAGGATTCGCAAAGGGAGTCAAGGCACGTTGCTTAATTTCCCCTGTTTTAGTATCCATGCAATAAACTGTTTCTTCTTGGCGATCGCACACCCACAGATCACCATTATGAATGGTTAATCCTTCTTCCCCAATTCCTGGTGCATCAATGACACGAATCAAGCCCCTAGTAGCACGACCAAATACAAAAATTTTATTAACCGCATGGGAACTGACATATACGGCGCCATCGGATACGGCAATCCCATGAATTTCCTCTGGCAGTTGGATAAAGGGCTGTAGGTCAAAATCATCCATGTTGCAGTAATAGATGGTATTACCTTGAGCCAACCATAAAATCTCACCCGTAATTGCTATACCTGTACCATCGGCAAAGAGTTTGGAATTATAGACATTCAGAATCGTCGAACCTTCAGTGCGGGGATCAATTTTCAATAAATGCCCCTGATAAGCATCTAGAGCGATCGCATAGTCAGACTGCCACACCAAACCATAGAGAGTATAGGCACCAACAGGATGAATTACGGAAGGTAAACTTACCATTACTTACAAAATTTAACTACAAATTTAACTAGAATATTGAGCCAATGGAGGCATATTAGCATTACCGTTCCCTATAAATTAGCTCGGATCATACTTTCTTAGTATTGTGATTTAAGACGATCTGGATAGGTTTTTGTAACAGCACCGCCTAGAATTTAGAGAGAACTGGAATTACTAAAATTAAATTAATAAAACTAACGTGACTGCGATTGCTGTAATTGACTATGATATTGGCAACCTGCATTCTGCTTGCAAGGGCATAGAAAAGGCGGGGGCAGAGCCAATTATTACTTCTGACCCTAAAATAATTGCCAATGCTGATGGTGTAGTCCTGCCTGGAGTAGGTGCATTTGATCACTGTATGCAAAACCTCCGAGGACACAATTTAGAGTTGCCAGTTAAAAATGCGATCGCCTCTGGCAAGCCATTTCTAGGAATTTGTGTCGGTATGCAAATTCTATTTGAAGGTAGTGAAGAAGGACAAGAATCGGGCTTAGGCATAATCTCAGGTAGGGTGCAAAGATTTAAAGCTGAACCCCAAATTACGATTCCCCACATGGGTTGGAACCAATTAAACATCACTCAGCCCAATTGCCACCTGTGGCAGGATTTACCCAAACATCCGTGGATGTATTTTGTCCATTCCTATTTTGCTGTACCAAGTGATATTTCTGTAGTTGCCGCATATACCCAGCATGGGAGTCAAAACGCCACCGCAGCGATCGCTATAAATAACCTAATGGCAGTACAGTTTCATCCCGAAAAATCCTCTGAAATGGGAATCAAGGTACTTAGTAACTTTGTAGATTTTGTCCGTCAGCAATAATTCTCTTGCACTTCCCGTATTTCATTAGTTATTAAAAATACTAGTGAATTACTGATGGGAAAATAAATCCTCATAACCCAATAAATCTAGCTCAACAAGGGTATGCAGGTAGCCAAAACTCTTTTGTGCCAACTCATAGCGACCTTCACGCACTAGCATCTTAGTTAATTTATTTTTAACTGAGACTAAGTAACGCACATCATTGGCGGCATATTTTAATTGCTGATCAGAAAGCTCGTAGGTACTTCCCCAATCTGAAGAACCAGCACTTTTATCTAATTCAATTTGCTCTAGTTCTTTGACTACTTCCTTTAGTCCGTGGCGGCTGCTATAGGTACGGGCAAGTTTACTAGCAATCTTTGTACAGAAAATAGGATTAGTAGTGATGCCTAAGTGGACTCTAAGAGTACAGATGTCAAATCTGGCATAGTGAAATACCTTGGTGACATTACTTGCTTCCATAAGCTGCTGAATCAGCGGTGCCGACTTAATGTTCTGTGCTAATTCTTGAGAAATGCGTACCACTGTCACATGATCTTGATCATCACAAATCTGGATTAAACACAATCGATCGCGGCGGGGAATTAATCCCATAGTTTCCGTATCTACAGCGATCGCCTCACAATTTAGATAGTAATTAAGGGTATCAAGATTAATATCGTTATCAAAAACCTGAAAACTTGGAATCATATAAGAAAATATAAAAAGCTGGAAATTTGTAAATACCAGAGTTAAATGCCTGAGCTAGAGTATCTACGCTAGTAAGTATCCTCCATTAAATCACTACTAATGCCTCTGATGTTCAAAAGTAGTTAACTATCTGCCATAACAAATCAAACGCTCGTCCGCCCTGAAAATAAAGATTCGGGATATTTTCCAAATTTATCCCTACCAACCCATTGAACTGCGATCACCCTTAAAAGGACCAACAATATCACTGGTAATCCAACCGCCATAAAATCCCCCTGGTTGCGGTGTAACTTTCTCTCCGTTTACATAACAGCCATCCATCGGGGCGGGGTAGAAAGCAATGTAATCTTTAATACTGCTAAATGCTTCTGTGGGTTCGGGATAGCTCCATGCTACTTTTTCGAGGAGTTTACCGTTAACTTTAACGCTGTAGTAAATAGCAAGTCCTTTCCATTCACAAAAACTTGTCCCTGATGCTGGGATTACGTACTCCATAACAATATCTTCAGGCGAAATGTAGTACACAGGCGGATGACTTGTTTCTAGGACTCGTTTAGCTTTATTTGTCTTGGCGATCACTACCCCATTACAAACAATTTCAATGAGCTTTGATGTATCTTCTAATCGAGGTGGACGGGGATAATCCCACACTGATTCCTGTCCTTGCTGCGGTGGAATGGGTATGGGTTTATTAACTATTTGATTAAAGGGATTAAACATAATGTCACCGTATTTTTCAGAATTTACAACTAGATTTTGGTAGCTGCAGGAGTAATCTGGTGAAATAGCCTATAGTCAATCGATCGCCCACCATCGGGCAGTTTTGCTAAAATATCCACAAACCTCATATTCCAAGCAATCTCATCACAAATAAAGGAATGGCGCGCATAAATAGTCTGGGCAAAGGTTTCGTCTATACCTGTTAGGGTAACGATAATTTCGGCATCGACTTCCTGTAAAGTTTGGGTCGTAAATCCATGCAAGGGACTGGTTTCATCAATAATATGCATTGCCATCCAAGTCAAAGAAAAAATTGGTGTTTGGCTGCGGGTTAGCTTTAAATCATAAAATCTCCGCATAGTTGAACCTTCATCACTAATCTCATCTCTGAGTAAAACTGCCCAAAGTTTTGCCTCTAAAATTGTATTTTGACGTTCGTTAGCAGCCCTAAACATCAAAGTTGGTAAGCCATTATAATTAGTAATTACTGCCACTTGGCTAAATAAAATTCTGGATGTGGGTCGGGCAAATCGGGCAAACATCAGTCCAGTTGCCATGGCTACGGTAATCAAGCCAACTAAAGCCTCTACCACCACTATCACATTGGCATAGACCGTACTGGGATAAATGGAGCCATAGCCAATAGTTGCCATAGTTTGAACACTAAAAAAGAAAGCATCTCCAAAGGAATTAGGCACAGCATTTTTAAGACAGTCACCACCAGCAAGATAAAGCAAGGCAAAACCTGCATTAATCGCTACATAGCCTACACAAATTAAGCTAACTAACCATAGCCAATGAATTGTCAATAGTAAATGATAAATGTCTCGCCAATAGGAATGCTCACTACCCAAACGAATTACGTTTAAGGCAGGACTTTGCCTACGTTTTACCAGTCGAGGACGCAGGTTAGGAGGTTGGGATTTATGTACGGAAGCCAAGATATGAACTAATAGAGACTTGATAAATTTATAAACTGAACCAATATAGGAATAGAGAGAATACCCAGCTTTTTTTAATCTTGCAGGTAAAAATACAACCTCTTAAGTAGCTGATAAATAGCTTAAAATTACACCTCAGCCTTTTTTTTACTTTTGTTTAATTTTCAATTTTTGTTCAATTTTATCCAAAATTTTAATTCTTTATTAAATTCACACCATGTATTGTGACTATTTAGTCCAAATTCTCACCGCCCGTGTTTATGATGTTGCCCAAGAGACTCCTTTAGAATATGCTGCCAACCTTTCCACTCGACTAAATAATCGACTGTTACTGAAGCGGGAAGATATGCAGTCGGTTTTTTCCTTCAAATTGCGGGGAGCATACAACAAAATGGCAAAGCTATCGCCTGAATTACTGGCAAAGGGAGTGATTGCGGCATCGGCGGGGAACCATGCCCAAGGGGTAGCACTAGGGGCAAAAAGACTGGGAACAAAGGCAATAATTGTCATGCCCGAAACCACGCCAGATGTAAAGGTCAATGCGGTCAAGTCCCTTGGTGGAGAGGTAATTCTGCATGGGGATAGCTTTGATGATGCCTATGGCTATGCGCGTAAATTAGAAATACAAGAAGGTTTAACTTTTATTCATCCCTTTGATGATCCCGATGTGATTGCAGGACAAGGCACCATTGGTATGGAAATTCTGCGCCAGTGTCAGCAACCGATCGCTGCTATTTTTGTGGCTATTGGTGGCGGTGGCTTAATCTCTGGTATTGCGGCATACGTGAAACGATTACGTCCAGAAATAAAAATTATCGGTGTAGAACCTGTGGATTCCGATGCCATGAATCAATCTCTCAAGGCAGGACACCGAGTCCGCTTAAATCAGGTGGGGCTATTTGCCGATGGTGTGGCGGTCAAAGAAGTGGGAGAGGAAACCTTTCGTCTGTGTCAGCAGTATGTGGATGAAGTGATGCTAGTGGATACCGATGATACCTGTGCGGCAATTAAAGATGTATTTGAAGATACGAGATCAATTTTAGAGCCTGCTGGAGCTTTAGCGATCGCTGCGGCGAAGATGTATGTGGAACGAGAACAAATTCAAGGACAAACTCTAATTGCTGTTGCCTGTGGTGCCAATATGAACTTTGATCGCCTGCGGTTTGTGGCAGAACGTGCCGAATTTGGGGAACGGCGAGAGGCAATTTTTGCCGTAACTATTCCAGAGACTGCGGGGAGCTTGCGTAAATTTTGTGATTGTATTGGCAAGCGTAACATGACCGAATTTAACTATCGCATTGCCGATGCTGAAACCGCCCATATTTTTGTGGGAATGCAAATTGTTAACCGTGCCGATGCTAAAAAAATTGTGGAAACCTTTGAAGCTAATGGGTTTAAAACCCTTGACTTGAGTGATGATGAACTGACAAAACTGCACTTACGTCATCTAGTTGGTGGGCGATCGCCCTTAGCTAGTAATGAATTACTCTATCGGTTTGAGTTTCCTGAACGTCCGGGCGCATTAATGAAATTTGTCGGCTCCATGAGTCCCAATTGGAATATCAGTCTATTCCACTATCGTAATAACGGTGCAGACTACGGCAGAATTGTGGTGGGTATTCAAGTTCCCCCAGATGAAATGACCGAGTGGCAATTATTTCTAGATCATCTGGGCTATCGCTACTGGGATGAAAATAAAAATCCTGCCTATAAGCTATTTTTGGGCTAGGGTACTTAGTTAAATATCAACATTTACAGATAAACTTAAGCGATTGAGACGCTCCCAACTTGATGATTCCAACTTATTCTCAGCTTATAGAGTTGGGAAAAATTTGAAAACTCTGCTAATCTTCTGAGTAAAGAAATAAATAAAGATTTGTTCTAAAGATTTACTTTACTATTGGCATCCTAATATATAGCTGTCTAATATCTAAGTTGGGAATCTCGTAAGGAAGTCTGCATTTAGTCTAAATTAGCTAGTATTAATTTCTCCCGCAACTGAGTCGATGACTAAAATTTTTGCTTTTACCAATAATAAAGGCGGTACAGGTAAGTCAACCCTATGCTCTAATACTGCTCACTTCACAGCATTAACTGGTGCAAAGGTTCTAGTGATTGATATGACTTCTCAGACTACCTGTAGCAGTTTGTTTTTAGGAACAACTAAGGGCTTAGAAGAAAGTGAAACTGTCCTAGCATTTCTCAAAAAGCGACCAGATCGGCATATTGAAGACCTAATTTTTGAAAGCAAAAAAGGACTTGATATAGTATCTTCCCATGTGTCTATGGCAGAAGCAGTAGCACAACTATCAGCAATGCAAATGGGTAAGGAAGGAGTCTTAAAGCGGGAAATTGAGAGAATTAAGGAACATTACGACTATATTTTTATTGATAGTCCCGGCGATCTAAACGAACTAACCGCCAATGCCCTTGTACCTGCAACGAAGGTATTTATTCCCACAAGGCTTAATCGCACTGATTTTCAATGCACTGAAACTACTATTAGCTTTATCAAAGAGGCGGAAAATTTTATTGGCGTGCGGGAAGTAAAGGTCATAATTAATATGTTAGACGATCGCTACCTAGCAAATGGGGTATGGTCGAACTCACATACAGGGGCTTTATACAAGCAAGCTCAAAGTGCCTTTGCCCATATTTTATCTCCAGTTACGATTCCCGACAGTACTGATATTCGTACAGCGTTCGATCGCGGGTTAACCGTAATAGAATATAAACCAGGTGAGGTGGCAGCAAAACGCATTCAAGAATTAGTGAATAGGGAGGTCATCGGTGACTGAATCTAATTTGGCGGCTAATCTTTTTCCCAGCGAAGTGTCTCACACTCAACTTAATCATGGTGATAATTTTGAAGTTAATGGCTCTCAAGTTAACAGTAATCCTACACCCGACTTAAATCATCAAGAATTAACAGAATTAATTGCTCTCCGTCAAGAAGTAGCTCACCTCCAGCAAAGGTGCCGAGACCATGAGCAAGATCAGCAACAAAGGCTAACGGAATCAGAGCGGCTGCATAGAGAAATCAAGCATCTGAAATTGGAACTTAACCATACTGAGGCTACGGCAAAAGAACTACAGCGATCGCTCCACAGTCAACTTCAACACTCATGGGAACAACAACAGCATGATTTAATCACGTCCTTTGCCAAATTACGGGCGATCGACCAGGAACGACTAGCGCATCAGGAACAGCAAATTCAAGAACTTAATGAACAGAAACTACTCCTAGAGGCAAAGCAACTGGAGCTAGAGAATAATCTGGAAACAGCATTGTTAGAAATGGCACAAAATACTAAAACTCTGCAAAAATTACAATCTAGTCCTAGCAACTCCCACCGTGAACAGACCCGAAATATTTCTTTGCAATCGGTACTAGAGCAATCAATTAGAAGCTTGCAAAACGAATATACCAACTCCCAAAATCGGATCAAAGAATTAGAACATCAAATTGGGGAACTACAGGAACAAATCTTACAACAATCTGGACAAGCCATAGAGTACGAAGCCGCTGTCCAACATTGGCGAGAAAAATCTCTAATTCATCAAAACCATGCTATTCAGCTAAGTACTGCCCTCGAACGATTTATAGATGGTAAGGATATTCCTAAAATTATCGAACCGAATAAAGTGGACTTACCCTCATTTTTAATCAGACAGAGAACTGGCTAACTATATTTATCAGGGATTTATTAGCGATAATTATTAAATTGAAGGGCAGTGGGAAAGTCTTGGGCTTTCAGAAGTTGCATAACTGCTTGTAATTCATCTTTGGACTTAGAAGTTACTCGTAAGGAATCCCCTTGAATTGCGGCTTGAACCTTGGGAAAGTTATCTCTAATCAGTTTAGAAATTTTTTTGGCTAAATCCTGCTCAATTCCTTTTCTGAGTTTAATGACTTGAACTATGCGATCGCCACTGGCTGATTCAATTTTGCCATAGTCGAAGATTTTCAGAGATAAATTTCGTTTAATTGCCTTAGATTGTAAAACATCATGGACGGAGGTTAGGGTAAATTCACTATCAGTTTTAATGGTGATACTATCTGGTTCTAGGTTTATTTCTGTACCTGTGTTTTTGAGATCATAGCGGCTAATAATTTCTCGTTTACTCTGATCGATCGCATTAACCATTTCCTGATATTCAAATTCACTAACCACATCAAAGGAAAAACTTGTTGCCATAGATAGATTTTTTTTAATAGATTTTTTATTTAATTATTATTTAGTTATTAGATGCTTAATTTAGAATTGTAGTAAGAACTTAATATAACATTTAATTTTTTTAATTTTTTCAATCTGATGCTTACTCAGACATTTTGATTGCACTTTTAGCATGATCCCTAGGTATGGAGCTAATTTAATTAACTTATTCAATTTAAGATGATATTAATGAAGGCTGCACTGCAAGAAAAGCTGTAAAATCAACGAAATG